>AQRZ01000037.1 GCA_000402835.1 Synergistetes bacterium JGI 0000079-D21
GGGAGTAGCCCTCCGGGGGAGCAAAGCGGGGGATGATCGTTCCGGGGCGCGGATCCCGTCCATACCGCAACCAGACAAGGAGATAGTAGAGCAGCACGACCGCAAGCCCTGCGAAAAGGGCGATCCGCCCTGCGTTGTCCCGGAATTTCCACTTGAGCCGGTCAAGGGACGAGGGCTCGGGAACGATTCCTTTCGGCCATCCTGCGACGATGGAAAACCCCTCGCCCGGAAGCAGGGGGCGGGTCGTCACGAATCGCGGCGTTCCGTCCGCCTCTTTGAGGATGCGGAAATCCCTTCCCCGTTCCCCCATTTTCCCGGTGTAGGCTTCCGTCATCGTGATGCCGGCTTTCCCAGGCAGGGTGACGACGCACCACGCTGAGTCGATCGGAAATCGCCATCCGTTTCCGGTCACGTTCCAGTACAGTTCGTCATGATCCCGGAAAAAGCCAATTTGCCGGGCTGTCCGGTAGACCAGGGTATAGGTATGGATCCCCGGCTGGAGGAACCGCTCCGGGTTCCCGATGAAAACCCGCTTGCCGTTCGAGGCGGGCTTGACTTCGTAGGGTTCTGGACGCCCGTCCCGCAGCACGGCCAGGACCTCGAAGGGAACGACCACGGTGCTCCCGTCCTGTGCCCGGTAGAGGGTCGGGAAGTCCCTGTAGATCCCCCGCCGGATGGCGATTCCCTCGGCGCGGACGCGAAGGCTTTCGGTGACCTGCAGCGAAGCGTCCTTTCCGACGGCGATTTCGCTTCCGAATTCGAGGATCCTTTCCTCCGCATGCGGGCGTCCCGGGAACAGGCCCAGCAGGACTGTGACGAGGAGGAACAGGAAGAGGGCCAGGCGCCGGGCTTGGGTCATCATCTGCAGTTCCGCCTAATTGAAACGCACCTGCGGGGCCTTGCGTTCCGCATCGTCTTCCAGTTCGAAGAAATCCGCCTTCGCGAAGCCGGAAAGCCGAGCGACGAGGTTGCTGGGGAAACTGTCGACGAGGACGTTGTTTTCCCGGACCGTCCCGTTGTAGTAACGGCGTGCCATCTGGACCTGGTCCTCGATCTCCGCCAGGCTCTTCTGGAGTTCCAGGAAGTTCGTGTTTGCCTTCAGTTCGGGATAGGCTTCCGCCACGGCGAAAAGCGTCCGAAGGGAGGCCGTCAGGGCGCTTTCCGCGGCGGCCTGCTCCCGGACCGAACCCGCGCTGACCGACTGGGCACGGCTCGCGGCGATTTTTTCGAAAAGTTCCTTCTCGTGCCCGGCATAGCCCTTGACGGTTTCCACGAGGTTGGGGACCAGGTCCACCCTCCGCTTGAGCTGGACGTCTATCCCGCTCCATGCCTCGGCCATCAGGTTCCGAAGCCGGACAAAACGGTTGTAGACGGAAACGGACCAGGCAAACACCAGGGCGACGACGGCGGCGAAAATTCCGATCATGAGCATGAGGATTCCTCCAATCGGCATAGGGATCGAGTCCATTGTAGCCGATGCGTGCGGGGTGCTTCCCCAGGTGATAGAATTGCAACCGGTTGAACGAAAGGGGCGTGCAGCATGAGGGTCACGATGGTCCAGGTGGCCAGGGAGGCGGGGGTCGACAAGGCCACGGTCAGCCGGGCCCTGAAAGGGGACCCGAGGATTTCCCTCGCCACGCGAGAGAAGGTCTGGGAAGCGGTCAAAAGGCTTGGATACGAACCGGATGCCGTGGCGAAAGGGCTCTCCAGCAGGAAAAGCGGGATGGTCGCGGTGGTTTTCCGGACGCTGGCACCCGGGTGGACGGGCAGTTTCCTGTCCGGTGTCGAACGAGTCCTGGCCAAGGGAAGGACGGACTTCATGGTCCGTTCGACAGGAGGTGTCCCGTGCACCTGGGACAGCCTCCTGAGAACCCTTACGGCCCGCCGCATCGACGGCCTGCTCTGCCTGGATCCCCAGCTTCGGAAAAACCCGGGCATCCCGGTGGTGACGGTGGGGTTCCGCCTTGAAGGGGCATGTTCCGTCCTCATCGACACGGAGGAGGGGATCCGGCAGCTACGGGCCATTTCCCGTGGTGCGCCGGTCGTCTACCGGCGGGGAGCGGAGGCCCTGTTTCCAGAGATGGAGGAGCGGCTCGAAGAAGGAGAAACACAGGCGAGGGAGCAAGATGAATGGGTGTTCTGCGATGGGGTGGATCCAGCCCCGGGGGAACGGGCGGTCGTATCCTGGGGACGAGGGACGGATTGCGGACACGGGGGGCTTTTCAGGCTCGTCTGGCCTGCCTTTGAAACCGGGGTCCTTGCGGCACGTCTTCTCCTGAACGCCCTGAAGGGGCAGGGAGCGCTTCCGGACGTCGTCCTGGTGCAGCCGCGCGTGCAAGGCAAGGATGCCCGCGGAGGATGCGAAGAAATTGTCTGACAGAAAAAGTTTAGTTATACATTATAAATAAACTGATGTTGACAGGATTTTTGACTTCTGGTATAAAGACCCAAAGAAATTGGAACGGAGGATAACGGATGAAATTCACCACGGTCCCCACCAGCCGAATAAGACGATCGAGACGAAGCTTCGCGGGCGTTGGCGTTCTGGACGCCGCAAGTTTTGTCCTGCGGCCTGTCGAATTGGCAAAGGGAGGGTTTGACATGTGGTTGAAAGACAGCAAGGGGAACTGGTATATGGCGGGGCAGGAACCGATCTGCGGGATTTGCGAGGCCGCAGGCAGCTGGGAAAAGGATGCCGAGGGCGGGTGGGTCTACGTGACCGCGACCGTCGGCGGCCTGTCGGGGAATTCCTATATCCCGGTCCACTCTTCGATCGCCCTGTAAACGGATCTCCCTTCAAACGGACCGTCCAGGGGCGGGCGCGCGGAATGCGCGTTCCGCCCCTTTTCTTTTATACTGGCCGAAAGCCCTGGACAGGAGAGTGGGTTTCTTGGCAGCCTTCCGCGACAAATTCCGACTCGCATCCGTATTCCTGTTTCTCGCCTTTGCCTTGGCGGGAGCGTTCGGCTATTCCCTTCTGTCAGGGGATGTCCGCATTCCCTTTCAGGAAGTCCTGGAAATCCTTGCAACGGGTCCCGCCGGACCTGCCGGTTCCCAGGAGAGCCTCGCGAGGGCCGTCATCTGGCATGTCCGCCTGCCGAGGGCGTTGACCGCCCTGGCGACCGGGGCGGGACTCGCCTGCTGCGGGGTCCTTTTCCAGGCCCTCCTGCTGAATCCCCTGGCTGAACCCTATACGCTGGGAGTGGCTTCGGGAGCCGCCTTCGGGGCTGCGGCCGCCATCTCCTTCCAGTTGCCCTTCCTCACCTTCTGGGCGTTCGCGGGAAGCGTCGGCGCGCTGGGGGTGGTATTCGCCCTCGGAGGGCGGGGTGCCCTTCGCGAGCCCCCCCGGATGATCCTGGCCGGGGTGGTCGTCGGAAGCATCCTGAGCGCCGCCATCGCCCTGCTGAAGGCCCTGTCGGGGCAGATGATGGCCGCGATCGTCCTTTGGATTATGGGCAGTTTCGCTGGGTCCACCTGGGGAAGCACGGCCTGGTGCTTCCCCGCGGCGATCCTGGTCTCGGTCCTGGGCTTCGGGCTGCACCGTGACCTGGATATCGTGGCGTCCGGAAGCCCGGCGATGGCGCTCGGAGTCAACGAACCGCGCCTGAGGATGGGCTTGCTGTTGATCTCATCCCTTGCGACAGCCGTTTTCGTGTCCTTTTCCGGGGTAGTGGGTTTCGTGGGGCTGGTTGTTCCCCACCTGGTCCGGATCCTCGCCGGCCCGAACCACGTCCGGCTCGTGCCCCTTTCCTTCCTCGGGGGAGGGCTGCTGATGCTGGTTGCGGACCAGGCCGCACGGGGCCTTTCGGAATTGCCCGTCGGCGTGATCACGGCTCTCGTCGGAGGGCCGGTCTTTTGCGTGCTTCTCTGGAGGCGGGCCTGATGCTGAGGGCGATACGGGTCTCCGCCGGCTACGGAAGCCAGCCCGTTCTCCACGGACTCTCCCTGGAGATCCGTCCCGGGGAGGTCCTGGCTCTTCTCGGGCCGAACGGAAGCGGAAAAAGCACGCTGCTTTCCGCGCTTTGCGGGGTAGTGAGAGTTCTCGAGGGGGAGGTCCTCCTGGAGGATCGGCCGGTTCTCGGGATGGACCGGAGGAGCGTTTCAAGGCAGGTCGCCTATGTCCCGCAGCAGTTTGCCTTCACCCAGGGATTCCGCGTGGAGGAGATCGTCCTCATGGGGAGGTCCTGCTGGCTCGGCCCCTTCGAAAATCCGGGCGAAATCGACCGTCGGAAGGTAGAGGAAGCGCTGGAGGCGATGGAACTGGAAAGGGTCCGCGAAAAGCCCGTGACAGAGCTCTCCGGGGGCGAAGCCCAGCGGGCCTGCCTCGCCAGGGCTCTTGCGCAGGACACCCGGTTCTGCCTCTTCGATGAGCCGACCGCTTCCCTGGATCCGCGCCACGCGCTCCTGGTGATGGAACGGCTTGCCGGGCTGGCCCAGGAAGGGAAAGGTGTCGCCGTCGCCCTGCACGACGTGAACCTGGCCTTTCGCCATGCCTCGAGGATCGCCTTCCTCAAGGAAGGTCGCTTGTTTGGAGTTTTTCGTCCGAGCGAGGTGGACGAATCCGTGCTGGAGTCGGTATTCGAGGTTGGATGGCGGTTTGCCGTCGGCCCTGGGCTCTCCCGCCTGGCCTTTCCCGCCTAGCCTAGGGAAAGAGCGAGAACGCAGCGTTCAGGAGCCCCCCGGCGGCAAATGCGGTAACCAGCATGATGCCCAGGCTTTTCAAGGTGTCCTTCCCTCCCAGCTCCTTCCACAGGACGACGAAAGTGGCGATGCAGGGAAAGGTCATGGCGAGTGTGACCGTTGCCACGACCAGTTGGTTTGGGGAAAGCCCGAGGGGAACCAGCATCCCCACCGCCACGTCTTTCCTCAGGATCCCCAGGAGGATGGCCCCGGCGGCTGAAGCGGGAAGCCCCAGGACGACGTTGAAAAGCGGAGCGGCAAGCCTGGAAAGGAAGCCGATGACTCCCGTCGAGGTCAGGAGGTTTGCCAGGAGGATTCCGCCCAGGACGAGGGGAGTCGCTTCGAGGAGGAACTCGCGGACCCTGAACCAGAGCTTCATGGCGAAGGCCTGCAGGGAAGGCATCCGGTAAGGGGGGATCTCGACGATCAGTTCCGGGCTGAACCCCGGGAGCAGCCGGTGAAGGATCCTCCCCAGGGTGATCCAGGAAAGGAAAAGGGCCCCGTAGACCAGGAGGACGAAGCGAAGGCCGATGTTTCCGAGCACGCCGACGACCATGGCCTGAAGCGCGGCGCAGGGAACTGCCACGGAGATGAGCGTGGCCGCGATGAACCGCTCTCTCTTCGACTCCAGGACTCGTGTCGCCAGGATGCCGGGAACGTTGCACCCAAGTCCCAGGAGGGTCGGGATGACGGCATAGCCGTGAATCCCGAGCCGGTGCAGCAAGGCGTCGAACAGAACGGCAAGGCGCGGCAGGTAGCCGGAATCCTCGAGGAAGCTGAGGACGGCATAGAAAGCCACGATATAGGGCAGGACCATGACGAATTCGACGTACAACCCCGTCGAAATCATCCCGAAGCTCAGTTCGAAATCGATCTTTCCATCAAACAGGGTTCCGATCAGAAGGGTATGGAGAAAGGACCCGGGGCCCAGCAGTTCCGAAATCTTCATCAGGACCGGCCGGACGGCTCTTTCGAAGAAGGGGTCCAGGAGCAGGCTGATCAGTCCTTCCCCGATCTCCCTTACCGCGCCGTAGCTCAGGGAGAGAACCCCGATGCCGATGAGGGCCCCCCAGAATTTGTGGACGCTCAAGTCCTCCAGGCGGTCTCTAAACGTGTGGTGCCGGTGGACGACTTTCTGGACCCGGCCGACGATCGATCCGATCCGCTGCCAGCGCTCTTCCCTGGGAACGCTGGAAAGCGGGGAGACACGGGCCTCGTCCAGTTTCGCCACCAGTTCGCGGATGCCCTGCCCGGTCACCGCCACCGTGGGGACGACCGGCACCCCCAATTCTTCCTGCAGGGCAGCGGAATCGACCAGGACGCCGCGGTGCCTTGCCTCGTCCACCATGTTCAGGGCGACGATCGATGGAAGTCCCCGCTCGAGGACCTGGAGAGCCAGGACGAGGTTCCTTTCCAGCGCCGTGGCGTCCAGCACGATGATGGCTTTCTCGGCGCCTTCCTCGATCAGTTTGAGGGCGATTTCCTCCGCTTCGTTGGTCGGCTCGAGGGTATAGGCTCCGGGCACGTCCACCAGGCGGTAGCAGGTCCCGCCTACCGCGAGTGTCCCTTCCATGAAGCCGACCGTTGTGCCCGGGTAGTTGGAAGAAATCGCGTGAACGCCGGTCAGGCGCGAAAAAAAAGCGCTCTTTCCGACGTTCGGGTTTCCCGTCAAAAGGATGCGCTTCGTGCAGTTTTCCCGGCCTTCACCCGGATCGGGCGTCGAACGGGGAATGCAGCCGCTGCAACCGGAGCAACGGCCGTCGCAAAAGGACATCAGGAGCGGCTCCCTTCCGAAGGTTCCACTTCCACGATGAGCCGCGAGGAAATCCCATGGCCGATCGCGATCTGCCTCTGGTCGAGGAGGATCGTCACCGGGCCCTTGAAGGGCATTCCCGAGATCTTCCGGATGGACTTTCCCGGATAGAGGCCGAGGGCTTCAAGGCGCTGGCCGCATTCCCCTTCGGGCATCTGGGCGATGACCGCCTGCGTTCCGTCTTCGAGAGCGTTCAACGTTCTTCTCATGGGGATCTCCATTCATTATTAGGACTGCCTAACTTATAGCCGAGCCGCTTCCGGCTGTCAAGACGGCAGATCAAGGGTTTCCCGTCATGGCTTTCAGGAGCATGGTGGCGTAGGAGCTTTTCGGCAGGAAAAAGCCGAGAGTCGCCCGCCATTTTCCGGGGTAGAGCTCGTCCGGTTCGAAACCGGAAAATGCCAGGTTTTCCGGCTTTACAACGGCTTTCCTGGGGAAGGATTTGAAAAAGGTTCGCCGGAATTCCCTCATGTTGAACTGGGGTCGCCGGATGCCCCGGCCCTGGAGAACCTCGTCCAGGACTTTCCGGACCTGCGGATCGGCATTGCCGATTTTTGCAGCCTCGGTTGGAATCTCCATGCCGGGCAGGGGGTTTTCCTTTTCCGGTTCCAGGTTTTCGAAGTGGAGGGTGGGGGCCGTTTTTCCGGGGACTTCGAAGGTTCCCTTCCCGTGGAGCCGGACCAGCCTTGAAAGGGCGAGGTTCCACAGGAAGGACTGGAAGGCCGAAAATGCCATGGAAAGCTCCTCCCGCGGGATCGCGTTCAGGGCACGGATCAGTCCGCTCCGGGAGGAGTCGCGGGAAAGCATGCCGGCGATTTCCCGTTCCTCCCGGGTGCGGGAAAGCGAAAGGAGGGCAGCCCAGTCTCCCCAGGCCTTTCGGCGCATCGCCTTCAGGGCTTTCACGGGTGCCGGGTCCTCGGGATGGATCGTGCAGAAGAACAGCTGCAGGGCCCCCGTGTATTCTCCACGGATCAGCCGCTCTGCCAGGAAGGCTCCTTCCGAGACGCCGCCGAACCGCTGATCGTCGAAATAATTGGCGAATCCCCACCGCGAGACCTGTTCCATTCCCCTCTCGAGCGAACGGGCTTCGGCCTCCGAGAGATCCCGGACCGTGAGGCGGAAATCGTTTCCCAGCAGGTGGAAAGGGGAGATGTAGTCGTCCACGAACCCCTCCCGTACGACGGAAACGTTCTTCGAGGCGAAATCCAGGCTGTACCGGGAAGGGACCGAGAGGAACTGTTCGGTCAGGGCATGCCGGTCCTTCTTGCCGCCGTACCCGACAGCGGAGATCGGGACGTTGTTTGCCCGGGCGGCCGCGGCAATGGCGTCCAGCGTGTTCCATCCCCTTTTTGTAAGCCGGTAGAAGCCATAGGCGCCCGAAGAAGGGGAGGACACCAGGTCCAGCCTTTCCCGGACCTGGAAGTCTTCCGGCAGAACCTTGATTTTCATGCGCACAGATCCCTTCTCATTCCAGTCGGAAGACCACCGGGACCAACAGGAGGCCCGGCGCATCCGGCCGGAATTTCCAGCTTCGGACCGCGGTCAGGGCGGACCGGTCGAGAGCGGGATACCCCGAAGAGGAGTGGATTGAGATATCTATGGGTTTCCCACTTTCGTCCAGCCTGACGAGCAGGACCACGGTCCCCGATTCCCCCTTCTTCCGGGAGGCCAGGGGGTACAGCGGTTTCGTCCTGGAGAGGACGTCCGGTTCCCGGGCTTCCCGAACGGTTTCGGGAGACACCACCGGTTGGGGGACTGGCGCCCCTGGGGATTCCTCCGGGACCTTCGTACCGGCAGGATCCCTCGAGGCTTGACCCGAGCCGACGGAGGACGCTGCTGTGGCTTGGCCCGACTGTTTTTCCGGGTGCCGCGCGGGTTTCGAGGGCTGGGCGGAAGGGGGCTTCTCCCGGAGGCTCGGCGGCGATTTCGGCTGCATTCCCTGTTCAGGGACGCCGACGGGGGCAATGGGAAGGCTGACGAGCCTGGCTTTCAGCAAAACCGGAGGCGGTGCCGCCGTGCAGCGGTCACCCAGGAGCAGGAAGACGGCCGCCGCGTGGAGGGCCAGGCTGAGGAGAACAGGGATTCCCCAGCGTCTCAAGGGGTCTTGCCTCCCTGCAGCGCAAGGCCGACGTCCTGAATCCCCGCGCTTTGCAGGATTTCCAGTAGGGCGGCGACGTTCCCGTAGGACACGTCCCGGTCGGCCGCCAGGATAAGGTCCCTCCCAGCCTTGCCGGCTTTCAGGGCCAGGGCGGCGGTTTCTTCCCTGGAGACCGGTGTGCCGTCAAAACGGATCCGGCCGTCGGGAAAGACTTCGATGACGGCCGGTCTGCCCCCGATCGGGGCTCCCTGGCCCGCGGGAAGGCGGACCGAGATCTGCCCCTGCAGTAGGGAAGCTGTGATCACGAAAAAGAGGATCAGCATGAACAGGACGTCGATCAGGGGAGTCAGGTCCAGGTCTGGCAGCAGGCGCCTACGGGACACGGGGCTTGCCCCCCTTCTCCAGCGCTTCGGTCAGAAGCCGCGCGGCTTCCAGGACGCGGGGGCCCGGGTGGAAAAGGGCGTCTGAGCGGACGGCGACCACCCTCCCGGTACTGGCCGCCCGAAGCGGAAGTCCGCTGAAGAGGGCCTGGAAAGACTCCTGGGTGATGGCCATTCCCTTTTCCGCCTGGGCCAGGACGACGACGTCCGGGTCCAGGGATAGGACCGTTTCCCGATCGACCTGGGGGAAGGAGAAGACGATCCGGTTTGCCGCGTTGGGGATCCCCAGGCGCGTCAGGATGTCCTGGATGTAGTTGGTTCTCCCGGCTACGGTCAGCGGGTCGTGCCAAACGATCACGAGGACCGATGGAACGCCCCCCGGGTGGGCGGTACGGATCCGCTTGCGGAGGGTTTCCAGCTCGAACCGGATCTTCCGGATGGCACGGTCGGCTTCTTCCTTTCTGCCGAGCTCGCGCCCCAGGATCTTCAGCGCTTCCTCGACCTGGCCGAGAGAGCGATGCAGGGTCAGGGAAATCGTTCGGATCCCCATTTTCGAAAGGCGGGAAAGGGTTTGCCCGTGGAAGGTCGCCTCGCCGACCACGAGGGTGGGGCGGAAGGAGAGGATCCTTTCGATTGAAGGTGTGGAGTATCCGCCGACTTTGGGTAGAGAGCGGGCGGCCTTCGGGTAGTCGTCGTATTCCGAGACGGCCACGACGGATCCCATCAGGCCGAGGGCGTCGAGGGTTTCGGTGATGCTCGGGGCAAGGGAAACGATGCGTTCCGCACGGGCCGCCCGGGCGGTTCCGTTCCAGCCGAAAAGCAGGAGAAAGGCTGCAAGGAACGGAAACACCTTTTTCATGGCCTTGCGGGGTCTCCTGTCCTGGGGCTCTTTTGCAGGAGTTTCTCTCGAACCAGGAAGTCGACCCCTCTGTTGAGGGTTTCTTCCTCGCTGTCGACCCGGGCGGAGAGGTAGGTGTGGCACAGGATGACGGGAACCGCGACCGCCAGGCCTGCGACCGTGGTCAGCAGCGCAACCCAGATCCCGGAAGCCAGCTCGGCCATCCCCGCCCCTCCCGGGACGGACCCGGAAACGGCGGGAAGGCCCCTGAAGGTTGACACCATGCCGAGGACGGTTCCGAGGAGCCCCAGGAGGGGAGCCACCCGTGCGATCGTGGCAAGCGTGCCCAGTCCCTTTTCCCAACGGAACAGCTCCCTTCGCAGCTGCTGCTCCATGAGGGTCTCCAGGGAGTCCGGCTCTGCCTGCCAGTGGGTGATCGCCACTTCGAAGAGGCGGTGGAGGGAGCTTGAGCCGGATTTGACGACGGCTTTCGCGGCAGCTTCGTCTCCCTCGTAGAGCGCTTTCCCGAGAGCCGTTTCCAAGGCCATCGGATCCGTCGAGGCTCGCCGGAAAAACAGCAGGCGCTCGATCACGATGGCGAAAGCAAGGACGGAAACGGCGCCAATGACCCACATCAGGGGTCCGCCCAGCTTGAAGAGGTTCAGGTCCATGGGGTTCCCTCGCTTTCCCGGGTTCCTGTTGCGGGGCCATTATAGACGATCGTCAGGCCGTTCGGGCAATGGGAATGCCGGCGCTCTCGAAAAGCTCGTAAAAGGTTTCGTGCCTTACGGGTTCCGCCTCCAGGGCCTCCAGCGAAAGAACCCAGAAATCCAGAGGGGCGGATGGCCCGATCAGGCTTTCGGAGAACGGGGACAACCACTGGCTGATCCGCTCCGCCTCTTTCCGGGTGCGGGTTGTCCAGGTCCACCACGTTACCGAGGATTGCTCCTGCGTGTCGGTATCGTATCGCCCCGGCAGGAGGCATCGCCTGGCGTATTCAAGGAACGGGCGAAGGGAGGAAAGGTCCCGGACGACCTGTTCGAGGAAGGCTTCCCGCCCGTTTTCCGGGGGTTCCGCCAGGCGGATCATCAGGCGGTCCGTGTTCACCAGCCTGAAGGGATCCCAGGGAGCGGTCGCGTCCAGGTAATAGGCGTAGTCGTACCGGTGGAGGAAAAGGATGTCAAGAAGAAGTCGCCCTTCCCTGGCTCCGCTTTTGGCAACCCATTCCTTCAGCCTGTCTGCGCGGTGCGTTTCGGAGGCCGCCGGGGTCCTGGGGAATGCCTCGAAAAAGGAAACCGCCAGCGGGTACCTTTCCAGGGACGCCAGGTCGTTCAGGCCGGAGGCCGCCGGAAGGTCCGGGAAATAGGAAAGGACCGCCTCCGTCTTGCCCTCCTTGCTTCCCCAGGGGCTGTGAAACCCCCGGTCCAGGCGGAGCAGGACCTCCAGGGAAAACAGGCTGCGGGCAGGGTCGGACGGGGGGGTCCCGGGCAAGTCCTCCAGGAAGGACTCTTTCGCCAGTTCCCTGAACCGTTCCATCCCGGTTTCGGTCAGGACAAAACCCTCGGCGCCCGTCCTTCGGACAAGTCCCAGTGTTTCCAGGACGGCCAGGCCGGCGGGATCCTCTCCGGCAAGCTCCACCAGCCGGGCGGACCAGCAGGGGCGATTCTGGTCGAAAAGCAGGAGCAGGCTTGCTTCCTTCATCATCGGCCGGTTCACTCCTTTTCCGTGAAAATGATAGACTCTAGCTCATGTGGTCACTTCTCTTCTGGCTTTTTCTATCGGCCGGGTTCCTGGTCGAAACGGGCCTTTCCCTGGGCCAATGGGGATGGCTCAACCGACTCGAGCGGAACGTCCCGGCAGAACTGGCTCCTCTCCTGCCCGAGGGGTACGGCTGGTGGCGCAGCGTCGCCTACGCGCGAGAACGCCTCCGGGTTTCCCTCGGCTCGCTGCTGACCCGCTACGCGGTCCTCGCCGTGATGATGGGGGCGGGAGGGCTGAAAAAGACGGCCTGTCTGGCCGAGGCCGTTTCGGACGCCCCGTTCCCGGCCGGCTTCCTCCTCGGGGGCCTCCTGGCGGCGGTATTCGCCCTTGCTGAACTCCCCTGGGACCTTTACGGGACTTTCGGCGTGGAAGCGCGCTTCGGCTTCAACCGATCCTCCGTCGGGCTTTTTCTGCGGGACGCCGTGGTGAAAATGGCCCTTTCCGCGACCCTTGCAGGGAGCCTGCTGGGCGCCGCTTCCTTTCTCCTCACCCGGCGCGGAGGCTTCATCCTTGCCCTGTCCGGAGCGGCAGCGTTTGACGCCGCGGCCGCTTTCGCCTTCCCCAGCCTCATCCTGCCGCTCTTCTTCCGCCTGCGTCCCCTGGAGGACGGAGAATTGAAGGCGAGGCTTGAATCCCTCTTCCGTCGGGCCGGGTTCCCGGCTTCTTCCCTGCTGGTTGCAGACGGAAGCCGGCGTTCAACCCACGGGAACGCATTTTTCGCAGGCCTGGGTCGCACCCGGCGGGTAATCCTCTTCGATACGCTGGCGGAACGGTTCCCTTCCGACGAAGCGGCGGCCGTTGTCGCCCACGAGATCGGCCACTGGAAAAAGGGGCATGTCCCCTTGGCCCTTTTGCTGCTGTTTGCGGTCCAGTCGACGCTGATCCTCTTTGCCGCATTCGCCTGGGGAAGGGGCGGATTTGCCGAGAGTTTCGGCCTCTCCGGCCGGCCCGAATCCTTCGCGGTCGCGGTGACCTTTTTTTGGGGAGCTTTGGCCGGTCTCTTCCTTCAGCCCGTCCAATCCGACGCTTCCCGCCGCAGGGAATTTGAGGCCGACCGTTACGCCGCTTCCCTCGAGGGCAAAGAGGCCATGATCGGGGCTCTCGTTCGCCTGGCCACCGATAGCCTTGCCTGGACTCCGCCCGAGCCCCGGTACGCGGCCTGGTACGCGAGCCACCCCTCGGTGGCCGAGCGGGTCCTGGCCCTGAAAGAGCTTGAAGCCCCTCCCCTCAACGGAAAATGACCGTCCGGTCCGCCGGGTAGGTCAGCCGGTATTTCACGGTCAGTTTCTTCGTTTCACCTGGAGCCAGCTTCAGGTCCCAGGAAAGGATCCCGCGTTCGTCCCGTTTTGACGGTTTGGGTTCCAGCGCCAGGACCTCGATCCGGATTTTCTCCTGTGCGCTGACAGGCACACGGTCCACCAGGGTCACGGCCATGGGGATCCCCATCCCGTTGGTCACCGAAAGGGTGAAGGATTTCTCGAGCCGCCCGCGCCCCCAGGTCGTTCCTTCCAGGGGAACCGATTCCTCGAGAGCCGCGGTGACCAGGGGGACTTTCCCGAAGGCCAGCTTCAGGCTTTCCCCCCGGCCCATCGACTCGATGAAGGTTGTTCCGGTAGGGGAACCATCCAGGGACAAGTCCGCCGCCCCTGAAAGGAGAGGACGGTCCAGGGACTTGATTTCGGCCGTCAGCCAGGCTTCCCGGTCCAGTGCCGGGATTGCCACCACGCCGGTTTCAGCGGGAAGTGCGAACCGGGCAACGGAGACCCGGGCGGGAGTTCCATCGCCCGGAGCCCGGCCGCTAGTCTTCAGCACCAGGTCCGTCGGTGTTTCTTCCTGGGCCGCTTCCCGGGGTTTGTCGGGTGCTGCGGCTTCCTTCATCATCGCGATTCCGCCGTTTCTCTCCGGCTGACGCCTGAAGTCGGCGATCAAGGGTGGCAGTTCCGGCGGCACGAGGGTTCGCCTGGGCTGGACCGTGTGGAGAACGAGTTCACCGTCCCAATCGAGCCCCGTTTTCTGCTGAACGACGGCTTCCTGGCCGAACGAAACCCGCCCCGTTTTTCCCGCCAGGTCCAGGGAATACCTTGTGGCCCAGGACGCCTGCTCGGTCCAGGCTTGGATCCGTACCGTTCCGCCACCTGACGCCCGGATCCGGACCCGCGTGGCCGTCTCGGGTTCGGGTGGAAGTTTTTCCGAAAGCTCCTTTTCAAGGCGTGAAAGTTCCGCCCTCGCCTTTGCCAGGGCACGGGCGTTTTCTCGAATTTCCCTTTCTGCCTGCTCCCGCCTCTTCGCCCCGGTTTCCAGGAAGGCCAGGAGCTCCTGGGGCTTCCAGCTCGAGGGCACGCTGTCCTGGAGGTGTTTGGCGGTCTGTTGCAGGGAGGCTTCGCGGGCCTCGAGGCGGTCGACCTCCGCACGGGTTTTCCTGATCCTGGAGTCCAGGTCCGCCAGTGCGGGGAAAACCCAACCCGACCTCTGGACCCGGGTGGTGTCCACCGAGAGGATCCTTGTTCCCTGTCCCGTGATTCGAAGGGAGTTCTCCTCGAAGGACAGCGGCAAGTCGATCGCCATTTCCTGGCGCGCGGGAGCCTCGAGGGTGACCCAGGCCCCCTGTGGATAGACGTCGGCGGTCCTCACGACCGCTTCCTGTCCGAAGGCCGGGGCTGTCCATGCCAAGAGGAAGCAGGTGAACAAAAAACGTTTGAACCGTTTCAATCGGAACACCCCCTTCTACCCGTATCATAACGGATAGCCGTCATCCCGTTATAATGATGCGGGGCATCTGTGCCCGTTTTTGTTTTTGAGCCTGACCGAGGAGGAATCGAAATGCTGGGTTGCGGGATTATCGGCCTTCCCCTGAGCGGCAAGACCACCGTTTTCAACGTCATCACCGGATCCGGGGCCGAGGTGAAGCCGTATGCGGGGGGCAAAACGGATCCGAACAGGGCCATCGTCGAGGTGCCGGACGAAAGGATCGAAAGGCTGACGGAAATCTTCAAGCCGAAAAAAAGGACTCCCGCGATGGTCGAATTCGTCGACCTGGCGGGCCTTTCTCGGGATGCCTCGAGGGGAGCCGGGCTCGGGAACGCTTTTTTGTCCTTCGTGGCGGAAGCCGATGCCCTCGTCCACGTGCTTCGGGCTTTCGACAACCCGGAAGTGCCCCATCCGGAGGAAACCCTGGATCCGCTCAGGGACTGGAAGATCGTCGAGACGGAACTGATCCTCAGGGACCTGGGGCTGACGGAGACCCGCCTCAACCGTCTCGCTGCAAAGAAGCGGCTCCTCCCGGAAGAGCAGCTTGAGGCGGACCTCCTGAAAAAATGCCAGGAGCACCTCCTGGAAGAGCGCCCGTTGAGGGATCTCCCGATGGACGAAAACCAGCTTCGGCTCCTGCGTGGTTTTACGTTCGTTTCTTTGAAGCCCGAGCTCGTGGTTCTCAACCTCGACGAAACCCAGGTGACGGACGATCGAATCCCCGGATACGCGGAACTGGCGGCTCTCTGCGAAAGCCGGGGAATGCCTCTCGTGAAAGTGTACGGGCGGATGGAGATGGAGATGTCCTCCCTTTCCCCTGAGGAACAGTCGGAGTTCATGGCCGAGCTCAACGTCGCGGAAACCGGTAGGAAGCGGCTGATCTCCGGGGCCTACCGCCTGCTGGGGCTGCTTTCCTTCTTCACCGTGGGGCCCGACGAAGTGAGGGCGTGGACCCTGAAGAACCGTGCGACGGCAGTCGACGCCGCGGGAACGATCCATTCGGACCTTGCCCGGGGCTTTATCCGGGCACAGGTAGTCAATTACGAGGAATTCATGAAGCACGGCGGCTCCTTCGCGGCTTGCCGGGAAGCCGGAGTCCTCCGGCTCGAGGGAAAGGAATACCCCGTCAGGGACGGGGATATCCTTGAAATCCGGTTCAACGTCTAGGAAGGGGAGGGGCTCGTGTCGAAGATTCACGTCCTGGTCCTGGCCGGAGGAAGCGGAACGCGCCTCTGGCCCTTGTCGAGGGAAGAACTGCCGAAACAGTTCCTCCCGCTGGTCGGGGAAAAAACGTTGCTCCAGGAAACGGTCCTTCGCCTCGTACCCGTGGCTTCCGACCGGCTCGTGAGGGTGATCGCGGGCCGGGAATGGCAGGCCCTGGTGCGGCACCAGGTTCGAGGGGTCCTGCCCTGGGCTGGAAACGTGGACCCCGTCCTCGTCGAACCGGTAGGCCGGAACACCTGCCCGGCGATCGCCCTGGGACTGGCCGCCTTGAAGGAAACCGCCTCCGCGTCGGAAGACGACATCGTCCTGGTCTGCCCGAGCGACCACCTCATCCGGGACGGTGAGGCCTTCCGGCGAGCGGTCAACTTGGCGGCGCAGGCAGCGGAAAAGGACACCCTAGTCACCTTTGGCATCAAACCGGACCGCCCGCAGACCGGGTACGGATACATGGAATGCGGACCGGCCCGGGATCCCGGGGGCGTCCGCCCCGTGGTCCGCTTCGTCGAGAAACCCTCGCCGGAGAAAGCAAGGGAATACGCGGAAAGCGGGCAATACCTCTGGAACGGGGGGATGTTCTGTTTCCGCCTGGGAAGGATGGTCTCAGACCTCAAACGCCACATCCCGGAGGTGGGGGAACTTTGCGAGGCCGGCCTCGGCTCCCTGCTCGAGGCCTTCGAAAGCCTTCCTTCCATCTCCATCGACTATGCCGTGATGGAAAAGACGGACAGGATTGTTGCCGTCCCCCTGGAAGCGGGGTGGTCGGACGTCGGAAGCTGGGACTCCGTCTATGAGGCCCTGCCCGCGGACTCGAACGGCAATGCCCTCAAGGGAGACGTGCGCCTCATCGGGGGGAGGGGGAACCTTCTCTACGGGAACCACCGGCTTATCTTTGGCGTGGACCTGCAGGACATGCTGGTGGTCGACACCCCCGACGCCCTCTTCATCGCGCCGAGGGGCAGCTCCCAGAAAGTGCGCGAGGTCGTCCGAACCCTGAAGGAGGAGGGCCGGAAGGAAGCCGTGGAGGCCCCGGTCAACGCCCGCCCCTGGGGCATCTACCAGACCCTGGGGCAGGCATCCCGCTACCGGATCAAGCGAATCGTAGTCGAGCCGGGAGCGAGGCTGAGCCTCCAGTACCACCACCATCGCAGCGAGCACTGGGTCGTGGTGCGGGGGACGGCCCTTGTCGGGATTGACGGATCGGAAAAGCTGGTCTACGAGGGTCAAAGCTGCTACGTCCCCAAGGGTACACCCCACCGGCTATCCAACCCCGGCAAGGTTCCCCTCGAGATCATCGAGGTCCAGAACGGGGAATACGTCGGCGAGGACGATATCGTGAGGCTGGACGACGATTACAGGCGGCATGGGTAGCCCCCCCGCCTGTTTTTGACCCTGAGAGAATAAAGCAAAAAAACCTTGTTTTCCTTCCCTTCCCCCCTTAGTCTGGTCACGGAAAGACCGGATTCCGCCTGGATACCGGGCGGGAAGGAGGGGGGAATATCCCGTGAAAAAACTTGTGGCTGGATTCCTCGTGTTGTTCTTGTTCGTTTCAGCTCCAGCGGCGCTCGCAGCCGATGTGGCCCTCACCTCCGTGGGCCAGAGTCCTGACGCGGTCATGGTCAGGGTCGTCATGAAAAAGCTGAAGGTGGAGGTGGACTACGATGCCCTCATGAAGCCGGAAGCCCTCGGAAGCCAGAAGGTGCTGGTCGCCGTGGTCGGCGGAAGCTCCAAGGGCTTGGGCGCGGCGGGCATAAACGCGGACCAGGAAAAGGCAAGGGCCGTGGCCCTGCTTGATGCCGCGAAAAAGAAAGGCATGAAGATCCTTGTCATGCATGTCGGGGGAGAAGGGCGCCGGGGTACCCTCACCGACCTTTTCATCAACGCGGCGGTTCCCTTCGGTGAACGCCTGATCCTGGTCAAGGGCGGCAACAACGACGGCCTGTTCAACAAGCTTGCGAAGAAGGGCGCCCCAATCACCGAGGTCGCGACGGTCGCGGCGGTCCAGGCTCCCCTTGAGCAGGCCCTGAAGGACTGGAAGGTCCTCCCGTAGGCAGCCGGCATGGAATGGTTCTGGCCTGAAGGTTTCCTGACAGTGCTCATGGTCGGCGGTTTCGCCCTGGGGGCCTTTGCCCTGAAACTGCCGATCGCGGTGGCCATGTCAGGGGCAGCCATCCTGGGCGCGGTTGCGGCGGGCTTCAGCCTGCCGGTGCGGCACCTCGTGGAGGGCATGTTCGGCTACCTCGACACGATCCTGATCATCGCGTCCGCGATGATTTTCATGAAATCCGTCGAGCGGATCGGCCTGCTCGAGGGAATGGCAGCCTGGATGATCCGCAAGTTCAGGAACACGCCCCTTTTCCTGGGGTTCGGGATCATGCTGCTCATCATGTTCCCCGGCATGATCACCGGCTCCTCGACCGCGGCGGTCCTTACCTCGGGGGCACTCGTCGCTCCCGTCCTGGTTCGGCTGGGGGTCCCCTCGCTCCAGACAGCGGCCGCTATCGCCATGGGAGCCATCTACGGCATGATCGCCCCGCCCATAAACTTACCGGCCATGATCATCGGGGGAGGCATCGACATGCCCTACGTGGGGTTCGGCCTCCCCCTGCTCATCTGCACCGTGCCCCTGGCCGTCGTGACGGCCCTCATCCTCATCACCCCGCACCTCCGCAAGGGGGCGGGGGACGAAGCATCGCTCGAAGCCGAACTCTCCAGGATGGAGCGCAACCCCATGTCGTTCCGTCTTTTCCTTCCGCTGTTGGTCCTCGTAGTCCTCATGGGGGGAGAGCGGCTCTTTCCAAAAGTCTGGCCCGGCCTTGGAATGCCCCTCGATTTCCTGCTCGCGGCCGCATCGGGCCTTCTTTCCGGCGTCAGGTGGAACCCGCTTGAAACCGCCACGGAGGCGGTTCGGGACGCCCTTCCCGTCATGGGGATCCTGATGGGGGTCGGGATGTTCATCCAGATCATGACCCTGACGGGGGTCCGGGGGTTCGTCGTGGTGAGCGCTCTGGCCATTCCGGCCTGGCTTCTCTACTTTTCGATCGCCACGTCCATGCCCCTTTTTGGGGCCGTTTCCGCCTTCGGGTCGGCGTCCGTCCTCGGGGTCCCCTTTGTCCTTGCCCTGCTGGGCCGCAACGAGATCATCGTCGCCTCGGCCCTGAGCCTCATCGCCGGGCTGGGCGACCTCATGCCGCCCACGGCGCTGGCGGGTATCTTCGCGGCGCAGGTCGTCGGGGAGAAGAACTATTTCAAGGTCCTGAAGCACTGCCTGGTGCCGGGGCTCCTGACGGCGGGCTGGGGCATCGCGGTCATCTACGGTGCCAAGGCGATCGCCGGGATCTTGTACTGAGGAGGATGCCGTGATGATGACACTGGCTTACCGCGGCGTCGCGCTGCTGGTCCTGCTGCTCGTGGTTCGGTGCATGGTCCGCGAGAAGGATTTCTGGAAACAGGTCACGGGGGCGATGGTACTTGTGCCGCTGATCCTCCGGATCCTGATGATCAAGTAGGGGGGTGCGGGAATGTCCATCGGAACAAGCTGGAAAGGAACCCGCACATCCGCCCTGGTCCTGATGGCCCTGGCTTTCGTCGTGGCGGGGCTCGCGGGAAGGTCGTTCATGTCGATGTGGAAGGATGACGTCCTGGTCCCGGCACCCGGGTTCGAAAGGCACATGCTTTCCGAATGGTTCAAGCCCCTGGAGAAAACGGCGGCCGACACGCCGGTCTTCATCCAGCAGGGAGCCAAACCGGGCGGGACCGTCCTCGTCATGGGGGGAACCCACCCCAACGAACCGGCCGGAACGCTGACGGCCGTCATGTTCCTGGAACGGACAGGGGTGGAACAGGGCCGGCTCATCGTCATCCCGTTCGCCAACCGCATGGCCTTCACTCACAACGACCCGCAGGAAGGGGCGCCCCAGAGGATCCGCATCGCCCTTCCCGACGGAAGCACGCGGGTGTTCAAGTACGGTTCCCGCGCGACGAACCCCATCGACCAGTGGCCGGACCCAGATGTCTACATCCATCCCCAGTCCGGGCAGGAACTGTCGGGGAAGGAGCGCAGCAACCTGAACCGTGCCCATCCCGGTACGGAAAACGGTCCCCTCACCCTAAAGCTTGCCTACGGACTGCGGCAGCTGATCGTTAAAGAGAAAGTGGACCTGGCTTTTGACCTTCACGAGGCATCGCCCGAATACCCGGTCGTCAACGCGATCGTTGCGCACGAGAAAAGCATGGAACTCGCAGCGGTGGTCGCCATGGAACTCGAAGGCAGGGGGATCCAGATGCGGCTTGAACCCTCGCCGAAAAACCTGCGGGGGCTGACCCACCGGGAGTGGGGCGATACGACGGATACGATGCCCATCCTGATGGAAACGGCAAATCCGAGCCAGGGACGGCTTCGCGGCAGGACGGACGAGGCTCTCGTCCTGACCGGGAAGGACAAGGCCTACTCGAAGGCCATGGGCATGGGCAGGCTGTTCATCGACTACGGGGGCGACCAGCCCCTGGATTTGAGGGTGGCGAGGCACGTCACGGCCGTCAAGGCTTTTCTTGACAACTTGGGGATGCTTTACCCGGAGAAGGCCGTGAAAGTCGTCGGCATTCCCGAGTATGACGCGATACGTGAACAAGGCATCGGAGCGTTTCTTACCCCACTTAAAGTGGTAAACTAAATAAACCCAAAAAAGGGAGGGGGAAGTGGAATGAAACAAGTCCTTGCATTTTGCTTGATCGCGGTCCTGGCCTTTTCAATGGCCCATGTGGCGGTCGCGGAGGAAGTCATCGCGAAGAACGGGATGGTTTCCTCAGCTCACGAGCTAGCCTCGAAGGCTGGAGTGGAGATCCTAAAGAAGGGCGGCAACGCCATCGATGCCGCGGTCGCGACTGCCCTGGCCCTCAACGTCGTGGAGCCTAACGCTTCCGGGATCGGCGGCGGCGGATTCATGACCATCCGGTTCGCGAAAACCGGGGAGGTCGTGGTCCTCGACTACCGCGAAACGGCCCCGGCCTCGTCGACGAAGGACATGTTCGCCTCCGAGAAGGCAAAGGCTGAAAAATGGTCCGTCAAGGGAGGCAAGTCGGTCGGGGTTCCCGGCTGGCTTCTGGGCATGTGGACCGCTCTCGAGAAGTACGGCACCATGAGTTTCGGCGAGGTGGCCGCTCCCGCGATCAGGCTTGCCGAGCAGGGTTTCACCGTACACCCGATGCAGACGGGGATCATCCGGGACGAGTTCGAGAAGATGATCACCTATACGGAACCGGATAAGCTACCGTTTCTCGAGAACAGCCTCCCGATTGAGGAGGGAAAGCTCCTGAAACAGCCCGCCCTGGCGAAGACCTTCAGGTTGATTGCGGAGAAGGGCCCCGGCGTCTTCTACGGCGGTCCCGTGGGTGAGGCGGTCGTTGCCGCCGTCAACAAGGCGGGCG
>AQRZ01000038.1 GCA_000402835.1 Synergistetes bacterium JGI 0000079-D21
GGGGCAGACTTCGAAACCACAGGGGAAACGGCCAAAACCATTTTACCATCAGGCAACGGCCGGCCGTTTCTAGAAGTTCTTTTGAACCTAGCTGGCAGGACAGTCAAAAAGGATGTCGAGGAGACCGTGGCTCCATTCCTTGAGGAGATCCCGGACACCTCGGTAGATTTCCAGGGATTTGCCATACGGGTCCGGGATGTCCGGAAGTCCGAGGGCTCGGATGCGCGAATGCTCTTCAGGGAACTGCGCGAGCAGGGCTTCCACGTGTTCCGCAGTCATGCCGACCACATGGTCCGCCACTTCGACAAGCGGCCGGGTCAGCTGTCGGCTGCGATGCCCGGAGAGATCGATTCCCCATTCCTTCATCGCTTCGATGGCGAAGGGCGTCGCGGGGAGACCGTCAACGGTAAACAGCCCGGCGGAAGAGACATCCCCCGGGAGTCCTCTCTCCTTCATCATCTTCCTTAGGAGTGCTTCCGCCATTGGGCTTCGGCACGTATTTCCCGTACAAACGAGAAGAATCCTGCAGCCGCGCGCAGGCTTTTGGGTCAGGCAAACGATGGCGGTTCCTCCTCCAGCATGATCCGTTCAAGGAGATCCGCCCGGTTGACCACGCCCACGAGGATCCCTTCCCGGACAACCGGCGCCCGCTTCAAGTGATTGCGAATCAGGGTAATGGCCACGTAGAAGTCGCTATCCTCTTCCGAAAAACTGACGACCTCTTTCGCCATGATCTTGCTCACGGGATCCTTCCCGATTTTCTTCAGTCTCTTCTGGAATTGGCCGTAATCAGGGATAAACGAGGGATCCTGCAAATAGTCAAAGTACCCCGGCAGGGCCGCTTTCACGATATCCTTCTCGCTGATGAAGCCGACAACCCTTCCCGTGCCGTCCACCACGGGCAGCCCGGAAACCCGGTGGCGCGTCAAGATCTCGATGGCCTCCGCGAGAGTCGTGTCGGCGGAAAGAGCCGTCAGGTCCCGGTCCATCACTTCACAGATTCGCATTTCGATTGCCCCTTCCTACAGAAGCCTTTCAAAGCGGATTCGGGGAATCTGTTTTTCTACGGCCGCACGGTCCTTGACTCCCTTTTCCACATGAAGAGCATTTTCAAGGGCCGCGGCCATGCCGAAAACGATCCTGTCCATCGTTTCCATCCCTTCCTGGCCAGCGACGATCAACCCGGCAATCAGCGCTTCCCCGGAGCCGAACATGGAAACGATCCCCTTCCGGTCGAACTCTGCCAGGAAAACGCCTTCCGGCGTACAAAACACGTTCCCATAGGTCCTGTAGGAGGCGATCACCCATTCGACCCCGTGAGAGTGAACCCTTTGGACCGCTTCGATGAGGTTGTCAAGGCTGTTCAAGGCGACTCCCTCATAGGCACCCATGAATCTCTGGTCCACTTTTGCGTAGGTCGGCCCTTCGTCGAGGGCCGCCAGAAGGGGCGCTCCCGCCGCATCGATGAGGGTCGGGATCTCCCTTTGCTTGGCGATCCGGATCAGCTCGCAGTAAAAGTCCTGGGGGACACCGGGAGGGAGAGACCCTCCCAGCACCACCAGTTCCGTTCTTTTGAGGATCCGCTCGTAGTTCGAAAGGAAGCGGGAGATTTCCTCTTCGCTGATGTAGGGGCCGGGTTCCGCCAGGCCGGTTTCGACTTTCCCGACCTCGTCTACGATATAGACATTGGTCCGGGTTTCGCCGCGGACATGAAGGAAGTTCGTCGTGATCTGGGCCTTTCTCAGGACGTCCCTGACATATTCTCCGCTGAAACCGGCAAGGAATCCCATAGCCGCGGTTTCCACCCCCAGCTGCTTGAGAACCAGGGAAACGTTGATTCCTTTACCCCCGGGCGAACGCTGCACCCGCGAGACTCGAAACCACCCCCCGGGCCGGAATTCAGGAACGACATACTCCTCGTCGACTGCTGGATTCAGCGTGACTGTGACGATCAAGGACAACCCCCCTTTGGCGGTGCTCCTTCCCTTCTACAGGCCCTTCAATTCCTCCGCGGAACGGATCTCCGTCCGCCCGACGACCTCGCCTTTCCGAATCTTCAAAGCGGTAGGAAAAGACTGGACCTGCAGTTTCTCGGCCATCCGCGAGTTCTTGTAACCGTCAACGAGAACCACCCGGTCCCATTCGGGGCTCGCTTCGATCTCGGCGGCGAGCTTCACCTGTGCCTCGTCTACGCTTGAAAAGAAAACCGCGGTGACCTCTTCCGGTTCAAGAAGCTTTCCCTCCAGGTGAACCTGCTCGGAAATGTAGGCGTAAGCCGCCATGGCGGCTGTCGCCCCATCCCCGGCTGCAGTGACGACTTGCCTGAGGTATTTGTCGATCAGGTCTCCGGCAGCGAAAAGACCTTCGATCGAGGTCTCCATTCTTTCGTTCACCTTGATCCATCCACCTCGGGCGGTCTTTAGCCTGCCGGATTCGATCAGGGGCTTCAAAAAGCCGATATTCGGCTCGTTGCCGATGAACACGAAAACACCGGAAACGGGGAGAACGGATCTCTCTCCGGTCTTAACGTTTTTCAAGCTCAAGCTTTCCACCATATCGGTGCCTCGGATTTCCTCCACGACGGAATCCCAGATGACGGCGATCTTCGGGTTGCCGAGGGCCCTCTCCACCGCGATCTTGTCGGCTCTGAAAGAATCGCGGCGGTGAATGATGTAGACCTTCGATGCGAACTGGGTCAGGTAAACCGCTTCTTCCACGGCGGTGTTCCCTCCCCCGATGACCGCGACCTCCTGTTCCTCGAAAAAGGCTCCGTCACAGACCGCGCAATAGCTCACGCCACGGCCGGTAAACTCCGCCTCGCCGGGGCACCCCTGCTTCTTAAAGCTCGCCCCGGTCGCAAGAAGGATCGCCTGGGCCTCTACGACCCCCTTGTCCGTGATCACAAGCTTCTTGCCGTCCTTGAACTCGATGGCCTGCACTTCGGCTTCCCTGAACTCCGGGTTGAACTTTTCCGCGTGTTCCCTGAACATGTCGGCGAGTTCCTGTCCGCTCGCGTGCTTCACACCCGGCCAATTTTCAATCTCATCCGTCGTATTGATCTGCCCTCCGGGCAACCCTTTTTCCAGGATCAGCACATCTAACCCCGATCGCCTGCCGTAGATGGCGGCGGTCAAGCCAGCGGGCCCTGCTCCGATGATGACGAGCTCCCTTTTTTCCATTTTCGATCGTCCTCCCTCGAAAAGTACGGCCCTGAAGGCCGGTTCCCCTCTAATCTCCTATTCTAAGCAAATCCTAACGACGGCGCCAGACTGCAACCCGTTCTTTTCCGGCCAGGTCCTTTTTGACCCAAACCAGCTCGAAAGCCTGGTTAGGCATTGTCCTGAGCGTCTCGGCCTGTTTTTCATCACCGATCTCAAGCAAAAGCCACCCGCCGGAGCGGAGGGCGCTTTCTGCCTCTCTCAGGATGTTCCTGACCTGCTGGAGGCCATCGCCACCCCCATCCAGCGCCTGGATAGGTTCGTAAAGCCGGACGTCGTCCATGAGCAAGGGGATCTCGGATGAAGGAATGTAAGGGGGGTTTCCCACGATCAATTCGAAGGGAAGCCAGGCAGAGGGAATCCCCGAGATCGAGGCCCCATGCCAGAGGAGGGCCCGATCGCGGAAAGGGGAACGAACGAGGTTGCGCCAGGCCCACGAGAGAGCAAGCGGGCTCTTTTCCATCATCAGGGCCATTGATTCTTCCCGCTCGGAAAGGAGGGCCAGGGCAATGCACCCGCTCCCCGTTCCCCAGTCTAGGAAGCGCCCCCCTTCGAAAAGCTCAAGCGCAGTCTCGACCAAGACTTCAGTTTCAGGGCGCGGAACCAGGCAACCGGGGCCGACCAGCAGTTCCTGCCCCCAGAAAGAGACTTTTCCCCTCAGATAGGCCACGGGAACGCGCTTTATCCGCGCTTCGACGAGGGTGCGAAGCCGAATCCCCTCGTCGGGCACTACCGGACGCTCGGGGTGAGCGAGCAATTCCTCGCGGGTACACCGGAAGGCTTCCGAACATAGGATGTCGGCTTCCAGGTCCGCCCTGGGGATTCCACTTTTCCGGAGTCTTTCACGGACCTCCCATCGGGTTTCCCCTCGTTTCATGCCTTCAATCCCCTAACTTTCCAGGGTCTTGAGTTTTTCAGCCTGGTCCGCAAGGTTGAGGGCTTCGATCAGTTCCTGGAGGTCCCCGTCCATGATCTGGTCCAGTTTGTAGAGCGTCAGTCCGATCCTGTGGTCAGTGAGGCGGTTCTGCGGGAAGTTGTAGGTTCGAATCCGCTCGGACCTGTCTGCGGTTCCGATTTGCCCCCTGCGTTCAGAAGCCAGTGCTTCCTGCTGTTTCTGAAGCTCGTTGTCGTAAAGCTTGGCTCGAAGCATGGCCATGGCTTTGACCCGGTTCTTCAGCTGAGACCGCTCGTCCTGGCAGGAAACGACCACTCCCGTCGGGATGTGGGTGATCCTCACCGCGGAGTCGGTCATGTTCACGTATTGGCCTCCAGCCCCGCTGGCCCTGTAGGTATCGATCTTCAGGTCTTCCGGGTTGATCTGGACGTCGACCTCATCCGCTTCTGGCAATACGGCCACGGTGGCCGTCGAGGTATGGATCCTCCCGCTTGCCTCAGTCACAGGAACGCGCTGGACCCGGTGCACGCCGCTCTCGTATTTCAATTGGCTGTAGGCTCCTTCGTTCGGGATCCTGAAAGCAACTTCCTTGAATCCCCCGATCCCCGTTTCGTTCAGGGTCAGCAGTTCCGTGGACCATCCCTGCCTCTCGGCAAAGCGGGCATACATGCGGTAAAGGTTTGCGGCAAAAAGCGCGGCTTCCTCTCCTCCCGCACCCGCCCTGATCTCGATGATCACGCTTCGGTCATCGTTCGGATCCTTCGGGATCAGCAGGACAGCGATCCGGCTTTCCAACTCGGTGATGAGGCTTTCCAGCCTTGCGATCTCTTCCCTGGCCATTTCTTTCATTTCACTTTCTTCGGTGTCAAAAAGCTCCCGGGCTTCCTTCAACTCCCTGCGGGCACCTTCGTACCTCCGAAAGGCGTCCACAATCTCAGAAAGATCCGAGTGCTTCTTGGCGATCCTTTGGAGCTCCTGGGGGTTTCCAACCACTTCGGGTAAGGTCATGAGCCGTTCTAGCTCGATGTAGGTTTTTTCGACTTCCTCGAGTTTCTTCACAAAATCCATCCGTTATCCCTCCACCACTTCAATGGGGGCCGCTCCTTTCCCCTCTTCGCCCCCGAGGGCAAGCTCAAGGGCTTTCCGTGCGACCGCCATCTGCCCCTCCTCCGGCTCCCTCGTTGTGAGGTATTGAATCCAGAGGGTCGGGAGCAGGATCCATTTTCCAGCCTTCGGGAAGCTTGACGCCCCTCGGATGATTTCGTATGCGAGTCCGATCACAAGAGGAAAAAGGAGGAGGCGGCTGCCGATCCTCCAGGCGATCGGACCGTTTCCGGCTAGCGCGAATACAACGATGCTGACCGCAACAAGGACGAGTAGGAAGGAAGTCCCGCATCGCAGGTGAAACCGGGAACTCGATTTCACGGAACTCATCGTATCCAGGGGAAGTCCCGCTTCGTATGCATTGATCACCTTGTGCTCGGCACCGTGGTATTCAAACACCCTCTTCATATCCTTCCAGAGCCCAATCACGGCGATGTAGGCGACAAAAACCGCCGCACGAACCAGGCCCTCGAGGATTCTCCCTTCCCAGGAGCTTCCCCAGTTCTCGCCGTAGAGGCGGTCCGTCAGCCAAACCGGCAATGCGATAAAGAGGGCCACGACAAGGGAAAGAGCGATCCCGACCGTGAGAGCCATTTCCCAGGCGGAGACCTTGCCGTCCTCTCCTAGCGCCACCTCCGCGGAAAGCGCCAGAGCCTTGTACCCAACCGTCAGCATTTCGGCCATCGTCGCCAGCCCCCTGAAAACCGGAAATTTCCAAATCCCGGAGGCTGCCCAGGGAATGTTCGGCCAAACCTTTTGAAAAAGGGCTCCGTCTTCCTGACGGACCGCGACGGCCCACCTTTCTCTACCCCTCATGAGGACCCCTTCAATGACAGCTTGTCCGCCTATCGGAAGCCTATCGCGCTTTTCGGCAGAAGCCCCGCACGCCGTGAGGCAGTCCTGCAGAAAATGCAGAACGATGCTAAGGTTTCTCAAGGAGTTCCTCCATACTGGAATAGGGCTCCCCACAGGGCCTCGCCTCCACACAACCTCCCCGGGTCAGGCAACCCGGACCTGCGGCGGCAAAAAGGCCTGGAGCCTTTCCTCTTGCGAGGCAAAGCATCTGCCTGGCAACTTCCCGGATTTCCCACTGGGCTCTTTTGCACAACCGGAGGGAGAAAAAATGAAGAAGCTCCCTGGCGTTCATCGTGACAACGAGATGTGTCGCACACGCATTGGGCAGGACGTAGCGGGCGTCTTCCTGGGGAACTCCGAGAGCCAGGAGTTTCCCGTAGGCGGCGTAAGCATTCCTGATCGCCTCCTCAAAGATGGGAAGAGCACCGGGATCCCTTTCGACCGTCTTCGGGGTCACGATTTCGGGAGTTTCTGCGCGGACGTATCTCTGGCTTTGCTGGCTGAAGCTCGCGATCCGGTGCCGAACAAGCTGGTGGGAACAAGCCCGGCTAATCCCGTCTACCGCAAAAACGAACGAGGCGTGCTCGAAGGGCGACAGGTGCCCGCTTCGAGCAAGATGTTTCAACAGGCGATCCGCCTCATCGGCCTTCAGATCGGAAACGAGCCCGCTTGCCGATCCGGGGCTGTAGCAGAGGCGCGCAGCGGCTGCAACAAGCCTGTCCGGTTCGGGTGTACAGGTGATCAATTCAACAAGTGGGGACATCGCTTCGCTTCCTTTCGTTATGAAAAAGGGGAGCTTGCGCTCCCCCTAATTCTCTTCTTCTTTCCTCTGCCCGTAATCCACTCCGGCATACTTTTTTTGGAATTTTTCGAGCCGCCCTGCCTCTGCGGACACAAAGCGTCCTTTCTTTCCCGTATAGAACGGATGACAGGCGTTGCAGACCACAACCTTCAGTTCCTTGCTCGTCGAGCGAGTTTCGAACGTGTTGCCGCAAGCGCAGACAACCTTGCACTCCTCGTAGCGGGGATGGATGTCCTTTTTCACGGTGGAGCACCTCCAAACAGACTTTTCTAAGACTACACGCAGAAGAAAACTCTATCACAGACCCTCGCCTATGGCAAGGGAAAGCTCAGATGTGCATGACCCCCAGGCCGCACCTCTCGTGGTGGGCCACTGCATGGTAGGCGGTGTCTCCGACCATGGAAACGGCGATCCAGTTCCGGTTTCGGACGATCGCCATCTTTGCGCCGATGCTGGCTTCCAGGGTCCCGAGAGAAACGAAGCCGTTGATCGCTTCGAGCGCCGCGTGCATCAGGGCATGCATCTCCCTTGGATTCTTGTCCACGACTCCGGCATTCAGGGCAGCCCCGACCAGGGCCCTCGTGATTTTTTGCGGGAGATCGCTCGCCACCCCGCCGACTTCCGTCGCGACGGCTTTCCATCCTTCATGGTTGAGTAAGGCCTTCAATTCTTCCTCCGCCTTCTTGTCTGTTGTGCACGAAAGAAGCAAAGCCGCTCTTCCAACCTGGCTTTCTTCCGTAAAGCGTAACTTGATCGGCAACTCGAAACCACGGATAGGATTCTCCTGCTGTCCGGCTTCCTCCCAGGGGGAACTGGTTTGTTGCGAATTCTGCCGAACTTCCCTTACCGCGAAAAGTTCCCTGAGTTTCATTCCTTGAAAGACCTCCCTCTCTCCGACCCTTCCCTGAAACGGGAATATTATAACGCATGCCTTTCGACTTCTCCGCGGTGCAGTTGAGAATCCTCCATTTTGATGGTAAAGTATGGGGTAAGGTAGCAAAGCTTTTTTCCCACTTTTTCGCCGTGTTATTCTTCAAAGCAGGGCTAGTTTAAAAAATTCTTTAAAAGGAGGAGTTCGCTTTATGAAGAAAATCCTGTTCCTTTCGTTGGCTGCCCTCATGGTGATCGGGTTGGTTGCAGGCGGTGCGTCGGCCAAGACCTTTGTATCGATTGCAACGGGCGGAACCGGCGGGACCTATTACCCCATCGGCGGAGGTATTGCCCAGGTTGTCAGCAAGTACGCCCCGGATCTCCAGGTGACCGCAGAGACCGGGAACGCTTCCGTCGCGAACCTCAACCTGATCGGCACCCATAAGATCGAGATGGCCATGGTCCAGAACGATACCGCTTACTGGGCCTACAAGGGAAAGGCAATGTTCAAGGAAGAGTTCAAGAACGTGCGGGCCGTTGCCTCCCTTTATCCTGAGCATGTCCAGCTGATCGCCCTGAAGAGCGCCGGCATCAAGACACTCTCCGACCTGAAGGGTAAGCGCGTTTCCGTAGGAGCCCCGGGTTCCGGAGTCCAGGCTGACGTAAGCGCGATTTTCCTTTCGGCGGGCTTGAAGTATTCTGACATGAAGGTCGACTTCCTTGACTTCAACGCGACCACTCAACGCTTCAAGGACAACCAGATCGATGCCGGGTTTGTCGTCGCTGGCTATCCGACCGCATCCGTCATGGACCTAGCCACCACGAAGGAAATCACCCTCGTGAGCTTTGACAAGGCGACCCTTGAAAAACTGAGGAAGGACAGCCCCTTCTTCGTTCCCAGCGTCATTCCTGCAAACACCTATAAGGGCGTAACGACAGACACGCACACTCCGGCCGTCATGGCCATCCTTGTGGTCGACGCAAAGGTTCCCGACAAAGTGGTCTACGATTTCACTAAGGCCTTCTGGACGCACATCGGGGAAATTCAGAACGTCCACGCCAAGGCGAAGCTGATTACCCCGGAAACCGCCATGAACGGGATCACCGTTCCGGTTCACCCGGGGGCGGCGAAGTACTACAAGGAAGCCAAGATCAAGGTCCCGGAAATCAAGTAAATTACCCCTTCGACAAAAAATGGAGGCGGGAAATTCCCGCCTCCATTTTTTGTATTTGGAGAATCCGAGCTCCTAGAACAGACCCGTGATGCGCCCCTGCTCGTCCACGTCGATGAACTCCGCAGCGGGGTGCTTCGGAAGCCCCGGCATGGTCATGATCGTCCCGCAGATGGGCACCACGAACCCTGCCCCCGCCGACAGCCTCACTTCCCTCACCAGGAGCCTCCATCCTTTCGGCCGCCCGATCTTCCCAGGGTCGTCCGATAACGACATCTGCGTTTTCGCCATGCACACCGGCAATGTCCCGTAACCTCGCTTCTCCAGGTCCTCCAGGAACGCGCTCGCCGGTTCGGCGTAGTCCACTCCCTCCGCCCCGTACACGTGCGTGGCGATCTTCTCGATCTTCTCCTTCAGCGGCAGACCCAGCTCGTACAGCGGGTGGTACCCGTTCGCCTTCTTCATGGACCCCAGGACCTTCTCCGCCAGCTCCATCCCGCCGTCTCCGCCCTTCTCCCACACTTCCGACAGCGCCGCCTCGTGGCCGCGCCCCCTCACGTGGGCCAGGACGTCCTCCAGTTCCCCTTCCGTGTCCGTGGGGAATCGGTTCAGCGCCACCACCACCGGCACGCCGAACTGCGAGAGGTTCTCCAGGTGCGCGTCCAGGTTCCCGAATCCCTTCTTCAGGGCTTCCCGGTTTTCCTCCTTCAGCTCCCCCTTCGACACCCCGCCGTGCATCTTCAGCGCACGAACCGTGGTCACCAGCACCACCGCCTGCGGGTGGAAGTCCCCGTACCGGCAGGCGATGTCCATGAACTTCTCCCCACCCAGGTCCGAAGCGAAACCCGCCTCCACCACCGCGATGTCCGACAGCTTCAGCGCCATCCTCGTGGCGATGAGGGAGTTCGTCCCGTGGGCGATGTTCGCGAAGGGACCCCCGTGCACGAACGCCGGCACGTGCTCGATCGTCTGCACCAGGTTCGGGTTCAGGGCGTCCTTCAGCAGCGCCGCCATCGCCCCTTCCGCCTTCAGGTCGTGGGCCGTGACGCTCTTCCCATCCCACGTGTACGCCACCACGATCCGACCCAGCCGCTCCTTCAGGTCCGCCAGGTCCTTCGAAAGGCACAGGATCGCCATCACTTCCGACGAGACGCTGATGTCGAACCCGCTTTCCCGCGGGATCCCGTTGCCCTTGCCACCCAAGCCCAGGACAATGTGTCGCAGGGCCCGCTCGTTCATGTCCATGACCCTCCGGAACACCACGCGCCTCGGGTCGATCCCCAGCTCATTCCCCTGCTGAAGGTGGTTGTCCAGCATCGCCGACAGCAGGTTGTGGGCCGTAGTCACGGCATGGATGTCCCCTGTGAAGTGCAGGTTGATGTCCTCCATGGGCAGCACCTGGGAGTACCCGCCTCCCGCCGCTCCCCCCTTCACCCCGAAGCAGGGGCCCAGGGACGGTTCCCGAAGGCAGATCATGGCCTTGTGCCCCATCTTCGCCAGCGCCTGCGTCAGACCGATGGTCGTGGTGGTCTTCCCCTCTCCCGCCGGGGTCGGGGTCGTGGCCGTCACCAGGACCAGCTTCCCGTCCGGCCGGCCTTCAAGTTCCTTCATGAAGTTCAGGTCCACCTTCGCCTTGGTCTTCCCGTACGGGATCAAAAACTCCTCCGGGATCCCGGCCTTTTCCGCTATCTCCCCGATGGGCAGCAGCTTCGCACCCTGCGCGATCTCGATGTCCGACGGTACCGTCATGGTTTCTCCTCCTCTTCTTTCCGCAATCCTGTGCAGAGTTCTTCCATGATCGCTCCAACCTGGAGCGCAAGCTCCGAGATCAGTTTCGAAAGCCTTTGCTGATCTTCCTCGATCGCACTGAGGCGTGACTTGATCTCTTCGATCTCCTGCGCGGAATTCAAAATCTCTTCGGTCCTTTTCCTGGCCCGGCTTAGGGAAGCTTTCGCCTGTTTGCCTATGGCCACGGCTTCTTCGCTCACTCTTTCAAAAACTTCGTTGCCCTGCTCCTCGAGGGTACGGCCAATCTCTCGAACCTTTTTCTTCCAGTCCTGCTCCATGCCCCTGCCCCCCCTCACACCGGCGAAAAATAGAAAAAAGGCCAGGAACCGGACGTTTCCTGGTCTTCGAAATGCTCATATGGCGTGCCCGGCGGGATTCGAACCCGCGACCTTTGGCTCCGGAGGCCAACACTCTATCCAGCTGAGCTACGGACACGCACCGTGCGCGGTAAAAATTACCACTTTTACGGGGCGCCGTCAACGCGAAAATCTCCCTACAGTCTGCCAGGTGACTTATAATGCAATAATGGCTGATTCACCGCAGAGGAGAGTGCAGGGAAAATGAAAGGTTTTTTCTACAGGAGGGAAATTCGCGTGCCAGGGGGATATGCCCGGGCTTTCGAGGTCGAAAAGGGAAGCCGGATCACGGTCATCGACTTGGAGGGAAGGCAGGTCGCAGCTTTCGTGGCATTTAACAGGGACCGTGTTTCGGAAACTTTTTCAACCGCGCATACCCGCCTTGCCTTGAGTTCGGTACGGATCAAGGTCGGGGACGTCCTTCGGTCAAACCTTCTGCGCCCGATGCTGGAGGTGACCGAAGACACCGCTCAAACGCACGACCTCTTGATGCCCGCGTGCGATGCCCATCGCGATGGTGCCCCTCCTCAAGACAATGGCTACCGAAGCTGCGCCGTCAACTTCGAGGATGCCCTGGCTCCCTGGGGAATTTCCCGCAGCATCGTTCCAGAGCCCCTGAACATCTTTGGGAATACCCATATCGAAAGTAACGGCACCCTCACTTGTCTACCCCCTATTTCGAGGCCAGGAGACAGGTTGTCCCTCAAGGCTCTGTTGCCGCTTGTCTGCGCTGTTTCCGCGTGCCCGAGGGGACCCGGGGGAACCTGGAAAGGAACGGTTACTGACATCGCCGTCATCGTCAGCCTGGGTGATGAACAAGGAAAAGGCTGAAATCCGATCAGAAAGGAACCCCCGTCCCTTCCGGCCGGGGGTTCCTTTATTCAGGTGCTTGCCTTTTCGGTTGTCTCCATGCAGAAAGCTTCCCTGCAAATGAAGGTGCAGGCCACTTTTTCTTTACCGCAGTTCTTGAAAAAGCCCCGCACATCAGGCTCGCCCAGAAGGCATGAGGGGAATTGAAAACCAACCCCAATGCCAGAAAAACGAAACAGAGTGCGGCGAACAGGTTCCTGTAGAACATGTTCCGACTACCAGGGCGTCCCCAGGATGACGTGAGGAAGGAACAAAACCAGTTTCGGGAAATAGCTCGTGAAGATCAGAACCGGCACCCAGCACAGGAGCATGAAATACAGGGCCGGGGTCATCATCTCGTTGATCGGGGTCTTGCTCAAGCGCCCAGACAGGTACAGCACAGGCGCCGCAGGTGGGGTAATACACCCCAGGGCCGTGTTGACCCCGATGATCGCAGCGTAGTGAATCGGGTTGAACCCCAGTTCCATGATGATCGGCATCATGATGGGCGTTGTCAGCACCACGACGCTGATGTCGTCCATCAGCATCCCCATGATGACCAGAAAGATGTTGATCATGAACAGGATCACCCATCGGTTCTCCGAGACCGCTCGGAAAAGGGCGAGAAGCCTTGAAGGCAGGTCCTCGAGAAGGTAGAGACGGCTGAGCATGGACACCGAAAACAGCATCGCCATGATGACCCCCGTCGTGACGGCAGATTCCACCAGCGGACCGATCACTTCCCTCCACTTCATTCCCTTGTAGACCAGGACTCCCACCGGGATGGCGTAGATGACCGCCATCGCCGAAGCTTCCGTCGTGGTCATGATGCCCCCGTAGATGCCCCCGAGGACGATGACCGGAAGCATCAGCGCAGGAATGGCCAGCTTGCCCCGGGTCTTGAAGAGTTCCCACTTTTCCGCCGATGTTCGCTTGTGCGCAACGAGAACTTCCTTGTTGTTGCGCAAAAGCCACATGTTCACGACACTGATCAGGATGATCGTCACGATCCCCGGCATGACGGTGGAAAGGAAACAGGCCAGAATGGGTTGCCCGCTCAACCAGGCGAAGATGATCAGGGTTGCGTTCGGCGGAATCAGGAGCCCAAGAAGGGAAGCGTTCGCCATCAGGGCCGCGGAGTGCCCCTTCGGGTAACCGCCCGCTTCGAGCCTGGGGAACATGATCGTTCCGATGCAGGAAAGGGTCGCGCAGGCCGCCCCTGAAATGGAACCGAACACCGCACAGGAAATCGTCCCGACGATTCCAAGACCACCCCGGATGTGCCCCACGAAAACGTCCACGAGGTCGATGAGTTTCTCCCCGATCCTACCCCGCTCCATGATCCCCCCCGCCATGATGAACAGTGCGATGGCGATCAGGGAGACGGAGTTGATCTGGCTGAAGGCGTAGGGAAGCAATTGGCTCGCTTCGTAACCGGCCCCGTCCGGCCCCCCGAAGAAGAGAAGCCAGGCGGCACTGGACATGAAGCTGATCGGCACCGGAACACCGAGCATGAGGGTAACAAGCAGGATGACAATGGCAACGTAGATCATTTGCGCCCTCCCGTGACCAGGGCCTTTGTACTCAAAAGAAGATCCCTTGTGAAGTAAAAGGCCATAAAAATCAACCCCAGGAAAATCGCAAGGTAGGAAGTCCAAAGCGGAATCTGCCAGATCGTAGTCTTGGGCAGCGCGATGCCCGTTCCCAGGGGACCCCTGAAACCAAACATGAAGAATCCGTAACCATACCAGACGAAAAGCAGCGTAACTCCGACGGTGATGAGGTCCTTGACGAAAACGAGGACACGCTTGAGGACCCCTTCGGGAACGTAGGACTGAACCAGGTCGGCTGAAACGTGGGTCCGGTTGAAGGCTCCGATGGCGGCTCCCGAAAAATACAGCCAGAAGGCGAAAAGCTTGACCCACTCTTCATATCCGTAAAGATCGCCCTGGATGACGTAGCGGACGAAAGTCGCCAGAGCGATCAGGATCGTCAAGAGAATGGACATGATCAGCGTGACGGCCGAAAACCCGTTCACGACGATCTTGTCGAAAAGGTTCCGGGGTTTCAGGATTCCCGGTTTTTCTTCTGCAGCTTCGGGACATTGAGGCACGGGACAGGTCTCCCCTCTTGAAAAACTTGTTTTTCTTCGAAGGTGTCGTGTTTTGACCGAGAAGAATGGACCCAAAGGGACAAATCCCTTTGGGTCCATCCCGGAATCGAGATCTCTATTTCGGAGCCAGTTCCTTCCGGAATTCGTCGATCAGTTCCTTGGTCATCTTCTTTTCGAGCATCGGCCAGGTGCTGGCGCAGGCCTTGGCGATGGGGACCAGTTCCTTTTCGCTGTAGGTGTAGACCTTGATGCCCTTGTCGCGCATCAGCTGCATGTACTTCTCGTCGGACTGCTTGGCCATCGTGATGCTCTTGGCTGCCGCATGGTTGATGGCCTCCTGGAGGATCTTCTGGTCGGCGGGGGAAAGTTTCGCCCAGGTCTTCCCGCTGATCATGTAGTTCAGGCACTCGAGGGAGTAGTTGGTCATGTACCAGTACTTGATGACGTCGCGAAGCATGGTGTAAGCGGCAACGACCGAGAATCCGTTGACCCCTTCCGCAACGCCGGTCTGAAGGGCCTGGTAGACATCAGCGTAGGGAATCGTGACGGTGCGGTATCCCATGGCCTCAGCGGCAAGCTTGTAGACGTCCATGTTGGGAACCCGGATCAGGACCCCTTTCTTCACGCTGGGGTCGAGCGGCGACGCGGCCGGTTTCGTCGTCGCAGTCCCGATCATGCCTTCGATGAAAAAGCCGCCCAGCTTGACACCGAGACGGCTGTTCAGTTCGTCCATCTTCTTGAAGAGCCAGCCGTTTGGAGAGAAGACCTTCTTGACATCCCCGTACCCCTTGACAAATCCGTTGATGTAAACGAGTTCCAGCCGCGGGTCAAACTGGCTGGGAACGGAGGTGCAGGACATGTCGATGGTCCCCTTGATGAGTTCCTCGTAAACCAGGGTATAGTCTCCAAGCTGGTTGGCCGGGTACACCTTGATCTCGATGCGGCCTTTCGTCTTTTCGGCCACCTCTTTCGCAATTTCGTTCATCAGGATCGAGGCCGGATGATCGGCCGGGGACTGTCCGGCAAACTTCAGGGTCATAGCCGGAGCGGCCAGGGCGGAATTGGCCATCAGGGCAAAAAGAGAAACGAAAAGAACGGCGGTAAGCAACAAGGATTTCATGTTTTTCGTCATGGATCGTCGACTCCCTTCTGTGGGGGTTTTTTGCTGCGGTAAAACGGACTGCTCTAGGGGCGCTGAAAGCTCGCTGCGGNCGGATCGACTCACCTCCCCTGCTCGGCGGCTCCCCGTTGCTCTGAAGAAACCGGATTGGCTGCTAGAAATTGTTTGACGAAAGGGGCGGAAAAGGTATCTAATACATCATATATCTTCATTTGCCGTACGGTTATCGTAGGTCAAAAGACCGTGTGCTGTCAACCGGTTCGTTTCGGACCGTGGCGAAGAGAACGCTGAAACCGGCTTTCTGCTTTCCCCTCGGGGACGGTCCCCTTAGAATGAACGATGCAGAGACATATCACCAGGGAAAAGAGGAGGATTCGATTGAAACGAGTGAGCATCCTGAACCACGTGATTGGTCCCATCATGAGAGGGCCTTCCAGCTCTCATACGGCAGGTCCATGGAGAATCGGCCGGGTATCGAGAGACTTGCTGGGATCAAGGCCGATATCGGCTCGATTCCTGATCCATCCCTCGAGTTCGCTGTCCGTTTGCTACCACGATCAGGGTAGCGACCTTGCCCTTCTGGCAGGACTCCTCGACATCCCCCTCCCCGACGAACGGTTCCCGCACCTGCTCCGGTTGGCACCGGAGATGGGGCTCGAGGCCCGCTTCGAATTGGCCCCTTTCCCGGAAGCCGATCACCCCAACAGCCTTTTTTTGTTTCTCCAGGGAGAAAACGGCAAAGAGGTGTCGCTTCATGCCCGCTCGGTCGGCGGAGGATCCATCGAAATCGCGTCCGTCGACGGGCACCCGGTTATGATCCGCGGGGACCGGCACGAACTCCTCGTTGAAACCGGGATGGAAACTCCTGTCGATTCCCTGCTCGCTCTTCTTCAGAGCTGGGATCCCTCCGCTAGGCAAGCTGTCGGGGCCTCTTCCCGCCTTTTCCACGCCTCCGCCTGCGAAGAACCGGGTGAACCCCTTTTGAAAAGCCTCTACTGTCTTTCCGGGAATGCGATCATCCGGCAATCCAGGCCGGTGATGCCCCCCCTGAAAGGAGCCGAACTCTTCCAGGATACACCCGGCTTGCTTCAACTGGCCGAGCAAAACGGATGGTCCCTTGGGAAGGCTGCTCTTGCCAATGAAGAAGCCCTGCTTGGGGTTCCCCGACAAGAACTCTCCAGAGAAATGGAACTCCGGCTAGACGTCATGCTCAATGCAGTCGAATCAGGCCTTTCCCTGACCGGCGGAATGAAACTCCTGCGTCCGGTGGCGTCTTCGATCCTGGCTGCCGAATCGAAAGGACACCTTTTCTTAGGCGGACCGCACCTGAGGGCCGCGGCAAGGGCAATGGCAGCGATGCATGTCAATGGAGCCGGTGGAGTCGTTTGTGCGGCACCCACAGGGGGATCGGCAGGTGTCCTGCCCGGGATCCTTTCAACCCTTATCCTGGATTTCGGCCTTTCGAAGGAAAAAGCCCTCGACGCCCTCTGGGCGGCTGGAGCGATCGGACAGGCGCTGGACAGGCTGAGCACTTTTGCCGCAGAAGTTTGCGGCTGCCAGGTGGAAATCGGTGCGGCAGGAGCCATGGGGGCCGCTGCAGTCATCGAAGCAGCCGGCGGAACTGCCCGCCAGGCCTGCGACGCAGCTGCCACCGTTTTCCAGAACATCATGGGGTCGGTCTGCGACCTTGTGCAAGGGATCGTCGAGGTCCCCTGCCACAGCAGGAACGCAGCTCTCGCTTCCATGGCCTTCCTTTGTGCAGACATGGTTCTCGGTGGTTACGAGAACCCCGTTCCCCTGGATGAGACCCTTGTCGCCGTCGACAGTGTCGGAAGGATGCTCCCCGAGGAATTGCGCTGCACCGCACGGGGAGGCCTTGCCCTTTGCCCCTCCGCCAGAGCCATGCGTCGCCTGGACATCCAGGAATGACTCCAACGGGCGGCACTCCCCCGATTGGCCGAGGGGTGCCGCCCGTTCCTCTTTGAAGCAACGATATCGATCGATGCCGGGGGCAAGGGCTCAGCGCTCTGCGGTTTGTGCAGCCAGGCCGAAGTAATATTTGCGGATGTACCGTTCCTGGACCGCGAAAGACCAGTGGACGTCCCGGATATATTCTGCCGCGCCCTTGAAATCTCCCTTTGCGAGCAAGTCGATGATCCGGTCATGTTCCCCGGTCGATTCGACTTCCCATTCCTTCAGGAACCCCTTGCTCCGCGGAAATTCGTAGAGCCTTTCCTTCAGAATTCGAACGGTCCTCAGGAGATCCGTATTTTCGGACAACTCGAGGTAGGCGTTGTGAAAATCCAGGTTCCTCGAGTAAAACCGCTCAAAGTCGTTCTGCTGGAGGGCGTTTTTCATCTCCTCGTTAAACTGACGCATGGCGTCAACGTCCTTTTTCCTGAACTTTGCCGCCACCTCCACCAGAACCGCCCCTTCGAGCCCCCCCAAAATCTGGTAGATGTTTCGGATTTTTTCCAGCGTGAGGGTATTGACTTTCACCCCGCGCCTGGGATAGATCGTCACGAACCCTTCCGCCTCGAGCTGGAAGAGTGCATCTCTCAAGGGTGTCTTGCTGATTCCCATCTCGGCGCTGATGGCGTTCAGGTTCAGAAAAGCCCCATGTTCCAGCTTTCCTTCGTTGAGCTGGATCTTGAGATATTCGTAAACCTGCTCTCGCAAGGATTTCAGGTTGAAAAAACCCTCTTCCATAAAGGCTCCTCCTCCATCTACCTTGAAAACGTCACGATCGTGACACCGTAACCGCCTTCCCCATGTTCTCCCAAACGGTATTCCCGCACATATGAAAGAGATTTCAGGAGTTCCTGGACCGCCTTCCGCAAGGTTCCCGTGCCCCTGCCATGAATGACGGCGACCTGATCGTAACCCGCGCGGTAGGCCTGGTCGAGATACCGTTCCACCTCCGGCAGGGCTTCATCCACCGTCATCCCGCGGATCATGATCGATCCCGGCACTCCTGCAGGGCGGATGGTCTTCACGGAGATTTCCGGCTGAACCCGGGGCATCGCATCCCCCGTTTTTCTCAGCCTGTTCAGGGGGACCTCAAGGCGGAAAGAACCCGCGACGAGGGTGGCCTTTTCCCCGGAAACGCTTTCAACGATCCCTTTCACGGGAGAATCCACCATCTGGACTGCGTCTCCCGGCTGAAGTCGAATCCCCTCTGCCTTCACGGATCGTTTTTCGATCCGCTTTTCCTCCCTGCTTTCAGCTGCCTGGCGAATCCTTTCCAGGTTCCGTCTCTTGGCATTGACCGCCTGGTGGGCCGCAGAAACCGTCGTAGACTTCTCAAGGCTCTTCAGGAGTTCCCGGGCCGCCTGCTCGGCTTCCTTCACGATCTTTTCCGCTCTCCTGTCCGCCTCCTTCAATCGGTCCTCCTTCGTCGCCTCGAACCGGGAAATCTTGCTTTCAAAGGATTGCCGGATCTCGGCAAGCCGCACTCGTTCTTCGGTCACATTTCGGGCTTCGGCTTCCAGTGCGGCTCGTTTTTCCTGAAGCTGGCCTATCAACTCTTCCGCTGAAACATCCTCTCCCCGCAGGTTGGCCCTTGCCCGCTCGATCACCCCGGTCGGCATTCCCAGCCTTTCCGCTATGAGCAGGGCGTTGCTTTTCCCGGGAATCCCCATGAGAAGAGAAAAAGTCGGTTTTAGGGAGACCGGGTCGAATTCCATGCTGGCCGTTTCCACTCCCGGGGTCGTGAGGGCATAGGTCTTGATGGGATTATGGTGCGTCGTGGCCAGGACCAGTACCCCTTTCTCCCTGAAAGCCTCGAGCAGGGCAATCCCCAGGGCCGCTCCCTCCTGGGGGTCCGTGCCGGATCCAAGCTCGTCGAGAAGGACAAGGGATCCGGGCCCCGCCTCCTCCAGGATCGAAACGATGTTCTTAACGTGGGCGCTGAAGGTCGACAGGTTTTGTTCGATGCTCTGCTCGTCTCCCACATCCACGTATACGGAATCGATTTCCCCCACGACCGACCCTTCCCTGGCCATAATGGGCAAGCCCATCCAGCAAAGGACAACGGCAACCCCTACGGTCTTCAGCGCAACCGTCTTTCCTCCCGTGTTCGGCCCTGTCACCACCAGGATGTTGAAGTCGTCTCCACAGGCAACGTCGATGGGGATCGCCTTTTCTCCTAGTAGCGGATGCACGAGTCCGCAAAAGCGGAACCCTGGGGAAAGGGAACGTTCCGGCAAGTGCCATCCGCCCCTTTCGACCAGTTCCGCTTCCGCGCAAAGCAAATCCAGGGCGCCAAGGGCCGACTCCGCTTCGGCAACCGCCGTTTCTCTTTCCAGGATCTTCAGGGTCATCTTGCGCAGGATTCGAAAGACTTCTTCCCGTTCTTCCTCCTGGGCGGTCGCAAGCCTGTTGTTCAGGGCTGCCAGCCTGTACGGTTCGAGGTAGAATGAATTCCCTGAACTGCTCCGGTCCATGACAATTCCGGGATAGGTGGACACGTGTTCGGCTCTGACCAGAACGACGAATCGACCGTTCCTGAGGCTAAGGACCCGATCCTGCAGCATGTTCGAAGTTGCCGGGTCGTTTAGAAGGGCCTGGCCTGTCTTTCTCGTTGTTCCCTTCAGGGCATTGATCCGGCTCCGTATTTCTTTCAGTTCCGGTGAAGCGTGATCGTAAAGGCATCCCTCCTCATCCAGAACACCGAGAAGAGTGAGTTCCGGGGAAAAATCCCGCAGCCTCCGCCCAATCTGCTCCAGTTCGGGGAAACGCTCCTGGACGCGACGGATTTCGTTCCTGACCGCCATCGCAAGGGCAATGAGGTTTCGGACGTGGACAAGATCCTCCCCCGACATCATCGCGCTGGCCTTGGCCTCTTGCATGAGGATAGAAACGGGAACGACCCGGGAATCCCAAGGGAAGTCTCCTTCGATTTCCCTGTACCGCAGTACGTCACGAAGGAGCGCCTGGCGTGATTCCAGCTGCGTTCTATCCCGCGCCGGGGAAAGGTTGTACAGGGTTTCGATTCCCAGTTCGCTTCGACAGCGCCTTCCGATGATGTCGAGGATCTTTCGAAGCTCGAGTGCGTTCTCCGTAAAGCGGCAGAGAGGCTTCATTGTCTCGGCTCACCCGAAAAGGAGGAAGCCCCCTGCAGATCCAGGACTTTCCACTCGGCCAGGATTCTTTCCGTCTCCGGCCAAACCTGGGAGGCCGTTTTCAGCAGAAAGCTTTCCGACACCCATTTCGGCTGAACTCCGTTGAAAAGCAGATGAGACGAGCCGAAAAGGAAAAGGACCAGGATGGTCGCTTTCGCCCCTCCCGCGAGCGCCCCCAAAGCCCTGTCCAGCCCTCCCAGTCGGACTGCTTTCAACCCCTTCCGGGTCAACCGGCAGACCCAGGCTGCGGCCAGGTTGCAGGCCGTAAACAGGAGAACGCCGCACAGGAGGACCAGGAACCCCTCGGATATCCGAGGGGTCCAGCCCTGTTCGAGGAAAAAGCGGGCTAGGGCGACGCTCCATTTGAAAGAGATCAACAGTCCAGCCAGGATCCCTAACAGGGAAAAAATTTCCCCGGAGAACCCGATCCAGAACCCTTTCCCGATCCAGTAAACGGAAATCGCCCCTAAGACCATGTCTGCCGCGGAAATCTGTCCCATTGAAAATCCCTTCGCTTTTTCTTTCAAACATTCATTTGCTACTTCTGAACCTCGTCTTCCCTTGCCGCCAAGACCTGTTTCCTACCTCAGGACGTATCCCTTTTCAGCCAGCTCCCGTCTCAATGTATCGTGAATGGCGTCAACTTCCTCGTCCCTGAGCGTTCGGGAGGGATCCCCGTAAGCCAGCGAGTAGGCAAGGCTTCGAGTTCCATCCGGGATTCCGGTTCCCTGGTAAAGATCGAAAAGGACCAACCCCCTCAGTAGATCTCCCCCAAGTGCCCGGATATCTTCCTCGATCGACGCGACGGGCT
>AQRZ01000039.1 GCA_000402835.1 Synergistetes bacterium JGI 0000079-D21
GCCGCGGTGACCCTGATGGAAAGGCTGGCGGAAGAGCGGTTGAAACACCCCTACGTCGATCCCGGTGTTTTCATGGACCACCCGGACCTTCCCGAGAGAATCCTTTACATGGTCAAGTTCATCCGGGATTCCGGCTGGCCTTTAAACCGGAAGGAACCTCTTCACCTGCTGAGGGTTACCATCGAACCTCAAGGAGAACGGCTTGTGATGAGCCTGGACGGGAAAGCGGCCTGGCAGGGACCTTCGAGCGACAAGAGCCGGTCCCTGATGGAGAGAACCAAAAAAGGGCTTGATCGGTACTTCCAGATGGAACTGATGTCCAGCGAGATCGGAGTCGTGAGGGATGAAAAGGGCAGGGTCCTCCGGGTCGGCCAGGGGGCCATCGTACGAGAAAGCGACCTTCCGGCGGGAATGGATTCCCTGGATGTCTTTTCGGAAAACCTGAAAAAAGCCTTAATCGAAGCCCAGCGGGTCCATCCCATGGGACATTACCTCCTTTAGGAAAGGAGCCAACCTGGGATGATCGAGAAAGAAGCCTTCCCTTCGGCGGTTCGGTATGTTTCCATCTATCGGCGTTACCGACCCTTGCGATTCGAGGAGGTTGTCGGACAGGACCCGGCCGTCTCGGTTCTCAAGCGTTCCCTAGAAACCGGTAAGACCGTACACGCCTACCTGTTTTCCGGACCCAGGGGGTGCGGAAAAACATCCCTGGCGCGGATTCTCTCGAAGGCTCTCAATTGCCAGGATGGAACCCAAAAGGCAGAACCTTGCGGAATTTGCCCGAGCTGCCTGGCGATCACGGCGGGCGAAAGCCTGGATGTTGTAGAAATCGACGGTGCTTCCAACCGGGGGATTGACGAGGTCAGGGAACTGAAGGCCCATGTCTCGCTTGCACCGTTTTCTTCCCGCCGGAAGATCTACATCATCGACGAAGTTCACATGCTCACCGAGCCGGCATTCAACGCCCTTCTAAAGACGCTCGAGGAACCCCCCGCCCATGCCGTTTTCATCCTAGCGACCACGGAACCCCAGAAGGTCCCGGTAACGATTCGTTCCCGGTGTCAGCACATCCCTTTCCGCAGGATTTCAGGAAGGGACATCGCAACGCGGTTGGCCCTGGTTTGCGAAAAGGAGGGGATACCCGCGGATGAGGCTGCCCTCTGGGAACTCGCAAGGCAGGCGGACGGGGCAATGCGTGATGCCCTGTCGCTCCTTGAGCAGGCGATCCCCGTCGGGGCGGGCTCCGTGACGCTGGATTCCGTCCGGGCTCTTTTGGGGGGCGGGAGCCGTTCCGAGATGGAGAGGTTCGTTGCTTCCTTCCGCTCAAGGCCCGAAAAAGCCGTCTCAGAACTCATGGACTCTCTGAGGAAGGGAACTTCCATGGAAAGGGTCCTGGAAAACCTGTTCCTCATCTTCCGGGACCTATGGATCCTGAAAGCGTGGGGAGAAACTGCCTTGGAGGGGCTGGAGCTCTCCCGGGAGGAGAGATCGTTCCTTCTCGGGGAAGTCGGTTTCTGGACGGCGGAGGGGCTTCGCGACTGCCTGGAGACTCTTTCCCGCATGATCGGCCGATCTCGGACGGGAATCCGGACCGATGTCCTGGCCGGGCTCCTTCTCGAGGGGCTTCTGCCGGCTGCCTCGGCTTCGTGTCCGAACGGGACCGGGGCAGAGATGCCGCTTCAGGAGAGGGAGCCTCATACCCCGAGGACAAGGATTTCCCAGCCTTCTCCTGCCGTCTTGGACCGGCAAAAGGAACCGGCCGGAAATACCGCGCCCGCAATGGATATCGATGCGGTACGCCGTTTCTGGCTGGGTCTACTGGAAAGCCGGGACCCGGAGGATCGGCAGATTTCCGCGGCTCTGGTCCCAGCTCGTGTTTTATCCGGGGAGAGCGGCATCGAGGTGTCCTTTTCCACCCGTGATCGCTTCTGCTTCGAGCTGATCCGGCTGGAACGAAACCTGAGGCGTTTCCATACCTTGAAGGAAAGTGCCCTGGGAGACCTGCCTTTCGCGTTCAACTGCGGAAAGGACCGGTTTTCCTGGAAAGAACCAGCGGTCAAGGAGGCTTCCCCATCAGGGGAAGACGGTTTGTTCCCCTGGCGAGAGCGCAAAGCCCAGGCAGAAAAGCCGGAGAGGGGTGTTCGAACACCGGAAACCGGGACGAAAGTCGAAACTCCCCCGGAAGATCCTGCGATTTCACAGATCGACGAGATGCTCGGCTGGTTCGGCGGGGAAATCCTTCTGGTCAGAACGGACGACCAGGAAAGTGGGATAGCTGGATTTGACGAAGGGAGCGTGGGGGAATGAAGGATCCTTTCGTTCACCTGCACGTTCATAGCGAATACAGCCTTCTCGATGGGGCAATCCGCTGTTCGGAAATTGCCGCCAAAGCGGCTGAATGGGGCAGACTTCGAAACCACAGGGGAAACGGCCA
>AQRZ01000040.1 GCA_000402835.1 Synergistetes bacterium JGI 0000079-D21
GCTGAAGAACGGGAAAGCCGTGGTGGTGGGAACCCCCGACCCGGAAGGACTCCTTCGGGTACTCCAGCCCCTGAAACCCGATCTTTTCAAGGAAAAAGGATGAAAACCGATGAAAAACCAGGGATTGTTCGTCACGCTTTTTCTCGTGCTGGGGGCCCTGCTGGCCTTCGTGTTTTTCCGGGCCGGCCGGACGGAGATCCACCGCCCCTGGCCCCTCGCACCGGGTGAAGCAGAAAGGCTCGGCCTCTCGGAACCGGTTGCCGCCTCGCTTGCCCTGGCCAGCCTGGCGCCCAGCTCCCACAACACGCAGCCCTGGAAAGTCCGGGTCCTGTCCGAGCGGGAGGTCCTGGTGCTACTGGACGAACAGCGGCTCCTTCCCGCCGTGGATCCCGACCGGAGGGAAGCCCTGGTCTCGATCGGTGCCTTCCTGGAAAACCTCGTCCGCGGGGCGGGGCTCCAGGGGCTGGCGGCGATCGTCGAGGTCACGGTCGAGGACCCGACGGACACGCAGGTGGCCCGGGTTAGGTTCGAACCGAAAGCGGAGCCGGGCGATCCGAAAACCCTGGAGGCGATCCTGGCAAGGGACACCTTCCGGGGAAACCTCCCGCCGACGGAACTGCCGGAAGAAACCGTGAGGGCCCTTGCCGGGACGGCCCCTTCCCGCTGGACCTTCTTCCCCTCGCAAAGCCCGGAAGGAACCTGGATCGGCAAAGCGACCGTCGAGGCCAACAGGGTCCAGGCTTCCCGGGACGACGCCATGGAAGAGCTTGCCCGCTGGATCCGCTTCTCCCCGGCTGCCGCCCGGCAGCACCGGGACGGCCTGACGACTTCCGGCATGGGCCTTCCGGCGCCGGTCCGGGCTTTCATGGCGCTTTTCTTCAGCGAGAAGAGCGTTTCGGGGAAGTCTTTCCGGGAAGCGGGGGTCAAAAGAGCCGCGGAACAGGCGTTAGCCTGCGCCGGGTTCTTTGTCCTCGGAAGCCCGGACGGGAGCCCCCCATCCGCCGTCCAGGCCGGGCGGGACCTGGAAGCCTTCTGGCTGGAGGCTGCCGCCCGGGGCGTAGCGGTCCATCCCATGAGCCAGTTCCTGGAGGAATCGCCCTGGAAAGAGGAAGCCGCTTCCCGCCTGAAAATCGCGGGCACGGTCCAGATGATCCTGAGGGTGGGCCTCGCGCCCGCTCCGCACCGGCCGGTGAGCCCGAGGCGCCCCCTCGAGCGCTTCGTCGAAACCGAAACCCGCTAGAAAACCGTCAGGAAAAGCCCGTAGATCCCTGCGCAGGCGGCGGTGAGAGGGATCCCGGGGCGCGCGAATTCCCAGAAAGTGAGGGTTTCCCCTCGTTTTTCGGCATTCTGGATGATGATGACGTTGCTCGCGGCGCCCAGGATGAAAAGGTTTCCCGCCAGGGTGCTGCCGGCAGCCAGGGCCATGGCGGCCTTCACCCCGACCCCCTGGAGGAGCGGAAGGGAAAGGGCGACGAAGGGAACGTTGGAGACGACCTGGCTCACCAGGACTCCGGCGGCAAGGATTTCAGATACCGAGTCAAGGCGCGTCCTGGCCTGGCCCGCCAGTCTCTGGAAGGGGGCGCTTTCCCAGGCCGCTGCCATGAGGACGAACATCGCTGCAAAGAACGCCAGCGTTGACCAATCCAGGTCCTTTAGGATCGAAACCCGGCGCGGGCTGAACAGGAGAATCGGAAGGCAACCCGCCAGCGCGATAGCCGAAAGCGGGAAGTCGACACCGGGCCGGATGAAGAAAAGGGCGACCTTGAGGACGATCAGGGCCATCACCAGCCCCATGGCAACCAGGCAAAGCCGGGCGAGGGCAGGATCTTTCACCGGTTCCGGGGAAGGGGCGGAAAGGGGGCGGTCGAAAAGCCCGGGGTGGAAGAACCGGAGGACCAGCCAGGCCGCCCCGAGGCAGATCACCGTCGGCAGGTTCAGGTACCGGAAAAAGGTCACGAAGGGGTTCCCCTCGGAAGCCAGGGCGATAAGAAGGTTCTGGGGGTTGCCGATGGGGCTCGCCACGCTCCCGATCGTCACGGCAAAGGCCAGGGCCAAAAGCAGCGGCTTCGGGGGGATCGAGCAGCGCCGGGCCAGGAAGAGAACCAGGGGAGTCCCGATGATCGCCACCGTGTCGTTCATCAGGAGGGCGGAGAAAAACCCCATGGAAAACAGGAGGATTCCGACCAGCTGCCCCACGTTTCTCGCCCCTCCGCACAGGACCATCGAAAGGCGCGACATGAGCCCGCTGGCGCAGAGGGCCTCGCCCAGCACGAACATGCCGAACAGGAACAGCATGACGTCGGCGTTCACGGCCCGAAGGGCCTCCGCAGGTGAAATCTGCCCCGTCAGGAGGACCGCCGCCGCACCGGCGGCCATGACCTGCCAGATCGCAAAGCTGAGGGGGCCGACCTTCCTGACCGCGACCAGGACCAGCACGGCTCCCAGGATCCAAAGGGATACGACGCCTTGCCCCACCGATGCACCGATCTCCTCTCGGGAATGACCAGGGCGAAATCCTATCGCAATTTCCCGCTTCCGGTCAACCGGCCAGGATCGTTCCCCCCGCCACGACACGCTCCGCGGCGTCGTAGAGGACCAGCTTCTGGCCGGGGGCCGGGGCAAAAACCGGTTCCTCGAAATCGACCGTGAGCCGGACCCCTTCCCAGCGAATCACTCGACACGGAGACGGTTCCCCGTTGGAACGGATTTTCCCGAAAAAAAGGTCTCCCTTTTCCAAAAAGCGGGGTTGCAGCACGTTGACCCGGCCCGCCGTGACCCGCGTGGCCATCAGGGCTTCCCGCGAAGCGACGAGGAGGACGTTTCGGTCCCGGTCGATCCGGGCGACGTAAAGGGGTTCTGCGGCAGCCACTCCAAGCCCCTTGCGCTGCCCCACGGTGTACCCCGCGAGTCCCCTGTGCTCGCCGAGGACCTTGCCGTCCAGGCCGACGATGGGGCCTTTCTGAAAATCGCTTTCGTCCAGCAGGGCCCGGTAATCTCCCTGTCCCGCGAAACAGAGGTCCATGCTGTCCGGCTTTTCGCTGACCGCAAGGCCGGCATCGGCCGCCAGCGACCGGACCGTTTTCTTGTCCAGGGACCCGAGGGGAAGCAGGAGGCGGCCCAGCCTCCGGGGAGAGATGCCGTACAGGAAGTAACTCTGGTCCCTGGCCCGGTCGATCCCGCGGGCCAGGTAGGGCCCTTCCCCGTCGATCCCCGCCCGGGCATAGTGGCCGGAAGCCATCGCCTCCAGGTGAAGGGTCGCCTCGGCGAGGTCCCAGGCCAGGCCGAACTTGAGGTTGGCATTGCAGTCCACGCAGGGGCTGGGAGTTTCACCCCTCCGGTAGCTTTCCCGGAAGGGTCCCAGCACCGCGTCCTCGAACGCCCCGGAAAGGTCCAGGACCGAATGGGGAATCCCGAGCCTGTCGCACTGGCGAGCCGCCTCTTCGGCCGGGGCTTCGCCGCAAAGGACGAGGCTCAGCCCCACGACCTCGTGACCCTCCCGCTTGAGGAGAAGGGCAGCCACCGTGCTGTCGACGCCCCCGCTCACGAGGACTCCGACTCTCTTGCGTTCCGGATGCGGCATGAGAAACCTCCAGGAAAATTCCCGCACCGGTTTTTCGCCGGGGCGGGCTCTTTTCTGTACAATATACACGATTCTCGGAAGAGGCTTTCCGAACGAAGGGGACGATCCAAGTGGAAACAAGCCTTGCAGAGCGCAGGAAAGGGCTTTTTTCGATGCTGGCGGCCTATGCGGCCTGGGGAATCCTCCCCGTCTACTGGAAGGCCCTGGACGGCGTCCCCGCGCTGACGATCCTCTGCCACCGCATCGCCTGGTCCATGCTGTTCGTCGGCCTCCTGCTGGCGGCGACCCGCCGGGTCGAGAGCCTCAAGCGCGTGCTGGCAGACCGCCGCGTCCGTCTCCTGCTCTGCGGAAGCAGCCTGATGATCGGCATCAACTGGCTGGTCTACATCTGGGCGGTGAACGAGGGGAAGATCCTGGAAACCGCCCTCGGATACTACATCAATCCCCTGGTGAACGTCTTTTTCGGCGTGGCCTTCCTGAAGGACCGGCTGCGCCCGGTCCAGTGGGCCGCCATCGCCCTGGCCGCCGCCGGTGTCTCCTTCCAGGTCGCCCTCCTGGGACACCTCCCGGCGGTGGCGCTGGGACTGGCCCTGTCGTTCTCCCTCTACGGCCTGATCCGCAAGCTCGCCCCCGTGGACGCCCTGACGGGGCTCTTCGTGGAAACCCTGGTGCTGGTCCTCCCGGCCCTCGCCTGGCTGATCCTCGGCCCCTCGTCGGGGTTTGCAGCCGGCAACCCCGCCCGGGCGGGACTGCTGGCAGGAACCGGGCTGGTGACATCGGTCCCCCTCATCTGGTTCGCCTACGGGGCCAGGCGGCTGAGCCTGGTGACCGTCGGCCTCCTCCAGTACCTTTCCCCCACCATCGGGTTCGCCATCGGCATGTTCCTCTACGGCGAAAAGCTTTCGAAGGTGGAGTGGGTCACCTTCGCCTGCGTCTGGGCCGCCCTGGCCCTTTACTCGGCCTCCTCGCTGCTTGCCTCCCGCGAAACCGGCCGCGCGGGAGGGGTATCATAATGGAAGGAATGAAACGAAACAACCCCGGGGGGATCCGCCCATGACGGAGGATTGGAAATCCAGGCTCGAAAACGCTGCGGAAGAGCGAGGTTCGTTCCGGGTGGTTCCCTGGCCCCTGTGCCGCGAACTGGCCGCCTCCTGCGGCCTGCCCCCCCGGGAAGTCGAACGGTGGGCCTGTGAAAACGGGATCGTCCCAAGCCGCTACGAGAGGAGCATCGGAACCCTGGGCCTCGAAGGCCAGGCCCGCCTCCTGGGGTCCACCGCCGCCGTCGTCGGCTGCGGGGGCCTGGGCGGCCTCGTCGTCGAGCTTTTGGCCCGGGCCGGGGTGGGCCGGCTGGTCCTCGTGGACGGGGACTCCTTTTCGGACCACAACCTGAACCGGCAGCTCCTGTGCGACGAATCGAACCTGGGCCGGTCCAAGGCCCGGGCGGCAGCCCTGCGGGTATCCGCCGTCAACGGGGCGGTCGAGACAAAAGTCGCGGAAACCTTCCTGGACCCGCTCAACGCCGTGGAAATCCTCTCGGGGTGCGACCTGGCGGTGGACGCCCTGGACAGCAACAGCGCCCGGAAGACCCTCCGCCATGCCTGCCGCGAACTTGGAATTCCCATGGTCCACGGGGCAATCGCCGGGTTCTGGGGGCAGGTCGGGGTCTTCCTTCCCGAGGACATGACCCCCTGGGACGGGCCCGACGGAAGCCTGCCCGACAGGGGCATCGAGACGGAAACGGGAAACCCGCCCTTCACTCCGGCGTTCGTGGCCGCACTCGAGGCCGCAGAGGCCATCAAGATCCTCGCGAACGTTTCCAAACCGTTACGGCACCGCCTTCTCTGGGCCGACCTGGACCGCGGGGAGTTCCACAAGCTGCGGCTGTGAAGGTTCCCGGCGACCCGTAACACTCCTGTAACGGACGCGTAAAACACCCGTTATCCCCCGCGGATATACTCCGATCGTCCAAACTCATCCTCCAAGGGGGAATCACGTGTGAAGAAACTGGGAATTCTGTTCGTCGCGCTGTTTGCGGGAATCCTTGCGGCCAATGCCGCTTTCGCGGGCAACCTGGTCGTGAACGGGTCCACCACCGTCCTTCCGATCTCCCAGTCCGCTGCCGAGGCGTTCATGGCCGAGAACAAGGACGTCAAGATCTCGGTCTCCGGCGGGGGCAGCGGCAACGGCATCAAGGCCCTCATCGACGGGACCTGCGACATCGCCAACTCCTCGCGCTTCATGAAGGACGCCGAGGTCAAGACCGCGGCCGAGAAGGGCTTTCTGCCGGTACCCTTCGCCGTTGCCATCGACGCCATCGTCCCGATCGTCCACCCCTCCAACCCGGTGACGAACCTGACCACCCAGCAGCTCCAGGAGATCTATACCGGCAAGATCACCAACTGGAAGCAGGTCGGCGGGGAGGACAAGCCGATCGTCGTGGTCGGCCGGGACACCAGCTCCGGCACGTATGAGGTCTGGGAAGAAAAGATCCTGAAGAAGGAAAAGGTCACCCCGAAGGCCCAGGTCGTCGCTTCCTCCGGCGCAATGCTCCAGACCGTTTCGAAGAACAAGTACGCCATCGGCTACGACGGGATCGGCTACGCCGACGACAAGTCCGTGAAGATGCTGACCGTCAACGGCGTCAAGGCCGATGCCAAGACCGCCCGCAGCGGCAAGTACCCCGTCTCCCGCTACCTCTTCGTCTTCACGCGCGGCTGGCCCACCGGCGACGCCCTTGAATTCGTGAACTTCATGCAGAGCGACGAGGGGCAGAAGATCGTCGCAAAGCAGGGCTTCGTCCCCCTGCGCTAACGGTTGGAGCTGCCGATCGACTGCAAACAGGAAACGGTAAGGACCGGCCGGGACCCGCATCCCTTGAGGGCTGCGGGCCCCGGTTTCGGCACGAAAGAGGGGATCCGGCCTTGAAAGAAGCGATGAAAGGGGACATCTTCCCCCGCAGAGTCATCTCCCTCGTGGCGATGACGGGGATCACCATCATGGTCTTCATCCTGTTCTTCCTGGTGAGGGAAAGCTTTCCCATCCTCCGGGAAACCACTCTCCTGCAACTTCTCACCGGGAAGGAATGGTACCCGACGTACGACCCCCCGGAGTTCGGCATGCTCCCGCTGATTGCAGGCTCGATTTCGGTTACCCTGCTTTCCGCGATCCTGGCGATCCCCCTGAGCCTGGGGCTGGCGATCTTCCTCTCGGAAGCCTGCCCGAGGCTGCTCCGGGAGATCTTCAAGCCCGCCCTCGAAATCCTGGGTTTTCTGCCTTCGGTCGTCCTCGGCTTCATCGGAATGATCCTCCTTGCCCCCTGGCTCCAGGAGAAACTGGACCTCATGACGGGGCTGAACCTGTTCAACGCCTCGGTCTTGATGGGCATCATGATCGTTCCCATTGTCGCCTCGATCGCCGAGGACAGCCTCGCCGCCGTGCCCGACGACTTGCGGGACGCCTCCTACGCCATGGGGGCGACCCGCTGGGAAACCACCACGCGCGTCGTCTTTCCCGCCGCCCTGCCCGGGATCCTGGAGGCATGCCTGCTGGGGATCATGAGGGCAGTCGGAGAAACGATGGTCGTCCTCATGGCCGCTGGGGGCTCGGCCGTGATCCCGAGGTCCGTCTTTGACGCCGTGCGCCCCCTCACTTCCACCATCGCGGCCGAGATGGGAGAAACGCCGGTGGGATCCGGCCACTACCACGCCCTGTTTTTCGCGGGCCTGCTGCTTTTCCTGTTCACCTGGGCGATCAACCTGTTCGCCGCCCGCATCGAGGCCAGGGGAAAGAGGTGGAGACAATGAGGGGAAGAATCCTGAAGGACCGGGTGGCGACTGCCCTGCTTTGGGGCTGCATGGCTGCGGTCCTCTCCATCTTGGCCGGAATCCTCCTGTTTTTGATCGTCCGCGGAGCCGGGGCCCTTTCCTGGGAGTTTCTGACCCAGCCTCCCCGCGATTCCATGACCAAGGGCGGGATCCTGACACCGCTCGTCGGCACGATCCAGCTGGTAGCGGTCGCCATGGCCTTCGCCTTCCCGGTCGGCGTGCTCACGGCGGTATACCTGAACGAGTACGCCGGAGAGGACCGGTTCACGAGGCTGCTGCGGCTGGCCATCCGCAGCCTGGCCGGCGTTCCCAGCGTGGTGTTCGGGCTTTTCGGCCTGAGCTTCTTCGTGATCTTCCTCCGGTTCGGCTCGAGCCTGCTCTCGGCGGGCCTGACCCTGGGCTGCCTGGCCCTGCCGGTCATCGTGGGAGCCTCCGAGGCCGCGCTCAAGGCCGTTCCCCAGGACTACCGGGACGCCTCCTACGCCATGGGGGCGACCCGCTGGCAGACCATCCGGAAAGTCGTCCTTCCTGCCGCCTTCCCGGCCATCCTCACGGGGGGCATCCTGAGCGTGGGGCGCGTGGCGGGGGAGACGGCGCCGATCATCTTCACCGGGGCCGCCTTCTTCGCGCCGGAAATCGCGAAAAGCCTGTTCAGCCAGGTCATGGCCCTGCCGTACCACGTGCTGATCCTCGCCACGGCAGGGACGAACATCGAGGAAACCCGCGGGATCCAGTACGGGACGATCCTCGTGCTTCTCCTGGTGGTCCTCGGGATCACGCTGGCGGGGGTCCTCTGGCGGGCACGGCTTCGGATGCGGTCTTCCCGCTAGGCACGGAACAAAGAGGAAAGGAGCCATCAACGTGTCCAGGATGAAATTCGAGATCTCCAACCTGAACCTCCACTACGGGAATACCCGGGCCCTGAAGGACGTCACCATCGATCTGCCGGGGAACTCGGTCACGGCCTTCATCGGCCCCTCGGGCTGCGGGAAGAGCACCTTCCTTCGGTGCCTGAACCGGATGAACGACTTCATCCCCAGGTGCCGCGTGGAAGGGCGCGTGCTCCTCGACGGGACCGACATCTACGCTCCCGGGACCGATGTCATCACGCTCCGCCGGAGGGTGGGAATGGTCTTCCAGAAGCCGAACCCATTCCCCACCTCCATCTTCGACAACGTGGCCTACGGTCCGCGGCTTCACGGGACCACCGACCGGGAATCCCTGGAGAGGATCGTCCAGCAGAGCCTCGAGGGCGCAGCCCTCTGGGACGAGGTCCGGGACAAGCTGAACACTCCGGCACTCTCCCTGTCGGGCGGGCAGCAGCAGCGCCTCTGCATCGCCAGGGCCATCGCCGTCCAGCCGGAAGTCCTCCTCATGGACGAACCCACCAGCGCCCTGGACCCCATGTCCACGGCCCGGATCGAGGAACTCGTCAGGGAATTGAAAACGAAGTACACTGTCATCATCGTGACGCACAACATGCAGCAGGCGGCCCGGATCTCCGACCTCACCGCCTTCTTCCTCCTGGGGGAGATGGTCGAGGCGGGTCCGACCCAGGACATCTTCACCTCCCCCGCCGACCGGCGGACGGAAGACTACATCACCGGCCGCTTCGGTTAGGCGGTCCTGGAAGAAGGGAGACGAAGGCCATGACCGAACTGAACGTGAGAAAAACGCAGGACGAGGCCCTGGACCGAATCCGCGAGCAGCTTTTCAAGCTGGGCAACCTGGCCCAGGACGCCATCCGGAAGGCGGTGTGGGCCCTCGAGAAGCAGGACGAAACGCTTTCGAGGGAAGTCCTCGATGGCGACGACGTCCTGGACGAGCTGGCCTCCAGCATCGAGGAGGGGTGCCTTCTCTACACCGCCCGGTACCAGCCCGTGGCGCAGGACCTCAGGACGATCTCGGCCATCAACCGGATGGCCATCGACCTGGAGAGGATCGGAGACCTCGGGGTCAGCATCGCCAAGATCACCCGGTTTTTCTTCGGCAAGACCCTCATCAAGCCCCTCATCGACATCCCCCGCATGGCCGGGCTCGTGGAGGAGATGATCGACGGGACCCTGCGGGCCTTCCTGAACCGGGACGTGGAGGAGGCGAAGCGCGTCTGCGCCATGGACGACATGCTCGACGACCTGGACCGCCAGATCTTCAACGAGCTGCTCCTCCTGATGATCGAAAACCCCCGGGTCATCGAGCAGGCCACCCAGCTCGTCCTCGTGTCCCGGGCGCTGGAACGGGCCGGCGACCACACGACGAACCTCGCGGAAAAGACGATCTACATGATCACCGGGAAGCACGTGAAAGCCAGCGAATATCGAAGGAAGCGGGAGGAATAGGCCTTGGCGGGCGAGAGGATCCTGGTCGTCGACGACGAACCCGCGATCTTGGAGCTGGTTTCGGAGGCCCTGAAACGGCAGGGGTTCCGGCTGGACACCGCCTCCGACGGGGATACGGCCCTGGAGAAGGCGGAAACCACCCTGCCGGACCTCATCCTGCTGGACCTCATGCTGCCGAAGCTCGACGGGTGGGAGGTCTGCCGCAGGCTCAAAAACCAGGCCTCGACGAAGCGCATCCCCATCCTGATGCTCACCGCCCGCAGGGATGAGCGGGAGGTCATCGCCGGGCTGGAGATCGGTGCCGACGACTACATGAAGAAACCTTTCTCCCTGGGCGAGCTGGTCGCCCGCGTCAAGGCCCTGCTGAGAAGGAGCGCCCCGGAGCAGGCCCTCGAGAAGGGGGTCCAGGTGGGCCCCCTGAAGATCGATTTCGTCCGGGAGGAGGCCTTCCTTTCGGGGAACCTCCTCTCCCTTTCCCCCACCGAGTACCGTCTCCTGGAGATCCTGGCCCGGCACCCGGGCCGGATGGTGAGCCGCGACGAACTCCTGGCCAAAGTCTGGGGATACGTGGTGGGCGACACGCGAACGGTGGACGTGCACGTGTTCCGGCTGCGGAGGAAAATCGAGGCGGACCCCGAGAACCCGAAACTGCTTCACACGGTTCGCGGAAGGGGATTCCGCCTGGACTGGGAGGAAAACCATGAAGACCCTGCGCGGTAGAATGTTCGCCCTCGTGGCGGCCACGATCCTCCTGGCCCTCGCCCTGGGGCTCACCTTCGTCACGGACGTCCTCCAGGACCGCCTGAAGCAGCAGGCCAACCGGGAGCTTTCCATCCAGACCGCCGCCCTGACGGAGGTCATCCAGACCCAGGGGCTGGAGGCCGTTTCGGCCAACCTGGACGAATGGCACCGCCTTCTCGGGGGGAGGATCACCCTCATCAGCGAGAACGGCCGGGTCCTGCTGGACAGCCTCACGGACGCGGAAAGCCTGGAAAACCACGGAAGGCGGCCGGAGGTGAAGGCCGCCCTGGAAGAGGGAGAAGGGCAGGATGTCCGCTTCAGCCGAAGCATCGGCACGAACATGATGTACCTGGCCCGGAGGGCGCGGACCCCCGACGGCCGGGACCTGATCGTGCGAACCGCCTACCCCCTGTCCTACCTGGAAGCGATCGTGGCGGCCGCTCGGAACCGGCTCATGCTGGGCCTGGCACTGGCTGCGGCAATCGCCTTCGCCATCGGGACCGTTTTCCTCCGGGGAATCACCCGCCCCCTGTCCCGCCTGACGGAAGCCGCCATCCGCCTTGAACGGGGAGAACCCGCTGCCTTCCCGATGGACGGGACCGAGGAGGTGCGGACCCTCTCCCGGGCGCTGCAGCAGATGGCAACGCGGCTCCAGTCCTCGATGGAGGAAACCCTGAAGGAGAAGACGACGCTGCGGGCGCTGCTCGAATCCCTCCCCGTGGCGGTCCTGGTGGTCGACAGCCGCGGCACCGTCGCCTACGCGAACCAGGCCCTGGGGACCTTCCTCAGGGAAGACCCGGGGAAAATCGAGGGCCTCCCCGTCCCCGGCGCCATCAAGGCCCCCGAGCTGACCGGGCTCATCGAGAAGGCACGTTCAGGGGAAGCCGGACAGGTTTCCTTCATCCTGCGGGAAAAGGAAGAACGCTTCATCAACGCCCAGGCCGCACCGACTCCGTACGGAACGGTTGCAGTCCTTTCCGACCTGACCGAGCGGCACCGCATGGAAGAGGCGAAAAGCGCCTTCGTGGCCGACGCGAGCCACGAGCTGCAGACACCCCTCACCGTCATCCGCGCGGCTACGGAGCTCCTGATGGACGATTCCCTGCCCGCGGAAGAAAAAAACCGCTTCCTGCAGCGGATCGTCGAACAGCAGGAACGGATGACCGCCCTGGTGGAGGACCTTCTCCTGCTATCCCGCCTGGAATCGGGAGTTCCCGTCGAACGGACGGAAAAGGTGGATCTTTCCTCCCTTGCGGCTTCCCTGGTGGAAGGGGCCAGGCTGGCCCCGGAAGCGGAGGAGCTGGAGTGGGAGATCTCCTTCCCCCCCAAGGCCGAGATCCACGGCCGCGCGGAAGAGCTGCGCCGGGCCCTCGGCAACCTGGTCGACAACGCCGTCAAGTACACGCTCCGGCGGTTCGGCGACGAAAGCGGCGGCAAGATTCGCGTCGCCCTGGAACACAAGGACGGAGGCTGGCTGTTCACCGTCCAGGACAACGGGGTGGGAATCCCCCCGGCCATGATCGACCGCATCTTCGAGCGTTTCCATCGGGCCGAGGCGCACCGGAGCCGAAACCACTCGGAAAAGGGCGGCTACGGGCTTGGCCTTTCCATCGCCCGACGGGTGGCCGAAAGCCACGGGGGCTGGATCCGGGTGGAAAGTCCCGAGGAGGGAGCCAGGTTCCTGCTCTGGCTCCCCGAGTAGGGAGAGTCCCTGGAGGTCGACCCTTGCCCGGCGGCCAGCTGAACGCACGCCTGGCGGCATTCGCGCTTCTGGCCGGGAGTTTTCTCCTGGCGGGCTACCTCCGGGAGGCCGCGGCCGCGATGACTTTCTAGTTCCTGACAAGTTCGTTACCTCCCTGCAACGGTTGGGTTACTCCCCCTTTTCGGCCGACAGCCGACCTGTCATCCTCTTCCCGGAAGTCAAAAAAACGAAAATAGGGGGTGCCCCGCTTGAAGATCTGCATCGCAACGGACGCCTGGACTCCCCAGGTCAACGGCGTGGTGAGGACTCTTTCCGAAACACGGCGGCGACTGCGGAAGATGGGCCATGAGGTCTTCCTGCTGTCGCCGGATCGGTTCGCTACGGTCCCCTGCCCGACCTACCGGGAAATCCGGCTTGCCTGGAACCTTTGGGACATCGACCGCTTCCTGCGCGATTTCCAGCCCGATGCGATCCATATCGCGACCGAGGGGCCCATCGGGATTTCCACAAGGGCCTGGTGTCTCAGGGAAAATTTCCCGTTCACCACATCTTTCACGACCCGCTTCCCGGAGTACATCCGCTCCCGCTGCGGCCTTCCCTCGGAGCTGATCTACGAGGCCCTGCGCCGGTTCCACCTTCCTTCCTCCGCGGTGATGGTGGCCACCGCTTCCCTGCACGAGGAACTCCAAAAACGCGGGTTTGCGAACCTGGTCCGCTGGTCGAGAGGGGTGGACACAGCCCTTTTCCGCCCGGCGGATGCCCCGCAGGCTACCCGGGCGAGGCCCGTGTTCCTTTACGTGGGGCGGGTCGCGGTGGAAAAGAACCTTCCGGCCTTTCTCGACCTCGACCTGCCGGGAACGAAACGGGTGGTGGGTTCGGGCCCGGATCTCGAGGCCCTTCGCAGGACCTGGCCCTCCGTGGAGTTTTCCGGCGCACTCGAAGGGCTCGACCTCGCCAGGGCATACGCCGAAGCCGATGTCTTCGTGTTCCCCAGCAGGACCGATACGTTCGGGATCGTCATGCTGGAATCCCTGGCCTGCGGGACGCCGGTGGCGGCTTTCCCAGTTACGGGTCCCCGCGACATCCTTCGCCAGGGCGTTACCGGGATCATGGACGAAGACCTGAGGAAAGCCTGCCTTCTCGCCCTCCGGCTCGACCGCAGTGCCTGTCGAGCGGATGCCCTGAACTGGTCCTGGGAGAACTGCACCCGGCAGTTTTTGGAAAACCTTCGCCCGCAGGGCTTCCCCAGGGCCGTTCACGATCCTGTTGGAGGACTGTAAAACCCCTGTAAGGACAAAAGGACTACACTCCCGCCGTAAAGGCCTTCTCCATCATCCTTTCCGCTCGGGAGGTATCCGCTTGAAACCCATCCTGCTGGCATACTCGGGCCCCGGCCAGGGGCATCGGATGGCGGCCATGGCCCTCAGGGAAGCCTTTATCGCCGAGAGGGCCCCCGTCGTCTGCCTGGACACCCTCACCACCGCGATGCCCTTTTTCCGTTTCCTGTACGCCGGGCTTTACAAGATCATGGCCCGTCACGCCCACCTGGCCTGCGAACAGGTTTACAGGCTCACGGACCGCAGCCGCCGGAAAAGCTCCATGATCCGTGCCATCGACTGGTGGAGCCACCAGAACACGATGGCGTTCCAGGCCCTCGCGAAAAGCCTCGCTCCCGGGGCGGCCGTCTGCACCCATTTCCTTCCCATGGCGATCCTGTCCCTGATGAGGGAACGGGGGGAATTCAACGGCCAAATCCACGTCGTGATAACGGATTACGATCTGCACGGGTTCTGGGTCGACCCGGGGGTGGACCACTATTGCGTCGCCACGGTCAACGTAAGGGACCGGCTTGCCGCGAAGGGCGTCCCCGATTCGAAGATCGCCATCACCGGCATCCCGGTCAGGGAAAGCTTTTCGAGGCTGGCCGCGACCCCCCGCTCCGGGGCGAAACACCTGCCCCTGAAGGTCCTTTTCCTGGCCCATTCCATCGCTTTCGAAACGTCCCGGGAAGTCATCGGCCGCCTGGAAGCCCTGGGGTCCAGGGTGAGACTGACGGTCGTTGGACACAGGCGGCTCAGGGAAACCTGCCGAAGCCGGGATACCGACTGGCTGGAAAACGTGACGGACCTTTCCTCCCTGATGGCCGCCTCCGACCTGCTCGTCACCAAGCCCGGCGGGCTGGTCTGTTCAGAGGCGCTCTCTGCCGGGCTTCCGATGCTGTTCACGTCACCGATCCCGCTCCAGGAGACGCTGAACGCGGAGTACCTCCAGGGGCAGGGGGCGGGAACCCTTTGCGAATCCCCGGAAGCTCTTTCCGTGGAGGTTCAAACGATCCTGGACGATCCCGGCATCCTCAAAAGGATGGAACATGCCTGCCTGCGCATGTCTTCGCCCGACGCGGCCCGGCAGATCGCCTGCCGTGTCCTGGGAAGGCGGCCCGTATTCCAGGTTTGGGATAGAGATCCGGCTTTCTGCCTTCTCGGGGGAACCCAGCCATGATTTCCGTAAGGACCGCCTTCCTTTCCGACCTCCACCTGGGGTCCCGCTGGTGCCGGGCGGCGGAACTGTCCGCTTTCCTCGATTTCCTCGAGTGCGAAACCCTCTACCTCGTGGGCGACATCGTCGACGGATGGTCGCTGAAGCGAAGGTTCCGCTGGCCTTCAACCCACACGGTAGTCCTGGGAAAGATCCTCGACCTGGCTCGCAGGAGCCGGGTCGTTTACGTGACGGGAAACCACGACGCTTTCATGGACGAGTTTGCAGGGAAAAAGATCGGCAACATCGAGATCCGACTTTCGGCCATCCACGAAACCCGGCGCGGCACCCGCTTCGCGGTTTTCCACGGGGACGAAATGGACAAGGTGACCTCCACCCGGCCCTGGCTGGCCCGCATCGGCGACGTCGCCTATTCGGCCGCCCTCTGGGCCAACTGGGGCGTCAACTCATTGAGAAAGGCTGCCGGCCTCGAATACCGATCCTTTTCCCAAGGCCTCAAGCAACGGGTAAAGGAAGCCGTCAACTACGTCAGCGGCTTTGAGAAGAAACTCGCCGAAGAAGCTCGCCGTCTGGAGACCGAAGGAGTCGTCTGCGGCCACATCCACAAGGCCGCCTGGCAGGCCTTCGGTGAAACCGTCCTTTACGGCAATTGCGGGGATTGGGTGGAAAGCTGCTCGGCCCTGGTCGAGCACCACGACGGAAACATCGAGCTCCTTGACTGGGAAACCATACGGGAGGCGATCGGGATCCCGGTCGTGACTCGCCGCGGAGAAATGGTCTTCCGTTTCCCCGTGAACGAGCCGGCTCCTTCCTGGGGGGCCTCCCTTTCTTCAACGGAGCTTGACCCGGCGATCTCCTCCCGCTTCTCGGGGTATCGCGGATGAAAACCGAAACGGCTTGCCTCCTGGATCAACTCCTGTCGGAACGGTCTATCCGCATGGCCTTTCAGCCCATCGTGGACCTCACGGACGGTTCGGTTTTCGGCTACGAAGCCCTTGCCCGGGGAGAAGGCCTGCTGGAAATGCCGGGGGCGCTTTTCTCCCTTGCCAAGGCCCAGGGAAAGTCATGGGAACTCGAGAAAACCTGCAGGGAGAACGCACTGGTGCAGATCCGGGAATCGATATCGGTTGCCCCGAACACCAGGTTTTTCCTGAACGTGAGCCCGGGCATTCTTGCCGACAACCGCTTCCTGGATGCCATTTCGTGCGAGATGGCCGATTTTTCCCCGGAAAAAATCGTCATCGAACTGACCGAACAGGAATGCCTTGAAAACCGGGCCTTGTTGAAAGATCGGGTCCAATCGCTCTTGGAGAAGGGCTTTGCCCTGGCCCTGGACGATTTCGGTGCGGGAAACTCGGGGCTCAAGACGCTCCTGGAGTGCCAGCCGAGCTATATCAAGCTTGACCGGGACCTCGTTCGCGACATCGACACGGCTTTGTTCCGGAGACAGCTCGTCAAGAGCTTCGTCCAATTTGCGGGGACGGTCGGAACGACCCGCATCGCAGAAGGGGTCGAAACCTGGAACGAGGTGAAAGCGCTGTTGCGGCTCGGTTTCCGGTTCGCACAGGGGTTTTTGTTTCAGCGCCCTTCTTTCTCGTTCCGGGAGATCGGGCCGGATGTCCGGGAACGCCTGCATTTTCTTGCGAGGGAAATGGAGGACCGGCTTAGTCCCGACCTGGCCGAAAACCTCAGTGACCTTTACGAACCCTGCGAAATTCTCGACGGGAAAGGAAAAACCTGCGAAGAACTGGACCGCCTGTTCCGCAAGAACACCCTGGTCGATCATTTGGTTCTGACCAATGAAGGGAATCCGCCTTCCCTCGTCACTCGGCAGCATTTCTACTTCATCACGGGCGGCCCGGTCGGATATTCCCTTTACCAGAAAAAGCCGGCTTCCCTGGCAGCCAAGCCCAACCCGCTGCTGGTGAGGAAAGACGTTTCCGTCACGACGCTTGCGGAACTCGCCATGAAACGCAAACCCGAGGACCTTTACGACCCTGTTTTGATCACCGACAAGGAAGAACGCATCCTGGGAACGATCACGATGCGGAAGCTCATCATCCGGTCAAAGGAACTGGAAACCGAAAACGCCCTTGACTGCAATCCCCTCTCTGGCCTTCCGGGAAACCGCGCCATCGGGAAATGGATCGATGCAGCCTTGTCCCATCCGGTGTTCACCCTGGTCTACGCAGACCTGGACCATTTCAAGGAATACAACGACCGCTACGGTTTTCTGCGGGGCGATGAAATGATTCGCTTCACCGCCGATCTTTTCCGCGAGTTTCTTCCCCGGATGGGGAAGCAGACCCGCCTTGGCCATATCGGCGGAGACGATTTTGTCGTGATCTCCTTGAGTACGATCCCCGAGGAGATCCTGGCCTCCTTTTGCAACGAGTTCGACGAGAGGAAACGTGTCTTCTTCGAAACGGAAGACCTCGAGAGGGGGGCATTCCTTGCCTTGAACCGCGCGGGCGAAGAGCAGGAAATCCCCCTCGTAACCGTGAGTCTCGCGGTCATCCTGGAAACGAACCTCCCGGAAAACCCTCACCCTGGTGTCCTTTCCCGGGAATCGGCCGCCCTCAAGAGCCTGGTCAAGAAACGCAACGCCCAAACGCGCAAGAGCGGTTTCCTGCTCGACCGCAGGCGCTACTTTCTTGGAGGGGTAGTCTTCCGGGGTACTCCCGGGCTATCAAAGACAAATGGTGTAGGCACGATGCAGGCTTGTTTGAAACCCCTTTAAATTAACTTTTGTTCCTTCCGAAAAGAAAGGCTTCACGCCCTCCCATCGCCTGAAGACTGAACTTGACCCGCCTTTGAACTTATTTCCATTTTGAGTTTTCTTTTAACATTGGCGTACAATGCTTGCGCCGATTTTCTCATTGGGTATAATGAGCCAATTCGCAAGGGGGAGATTGAAAACCCCTACAAAGTAGCCCCAGGAAGGGAGGAAACTTCATGGCGCGCTCGAATCCGAGCCGATTTCTGAAGTTTCTGGCCTTTGCCGGAGTCTCGCTGGCGATTCTCTGCTTGGCCTTGCAACCTGTCGACGCACTTGATTTCACCTTTGGCCGGAAACCCCTGGATCCTTCAGTTCAAAACGCGTTGGCCCTGATGAAACTGACACCGAAGCACCTTTACCAGTGGCAGGCGGAAAACCCCAAATCCCTCCTTCTGCAAATCCACCAGTGGGCCCCTGAAAAACAGGAAATGGCTGCAGCTCTTGCCCTCTACATCCGGAGCCAGAACCAGAACGTCTCCGCCCGCGACACGTGGCGGATGGCTGTTGCCTTCGTCCATTACGGGGAAAAGTACGACCTGCCTGTGGACATGGCCGTGGCGGTGGCACAGGTGGAAAGCCGCTTCAACCCTTACGCCAAAAGCAGCGAGGGAGCCCTGGGCCCGATGCAGGTCCTGTGGAGGATTCACAGCCGACTCCTAAGGAACCACCTGAACATGGGCTCTTCGAAGGACCTGCTCGACCCGGAGAAGGGGGTCGCTGCGGGATGCCTCCTGCTGTCCCGCTACATGAGGGCCCACCAGACCGAGAAGAAGGCGCTCTCGCGGTACCTGGGAGCTCCGTCTTCCAGGTACTTCAAGGCGTTCTCGAAGTTCCTGGACCGGTTTCGGGAACACCTGACACTGGCAAAGATCTGACCTAGTAGAGGGGACTGCGGTGCCAGTCCAGGGCCGTCCGGATGATCTCGTCCAGCGACGTGAACCGGGGTCGCCAGCCCAGTTCCCGTAAAGCCAACGTGCTATCCGCCACGAGGAACGCCGGGTCACCCTCCCTCCGGGGGGCGATTCGGCGTTCGATCTCTTTTCCGAGGACCCGCTCGGCCGCGGCCAGGACCTCCCTGACGGAGAAGCCCTTGCCGTTTCCAAGGTTGTAGGCCCGCGCGCCGGGTGAGGCCTTCATCGATCCCAGGGCCTTCAGGTGGGCGTCTGCAAGGTCACAGACGTGGACGTAGTCCCTCACGCAGGTCCCGTCCGGCGTTGGGTAGTCGTCGCCAAAGATCGTAACGGCCGTCTTCGAGCCGGAAAGGGCGCTCTTCAGGATGTTCGGGATGAGATGGGTTTCCGGGTCGTGACTCTCCCCGATCCGCCCCTCCGGGTCGGCCCCGCAGGCGTTGAAATACCGAAGGGAAACGGAAGCCAGCCCATAGGCCCGCCAGTAATCCGACAGGACCTGTTCGACCACCCGCTTGGTCCATCCGTAGGGATTGATGGGAGCCAGGGGGTGTTCCTCCCGGATGGGGATCTCCACCGGGGTCCCGTACACGGCGGCGGAAGAAGAAAAGACAAACCGGCCGATGCCTCGGTCCACCATTGCCTTCAGCAGGTTCAGTGTTCCCTCAACGTTGTTCCCGTAGTAAAGGGCAGGGTCGGCGACCGATTCTCCCACCTGGATCCGTGCCGCGAAATGGAACACCGCGTCGAAGTCCCGCGATTCCAGGACCCGTTTCACGTCCGAGGGATTCCGAAGGTTCCCCTCGAAAACCTCCGCCTCGCCGGGAACCGCTTCCCGGTGGCCCGTCTCGAAACTGTCGAACACCGTCACGTCAAACCCTTCGTCCAGGAGCCGCCTCACCATGTGGGAGCCGATGTAGCCGGCTCCTCCGCAAACCAGGATCCGTTCCATTTTCGCTTCAGCCTCCTATGCCTTGTAAAGAAGGGCGATACCCGAGATGATCAGGAAAAGGGCGGTCCCCTGCCGCAACCCCAGCGGCTCGCCCCAGGCGAAATGCGCCAGGACCACGACCGCCACGTAGCTCAGCGAAACGCTGGGATAGGCGACCGAGAGAGGGATCTTCCTGAGGGCCACGATATAGAACAGAGAGGCAAAGCCGTAGGAAAAGAGCCCCGCCAGCGTGGCAGGATGAAGGAACAGGCGAAGCCCCTCCGCCTTCGACAGGGATCCGGTTTTGAGAAAAAACTGCCCCAGGACCGTCAGGGCGATGGAAAACCCGAGAGCCAACAGGTGCATCATCGGTCGAAAACCGCCACGACGGGAGTGTGGTCGGAGGGCCTCTCCCAGGAGCGGGGAAGACGGTCCACCCAACTGTCCACGGACGTTTCCGCCAGGCAGGGCGTGGCCAGGATATGGTCGATCCGCCAGCCGATGTTCCGCGCAAGGGAATCCTTGACCCGGTAGTCGAAAAAGGAGAACTCGCCTTCCCCGGGCCGGTGCTTTCGGAACACGTCCACGAGGCCCCAGCCCTTGACCGCTTCGAAGGCCTGTTTCACGTCCTTGTGGAAACAGACGTGGTCTCTCTTGTTTTCGGGATGGGTCACGTCCATGTCCGTGGGGGCCACGTTGAGGTCTCCAACCCACACGACCGGTTCGCCTGGAGAGCACTCCCTTTCCAGGAGGGCGCGCATCCGCCGGAAGAAACGGAGCTTGTAGGCGTAGTCCGGGTGGTCCAGGGCTTTCCCCTGGGGAACGTAGGTGTTGATCACGAGCAGGTCTCCCAGCCGTCCCCGGATGAGGCGGGGCCCGTCGTCCGGCTCTTCGCCGTCCATGAAACCGATCCGAACGTCCGACAGCGGTTCGAGGGAAGCGATCGCCACGCCCCCCGTCGCCTTCTGCCCGCGGAAAACGACCGAATACCCCATTTCCTGGAAGGGGGAAGGATCGAACTCGGCATCCTGCACCTTGGTTTCCTGGAGACAGAGCAGGTCCACTCTGTTATCATTGAGCCAGCGCGTTACTGCAGGCATGCGGCTCCGGATGGAGTTGACGTTGAAGGTCGCGACGCGGAGCAAGGCCATCGGGACATTCCTCCTTATCCTCTTTGACTCCATTGTAAGGAATGCCCCCCAAATGACAAGGAGCGCCACCGAAGGGAGGGTTTGCCATCCGGACCAAGAAGAAACCGTTCCCCTTCTGGATCCTCCCCGTCCTTGCCGTGATCCTGTTCGGCCTGCTGGGCATGCGGTTCATCCTGGGGCTTTCCTGGATGGATTCCCTGTACTACGTGACGACGACCCTGACGACGGTCGGGTACAACCCGCCGGCGAACCTGACCGAGGAAGGAAAGCTGTTCATCGTCGTGTTTCTTGCCGTCGGGATCCTGGTGATTGTCATCACCCTCGGGGAAATCGCGGAGCGCGTCGTGAACCGCCAGATCCTGGACGCCCTGGGAAGAAGGAGGGACAGACGGTTGGAAAAGCTCTCGAAACACTGGATCGTGTGCGGACTCGGCCGGGTCGGCCTCAACGTCGCGGAGGCGATCGCGGAGGAAAACGAGCCGGTCGTGGTGGTGGATACGGATGAGGGCAAGGTGGAAACCGCCCGGGAAAAGGGGTGGTTCGCCCTCCGGGCCGACGCCACGCTGGAAGAAACCCTTCGGGCCTGCGGGGTGGAAAGGGCTGCGGGGCTGATCGTTTCCATGTCCAACGACGCCAACAACGTCTACGTAACGGTTTCCGCCCGATCCCTGAACAAGGACCTCCGCATCATCGCACGGGCCAACGACCTGCAGTCCTCGGGGATCCTCTACCGGGTCGGGGCAGACAAGGTCATCAACCCCCTTCTTTCGGGAGCGAGCGCCATGGCCCGGGCGGCCCTCAGGCCCGCGGTGTCGGACTTCCTGGAAATCGTGCACATCTCCCGCCAGTTCGACCTCGACTTCTATTCCATCACCCTGGCTGCCGACAGCTCCCTCGTCGGGGTGGCGCTCTCCGAAAGCCCGCTGCGATCGCGGTACAATGTCCTGGTCGTCGCCCTGAAACCCCTGGAAAAAGAAATGGTCTACAATCCCCAGGGCAACCACGTCTTCCAGGCGGGCGACGAACTGGTCCTCCTGGGGCCCAGGGCTGCCACCCCGGAACTCCGGAGGATCGCCAGCGGAACCGGAACCGTTTAACGTAAGGCAGAACACCCTTTTTTCTTCCTTCCGATTGACTCTTTCCCCCCTTCGAGTTACGATACGTTATGGCTCATCATTGATGAGCCATAATTCTCTTCAGGGAGGTGCCGCCGTGCTGTCGGGACCCAGGGAACAGGAGTACCTGATCCTCGAAATCCTTTCGGAAGCCACCACCCCCCTCGGAGCAGGCGCCATCCGCCAGGCCCTCGAAGACCGGGACATGATCCTGAGCGAGGCCACGGTCGGACGGGTGCTTCGCGAACTCGACCATCGCGGGTACACCCGAAAATCCGGCTTCCAGGGACGAAGCATCTCCCCCAAGGGGGCCGAGCGTCTCGAAACCCTGCGGGAAGAGCGGGGACACGCCGTTTCGGCCAACATCCTCCTGGAAGAGCTGAAAAGCCAGGGAATCGAGAAAATCCTGGACGTCCTCGTGGCCAGGCGTGCCATCGAGCGGGAAACGGCCCGCCTTGCGGCCCGGATGGCCACCCCGGAGGAAATCGACCGCCTCCGCGAACTGCTCGCCCAGCAGGAAGAAGCCCTTCGGAAGAAGGAAAGCGTGGCTCCCTTCGACGCGGCGTTCCACCGGGAAATCGCCCGCATCTCCCGGAACGCCATCCTGGCCGCCGCCGTTGACCTCATCCGGCAGGACGTGAAGCTCGGTCCCGCCTTCGAGTATGCCCGCAAGAAGGCGGCCAGCACCCTCGGCTCCGATCACAGGGCCATCATCGACGCCCTCGCGGCCCACGACGAGGACCGGGCCGAGAAGGCCATGGTCATGCACGTGGAAAACACCCTCCGGGACGTCCAGCGCTACCTCGACGAAAACCCCGAGCTCAGGAAGGAGGCCCGCCGATGATTTCCTTCACCAAGGTCCACGGAAACGGGAACGATTTCGTCGTCATCGAAAACCTCGACCGGCGCTTCGCCGCGGACGACCTTTCCCGGATCGCCAGGGCCCTCTGCCATAGGAAGACCGGTATCGGCGCGGACGGCATCCTCGTCGTCGAACCCTCCGAAAAGGCGGACCTCACCATGCGGATCTTCAACAGCGACGGTTCCGAGGGGGAGATGTGCGGGAACGGGGCCCGATGTTTCGCGCGCTATGCCTTCGAAACGAAGCTCGCGGGACCCGTCCTGGATTTCGAGACCCTGGCAGGGACGATGCACGCGGAAGTGAAGGCCCCGGATGTCGTCCTGGACATGGGGACGATCGACTGCTCAAGGGGGTTGTTCGACGAAACGGTCTCCCTCCTGGGAGAAACCTTTCCGCTGGCCGCGCTGCGGGTCGGCGTGCCTCATTGCGCCGTTTTCATGATGGACCTCGCTGTCCGGAGCCGGAACGACCTCGTGCTTCTCGGGAGGACCCTGCGGCACGATTCCCTCCGCTTTCCGCAGGGCGTCAATGTCAATTTCGTGCAGAACCTCGGCGAGGGAAAGCTTCTCGTCACGACCTACGAGCGCGGCGTGGAGGACCTGACCGATTCCTGCGGAACGGGGTCCACCATGAGCGCCATCGCAGCGGCGAAACGCTGGGGACTGTCCTCACCGGTCCGCGTCCTGAACCCCGGCGGCGTGAACACCGTGTACCTGGAGTGGGAGGAAGACGGCCGTTCGTGCAGGGTCCGCCTCGAAGGGCGCACCGCCATGGTGGCCCGGGGAACGGTCCTGGAAGAGGCCGGCCTGTAAGGGGGGAGCCCCTGGAAAACGACCCTTCTTTTTGTCCTGGCACCGACCTGCGCACCGGGGCGGAACCCCTGCCGGAGGGACCGCCCCATCCGGGAGTCCGGAAACTTCGATCCATGGAAGAGAAGGAGGAATGCCCAGTGAGAAGAGCGCTTTCGTTCGTTTTGGTCCTGGCTTTCTGCCTCGCCCTTGGCGGTGCCGCCCTGGCTGCGGACACCATCAAGATTGGACACACGGTCTCCCTGACCGGCGGAGCCTCCATGTGGGGACAGTCGGAAAAGCTGGCCCTGGACCTGCTGATCAAGAAGATCAACGCCCAGGGCGGCGTCCTGGGGAAAAAGCTCGAGCTGATCAGCTACGACAACCGCAACGACGCGGTTGAGGCGGTCAACGTGGCCCGTCGCCTCGTCAACGACGGCGTCGTGGCGGTCATCGGCCCGGCCCAGAGCGGCAACTCCATCGCAACGGCGCCGGTCCTGGAAAACGCGAAAATCCCCATGGTCGTGACCACGGCGACGAACCCGTACGTCACGATCGACAAGCGCACCGGCAAGGTCCGCCCCTTCGCTTTCAGGCCCTGCTTCATCGACCCCTTCCAGGGAACCGTCGCCGCGAAGTTCGCCTACCGGGACCTGAAAGCAAAAACCGCCGCCATCCTGTACGACGTCGGGTCCGACTACGGCCAGTGGCTGGCGAAGTACTTCGAGGAAGCCTTCACGAAGGAAGGCGGCAAGGTCGTCGCCAAGGAAGCGTTCCGCTCCGAGGAGCTGGACTACCGGGCCCAGCTCGGCAAGATGCGCCCCCTGAACCCGGACGTCATCTTCATCCCCACGAGCCAGAAGGAAGCCGCCATGGCCGCCAAGCAGGCCCGCGACCTCGGCATCAAGGCCCGGCTCCTGGGAACCGACAACTGGGGCAGCCCCGACCTGATCGAGCTCGGCGGTGAAGCGATCAACGGCGGGTACTTCGTCAACCTGACCGACCTGGCCGACCCGGCCATCAAGGGATTCGTGGCCGAGTACCGCAAGGCCTACGGCGCCGACCCGGTCCTGCCGAACCCGGTCATGGCCCAGGACGCCCTGCTCATGATCGTCGACGCGATCAAGCGCGCGAAGAGCACCGATGGGACGAAGATGGCGGCGGCCCTCGCCACCATCAAGAACCTCCAGGTCACGAGCGGCCCCCTGACGATCGACCCCAAGACGCACGACCCGCTGGACAAACCGGCCGTCATCCAGAAGGTCGACGTTGCATCCAAGTCCTTCCCGTTCGTGAAGAAGTTCTACCCCGGCGGCAAGTAGGCGTGCCCAGGGAGGCCCTGCTCCGTGCGGGGCCTCCCTCGTTCACCGAGTGAAAGGCAGATAGGGGGGACCCCATGTTCCTGCAAACCGTCGTCACAGGGCTGTCGATCGGGGGAATCTACGCGCTCATGGCCGTCGGCTACTCCCTGGTCTTCAGCGTCCTTTCGTTCAGCAACTTCGCCCACGGAGCCGTCATCATGCTTGGCGCCTACATCGGCCTGGGACTCGTCACGAAGCTCCATTTCGGCCTGGGGCTCGTGGTGGCCGGGTCCATGGCCGGGGCGGGACTCATCGCCATCGCCAACGAAAAGCTTGCATACAGCCTCCTTCGCAAGCGCAAGGCTCCTTCCCTCTACCTCATGATCTCCGCCATGGGCTGCGCCGTCTTCCTGGAAAACCTGGTCTACGCCACCATCGGCTCCCGCTTCTACGCCTTCCCGGAGTTTTTCAAGCAAAACGTCCTGGGGTTTTTCGACGGGACCGTCAGCGTCGCCGTGCTCGACCTGTTCGCCTTCGGCATCTCCATCCTTGCAATTCTCGGGCTTCATCTCTTCCTGACCCATACCCGAACCGGCATCGCCATCCGGGCAGGGGTCTCCGACATGACCATGTGCTCCCTCATGGGCGTCAACCTGGACCGCCTCATCTCGATCGTCTTCTTCCTGGCGGGAATTTTCGGCGGGGCAGCCGGGGTCTTTTTGGGAATCAAGTACCTCGTCTACCCGACGATGGGCTGGGTGACCAACAAGGCCTACATCGCCGCGGTCATCGGCGGGCTGGGGAGCCTTCCCGGGGCCCTGCTGGGCGGCCTGATCCTGGGGGTCCTCGAAACCTTCGTTTCCAGCTACGTTTCGAGCGTCCTGCGGGACGTGTTCAGCTTCGGCCTTTTGATCGCCCTCCTGGTCTGGCGCCCGAACGGCCTCTTCGGCCGAGACACCGGAGAGAAGGTGTGATCCGATGAACTACGTCCTTTCGATCGTCACCCTTGCCGGAATCAACATGATCGCGGTGCTGGGCCTCTCGATCTTCACGGGCTTCACGGGGCTGTTCTCGTTCGGACACGCGGCGCTGGTGGGCATTGGGGCCTACACCTCGGCCATCCTGACCTATTACTACTTCGTACCGTTCCCGCTGGCCCTGGCGGCAGGAATGGCCGCCTCCGCCCTGGTAAGCCTCGTCATCGGCATCCCCACCCTTCGGGCAAGGCTTCGAAGCGACTACTTCGCCATCGCCATCCTGGGTTTCGGAGAGGCTCTCCGGGTCATCCTCGAAAACCTCGAGATCACCAACGGGGCCCGCGGCCTCCCCGGGATCGAGCCCTTCACCACCCTGCCTCTCGTCATCGGGTGCCTGGCCGTTTCCGTCTGGGTCGCCTCGAACTTCCTGAAGAGCCGCTACGGGGCGGCCTGCATCGCCGTCCGGGAGGATCCCGTGGCGGCGGAGATGGCCGGGATCAACCTGTTCCGGGCGCGCCTGCTGTCCCTCGTGGTGAGCGCCGCCTTCTGCGGGCTCTCCGGCGGGCTGTTGGCCCACTTCCTTTCGTTCATCCAGCCCGTCATGTTCACGCTGGTCCAATCGACGGCCCTGCTCGCTGCGGTCATCGCAGGCGGCATGGGCAGCATCTCGGGCCCGCTCATCGCCTCGTTCATCTTCATCGCCATGCCCGAGGCCCTCCGGGTGGCCCAGATGTGGCGCCTCGTGGCGTACGGACTCGTGCTCGTGCTGATCATGCTGTTCCGGCCCCAGGGGCTCATGGGGTACCAGGAGCTGAGCCACTTTTTCAGGAGGTCCCGCCATGGGCGCCCCGCTGCTTGAAGTC
>AQRZ01000041.1 GCA_000402835.1 Synergistetes bacterium JGI 0000079-D21
CTGCACTTGCGCGATTTTTGCCAGGGCCATCCACAAGGGGCTGATCAAGGAAAAAGGCGTGTTGGCCCCGGAAAAACTGGCTGCAGATGATGCGCTGTACGAATTCGTGATGAAGGAGCAGGCAGCAAGGGGGCTTGTTTACAAGGAAACCGTGACGATCCGGAAAGGCTAGCGAAACCGGCGTTTATTCTATAGAATCAGGAAGACAGGTTTACCGGCGGGGCGTCCTCCNGCCGGTTTTTTCAAAGGGGAGGTGCAAACTGTGAGGGACTACCGAACGATACCGCTTTGGAAAGAAGTGACCGAGCAGCAGTGGAGGGATTGGCACTGGCAGGTCGGCAACCGGATCACCACCGTAGAACAGCTGAAACAGGTCCTGCCCCTTTCAGAAGAAGAAGAACAAGTGATCAGCCAAAGCCTGAACAAGCTGAGGATGGCCATCACCCCTTATTACGCATCGCTCATCAACCCGGATGATCCTCAAGATCCGATTCGGCGGCAGGCGGTCCCGACGATCCACGAAACCCATATTGCCTCTTCGGACCTGGAAGACCCCTGCCACGAGGACACGGATTCTCCAGTCCCCGGATTGACGCACCGGTACCCGGACCGAGGGATCCTGATGGTCACGGACCAATGCTCGATGTACTGCCGTCACTGCACGCGCAGGAGAAAGGCTGGGGAAACCGACCGGGCCTATTCAAAAGAACAGATCGCTGCCTGCCTGGAGTACCTCAGGAAGACGCCCACCTTCAGGGATGTTCTTTTCACAGGCGGAGACCCCTTCCTCATGAGCGACGAGATGATCGACTGGATGCTTGGAGAAGTGCGCAAGATCCCTCACGTCGAAATCGCCCGTTTCGGCACCCGAACTCCGGTTGTCATGCCCCAGCGCATTACGGATGACCTTTGCGCAATCCTGAAGAAATACCATCCGGTTTGGGTAAATACTCATTTCAACCACCCAAACGAGATCACGCCAGCGTCGAAAGAGGCCTGCGAGAAGCTGGCTGATGCGGGGGTTCCCCTCGGAAACCAGTCCGTTCTCTTGAAGGGCGTGAACGACTGTCCTTACATCTTCCGCGAATTGAACCAGAAACTGCTCACGATCCGGGTTCGTCCCTACTATATCTACCAGTGCGACCTGTCCCAGGGGATCGAGCATTTCAGGACTTCCGTGGCGAAGGGGATCGAGATCATGGAGTACCTGAGGGGGCACACCTCAGGGCTTGCCGTGCCTTATTTCATCGTTGACGGTCCAAACGGGGGCGGCAAGATCCCCGTTCTCCCGAACTATATCGTTTCCATGTCTGACAAGAGGGTGATCCTGCGAAATTATGAAGGGGTCTTCACGACCTACACGGAGCCGGAAGACAAGATCAGCCGCTGTCCCGAGAACTGTGCCGCGTTCTGCGAAAAGCAGAAGAAACTTTCCAGGGAGGGGCTCATCCCGTTGTTTGAAGGAGATCGGGTTTCCCTAGAACCCGCACATCTCGCAAGGCGGGAAAGGGCGGCAGAAAGGGGCCAGGTCAAAAAGGACTGAACGTTGCGGGGGGAGGCGGCACACCGCCTCCCCCTTTTTTACGCGGGATGGGTGGGATCGTGATACTCTTTGAAAAGATCCGGTGACGTTGCCAGGGAGGGGTAGCATTGGAATCCAGAACGCTGTTGCAGTTCGTTCACGGCTTGCTTCGACCTGCTGCCATCCTGATTTCCTGGGGACTTTTTGACTGGCTGGGAGCAAGGGGAATCCGGCGGTTATTCGCAAAGGCCGAATCCGGACTCGAGGTGGATGGAGAAGGCCGAGGGGAGTCAAGCCTGAAACGGTTGCAGACCTTGAGAGGGATTTGCCTTCAGCTTTTCCGGTGGATCCTTGCTGCAATCGCAGGGCTGACCCTTCTCGGAAGTCTCGGCGTGGATGTGCGGTCGATCCTGACCGGGCTTGGCATCGCCGGACTGGCGATCTCCCTCGCCGCGCAGAACATCATCCGGGATTTTCTGAACGGGATCTTCATTTTTTTCGAAGACCAGTTTGCCGTTGGGGATGTCGTGAAAATCGATGGCATCTCCGGGGTGGTCGAGATGTTCACCCTGAGGATAACTCGCCTGCGGACGCTGGACGGTGAACTCGTGACGATCCCGAACGGGAGCATTGCCACGGTGCTGAATTTTACCAAGAAATGGTCAAGGGCCCGTGTCGAAGTGGGTGTAGATTACGGTACCGATATCCCGGCGGCGCTTGCAGTGATGGAGCGTGTTGCAAAGGATCTAACCGCAGAAATGCCCGGCAAAATCATTGAGGCTCCCGCAGTGATGGAGGGCATCCTGGCGTTCGAAGCCAGCGCGATGACCCTCCGGGTCCTGTTGAAGACAGTCCCAGGTGCGCAATGGGAAGTTGCGGCAGCTTACCGGCTTCGACTGAAGAAAGCCTTTGACGAAGCGGGCATCTCGATCTCTTTCCCGCAGCTGGACGTTCACTTGAGGAAATCGCCCAACCCTGCCTTAAAAAGAATGGCATAGGGGATCGGGCGCTCCGTCCCCCCGGAAGGGCTGGTGACAAGCGCTCCCTTCCACCAGAGAGCCGAAGAACCACCTCCGTCGAGGTTGAGCACTTCAGTGAGGCCAAGAGAGAGGGCGAACCCCGCCGCTTCTTCCAGGGTTAGGCCCAGGCTGTGAGAGGGGTTGCGCCCGTCGACGACGATCCACCACAAGGAAGAGCCATCCCAGCCCACCAAGGACCTGGGATGTTTTTCCAGGCGTGTTTCCTCTCTGAACGATTCGGCCGCACCGTTGACGAGCCCGTTTCGGACGATCGCAGGCCCGGCCTGGATCACCAGCGGCATTCCCCCGAAACGGGGGTCGCTCCAGAGGACCCGGAGGCGAAGCCTGCTCCCCGGCGCAATGCGCGGAAACTGCGTGGATCTCGTGGATTCCACGAGGAATCCGTTGATGGGCGGAACCGAGAGGTTCCCCTCCAGTTGGACGCTGACGGGGATACCCCTAACATCTTCCGATTTCGGACCTGCTGGATCCTGAAAGGGAAGGCCTTCAAAGAAAAGCGATACCTCTCCGTTTCGCGGAGGCTCATTGAGGCGGTCCACGCGGAAAGAGTGTTCTTCCGTTTCTGCCTGCAGGACAACGGAGCCGTTCCCGAAAACCGGCGGGTGACCGGGAGACAGCCCGATCGCAGAGCGGTCTCCATAGGATTGGTGGAGCGGAATGCCGCCCACCACGAGAGTCCCCACGGGAACCGAACCCGAAAAGAAGCCGCCGTTGATTCCTCCTTCCGCTTCGAAAGCCTGGGCCAATTCGGAAAGGGCTGCACGAGGCTTGCCGATTTCCGACGCAAGCCGGACTTCGGCCCGGATCCCGTCCCGCCCAATCAACGCTGCCCAGAAAAGCGGAGGCGCGTGGGGGGCAAAAGGGGAGGGAGCCATGTGCATCCCCGAAACCCGGGGGAGGGCCGCAAAAGCCTTTGCGCAGTCCAGGAAAGAGGGGAAAGGACCCACGAGCAGGTCAACCCCCCTTTCGGGGTTCCTTCGGAGCGCAGCTGGCCAGCCAGCCTCGCCGAGAAGACCGAGTTTGGCCAACCCGGCAGGTTCCTCGAGTCCTTCTTCGAGCCTCACTTCCCAGGCATCGGATTCCGCCGCGATGCCCTCCTTGTGCAGGCGCAGTTCGAGGGAGCCGCTCTGAAGGGAGAAATCCCAATTCATCGAAGAACGGCATTCCCTTACCCATTCCAGGAAAAGCGGGAGATCCTCGGGGGTTACCCTTTCCCCAGGCAATTCGAGGAAGGGTTCGGGCGGCCGCGGGCGGATCCCGGAAGAAAGGAGCCCAACCGGGTCCGAGCCGAAAATACGCTGCAGGACCCCAAGAACATTCCCCCATCCCAAAAGGTCATAGGCGGCCTTCAAGGCTTCTCCTCGGGTTTCGCCAAAAACGGCCGGTTCCCGAATCAGCGGAGTTCCTTCCCTGGCGGTATCCGAGATCAGCCTCGGGAGAACGGACGAATTCCCGCCCTGGAGGAAGGACGTGGAGGCTCCAGCCTGTAGAGGTTGAAGAAACGGCAAAAGAGCGAAAAGCAGGGTGAGGCAGAAAGTGAAGCGTGGGTTTCTTCTCTTCATGGCGTCATCCTCGCATGAACACGCGGGTGAGGCAATGGGCAATTCTCTTGTTGACAGCCACAGACCTGCTTCGTATAATGAAGCCCGTTCGTTTCGGGGGTGTAGCGCAGCGGGAGCGCACCTGCATGGCATGCAGGGGGCCAGGGGTTCGAATCCCCTCACCTCCACCAGGAAATACAGGCCTGTCCGGAAGGAGAGGCCTTTTTCTTTTTCCTTCAGCCGGATGAACGAGAGCGAGGAGTTTGCATGCGGTTCCCCTTGGACCTAGGTTACGAAGAATGGCAAAACCTTTGCACGGAAGAGTGGGGAGAGCCCCGATTCAGGGCCGAACAGATTTGTCATTGGCTTTACTCGAAGCGAACCTTTGCCTTCGGGGAAATGACGAATCTTTCACTGGCCCTGAGGAAAAAGGCCGAGGAGACCTTTGGCGAGGCTTTGCCCAAGGAAATCAGGCGGGTCGTTTCCAGGCGGGATGGAACGGAAAAGATCCTTTGGGCCCTGCAAGACGGGGAACGGATCGAATCGGTCCTGCTGAAACAGGAAGGACGATTGACCGCCTGCGTCTCGACCCAGGTCGGTTGCCCGCTAAAGTGCTCCTTTTGCGCTACCGGCCAGTCGGGGTTTGTCCGCAACCTGTCCTGCGGAGAAATCGTCGGTCAGTTCATGGCCACGGAGAAACTGCTGGGGATGCCGATCGACAACCTGGTCTTCATGGGTATGGGGGAGCCCTTTCTGAATTTCGAAAACTTCCTGAAAGCGGTCGGCATCCTGAAACACCCGAAGATGCGGAACCTCGGTTCCCGCAGGATGACCGTGTCGACGGCGGGGATCGTGCCGGGCATCCTCGCTTTGGCGGAGGCGAACCCCGGGATCCGGCTTGCGGTGTCCCTTCATGCCCCGGACGATGACTTGCGGAGCCGTCTGATGCCCGTCAACGAACGGTATCCGATCGAACAACTCCTGTCCGCGGTCCGGGTTTACCAGGAAAGAACGAAGGACCGCGTTTCGATCGAGTACATGCTGATCGGCGGACTGAACGACACCCAAAATCACGCGAAGGCCCTTGCGGAACGGCTCAGGGGTTTGAAAAGCTTCGTGAACCTGATTCCCTGGAACCGCACCTGCCAATCGTTCAAAAAGGCCTCACCCGAAGCGATCGAGAATTTCCGCCACGTGCTCTTGTCCAGGGGGATCGAGACAGAGGTCAGGCGAGAGCGTGGCGAGGATATCGATGCCGCCTGTGGTCAGCTGAGGAGAAAAGAAGAAGGGCGGAACCGTCATTGGGATGGCCCCGCCCGGGAATAATCGTATGGATGATTGGCGGGAACGTTCCTAGAGCGGGGTCACCTCGACGGCCTGCGGGCCCTTTGCTCCTTCCACGACCTTGAAGGAAACCCGCTGATTTTCTTCAAGGGTCTTGAAGCCGTTCATCTGGATCCCTGAATAGTGGACGAAAACATCTCCGCCGCTGTCTCTGGTGATAAAGCCATACCCCTTCGTTCCGTTGAACCACTTGACGACTCCCTGCTCCATAAAGCCTGACCTCCTGCGGACCAACGCGGTCCTTCCAGAATTTTACGGCATCGGCCTGACGCTCCGGATGCCGTAAATGATTTTGTCCCAAGCCTGCTTTAACGTCAAGAGAGAGAAGAAGAAAGATCGCTCGAGAAACCAAGCAGATTGTCCGAAAAAAACACCACGCGAAAAAGAAAGGGAGCCTTCCTGGCTGGAGGCTCCCCGATCTGAAAACTGGCAGTCCCAAGGGGATTCGAACCCCTGTTCCCGGGCTGAGAACCCGGTGTCCTGGGCCACTGGACGATGGGACCTCAAAAGAACTCAAGGTGGCTGGGGAACGTGGATTCGAACCACGATCGGCTGATCCAGAGTCAGCTGTCCTGCCATTAGACGATTCCCCAATGCTCAACTCGCTGAAACTCCCGGGCGAGCGGGCATAATACTACCATGGCCTTCCTGAACGTGCAACCCCCGGGGTTCCTTTTGCCGGAATGGCAAAAAGGCCGCAGGAAGCGGGCGTGGCGAGGCTGAGTCTTGATAATTCCTCCCGACATGGTAACGTATAGGGCGTGATTGTAGAAGGAGGTGCTTTTCAGGATGATCAAGGTCGAAGGTGCCGGCTATCGGGAAGTATTGAGGAAGAGGCCCTTGAACGTCCAGGCCCTGTACGGCGAGGAACCGGTGGGGTTGGTCAGCGGCCGCGACGTCGCCGAAGCGGCGAAAAAGATCGGAGCGATCGTCCTTGCTGCAAACGTACGCAACCCGCTGACGATCAAGGGGCTCCTGAGGGCCGCGAAAAAGACGAATTCGGTGGTCCTGCTCGAGCTGGCGAAATCGGAGTCTACGTATTGCGGCTGCAATTTCGACAACGTGCCGGACTATGCAATCCGATATTCTGCCGAGCTCGGGCACGGAGTTTTTTTCGGACTCCACGTCGACCATTACGGGATCAAATCGAAGGAAGACCTGCTGAAGTCCATTTCCCACCTGAGGAAAATCATCGAGCGAGGCTGGACTTCCGTCGCCGTTGACGCCTCCCACAACCCGGATTGGGAAAACCTTTGCTTTACGCGGGATGTTGCCATGCACGTCCCCCCCTACCTCGGGCTTGAGGTTGAAGTGGGCGAGATCAAGGGCAAGGGGGAGCTATCCACGGTCGAAGAGGCGCTTTTCTTCGTGGGCGGCCTGAATGCCTGGGGGATCTTCCCCGATTACCTGGCAATTTCGAACGGTAGCCTTCATGGGACCTATGACAAGGCAGCAGGAGTGGAGGAAGGGATTGATCTCCAGAGGACCCTGGAAATCGCCCAGGCGATCCGTCCGTATGGGGTTTCGATTGCCCAACACGGCATTTCTGGCACTCCCTTCGAAAAAGTCGGACATTTTGCGGATGCGGGGATCAACAAGGGGAACGTCGGGACCCTTTGGCAGAACATCGTGTTCGGCTTGAAAATGGAGCCGCAGACGGGGAATGCGGTAATCGAGGGAGATTCCTTCATCAAGGAAAAGGACCGCGGCGTTACGGAGGCCCTGTGGCGGGAGATTGTGGCTTGGGCGGACGATCAAGGAATTAGCAGGAAGGGCGGAGATTACAAGAAGGCGAACAAGCCTTTTCATGAGCAGGTCATGGCGCTTCCCGAACCCATCCAGGATCGAATCGTCGCCGAGACGGAAGAATGGGCGACGCGCTACATCAAGGCATTCAGGGCCGAGGGATTGGCAGAAGTCCTCTTGGAAACGGTTTCCAGGCGTGCGGACGAGAACGCAGCGCCGGAAAGGGCGATCCTGAACCCAAGGAGCGAATTTACGCGCGAAAAAGCCCTTGCGCTTTCCAGGAAGGAAAACAAAAAGGGAGACTTCAGCGACTAAGGGTCCCATCGGGAAATCGTTGCAGCTTTTAGGGGGTGGCTAGTCCACCCCTCGTTTTCTGGTGTTTTTTGACGGATAGGGGCGTGATGGGATGGCAAGAATCAAGAGCCGGAAAAGGAGCCCAGCTTCAACGCCGGCGGAGCTGCGCTTCATTCCGCTGGGTGGTTTTGGAGAAATCGGCAAGAATATGCTCGTGTTCGAATACGGCGAAGACATCCTCGTTGTCGATTCCGGCCTGAAATTCCCGGATGAGGAAATGTTCGGTATCGATTTCGTCATTCCGGATGTAACCTATCTTCTGGAAAAAAAGAAGAATATCCGGGGGATCGTCCTGACTCATGGACATGAAGACCATACGGGAGCCTTGCCTTTTGTCCTTCCCCAGCTGGACGTCCCTCTTTACGGAACGGCTCTGACCCTCGGGCTCGCAAGAGGAAAGCTTTCCGAATTCGCCCCGTCCTACGAACCGCGAATGCAGGAAGTGCGGGCAGGCGAGACGATCGAGCTCGGTGCCTTTCGGATCACGTTCGTTGCGGTTTGCCATTCCATCCCCGACGGGGTGGGGCTCATCATCGAAACCCCCGAGGGGATCGTGGTCCACACGGGTGATTTCAAACTGGACCCCACTCCCATCGATGGCCGTCTGACGGATTACAATGCTTTCGCCGAGGCCGGGAAGAAAGGGGTTCGCTTGTTCATCAGCGATTCCACGAATGCCGAAAGGCCAGGGCACACCCCATCGGAAAACATCGTTGGGAAGTCCCTGGAGCAGATCCTGAGGCTGCACAAGAGCCGCAGGATTGTCGTCGCCGCTTTCGCGAGCAACATTCACCGGACTCAACAGGTCTTCGACGCGGCAGCGCGCTTCAATCGAAAAGTGGCGCATCATCTGCAGCCAGTTTTTCCGGGGCCAACACGCCTTTTTCCTTGATCAGCCCCTTGTGGATGGCCCTGGCAAAAATCGCGCAAGTGCAGCCGGTGCAACGTCCCATCGAATTCGTCCAAGAGTTCTCATCAAAACGGTCCCAGAGGTCCCAGGTATAGGTGATTTCGTCTTTCCCCTTGAAGCCGTGAACCTCGACCTGCATGATCGTGAGGTCCCGATCGCCCTTCTCCGGCTCCATCTTCCACATGGGGAAAAGAAGGTCGCAGGCGATGTCTCGAGGAACCACCTCGACACCTCCGAGTTTTCGTGGCGTTTCGTCAAAAAGCCCCATTGAACGCAGCAGCCGCATCTGCTCAACGTGTCCAGGCCACCGTAACGTCCTTTCCTCCATTCTTTTGGCCTTGAGATTCTTGATCAGGGAACGGAGACCGTCGGTAATGAAGGTTTCGAGCACGCCCACCTTCGGAAATTCTCTCAGGGTAAGCCGGTCCATCGCTTCAACTGTTACCGGCTTTCCGTCTTCCACGAAACGTGCCGGACGAGTGTATTCCTCGATTACGTCCGCGGGGGACCAGGTTACCTGGTAGTTGAAGGGCGGTACTTTCTTTTCGGGGATCCCGCCGACGTAGATGACCGCGTCTTCCACCTCGTCCAGCAGGGCGCAGCCCCGTCCCATGAGGTAATTCGACATTCCCGGGGCAACTCCGATGTCCGGGACAACGACGACTCCCTTTTCCTTGGCGAGCCCATCGAGAAGCTCGAAGTCTTCCGCCATGAAGGAGATGTCGCTAAGGTCCTTGCCCAGCTCGATGACGGTTTCCATCATCTTGTAGCCGAACCGCCCCGGTACTCCGGCCGTCACTATGTCGGCATCTCGAAGCAGGGGTTCCAGGAGCTCCCGATCAGTGCAGGAACCGACAACGGTCCTGATCGAAGGGACCTTCGACTTGAGAGCTTCCAGGGCCTTTTCGTTCAGGTCCACGACCGTAACATCATAATCCATTGCTAGATCCCTTGCGATCACGCTACCTACAAGCCCGCAGCCAAGCTGAACCGCCTTCATTCCGGATCCTCCCCTTTTTATAAACTGTCTGGATTGAACAGGGTCAAGATAGCATACAATAATACAAGTCGTCAAGGTTATACAGTTCGGGCAGGAAACAGGAACGGCTTGACGCTACCCTTCGGGGGTCTTAAACTGTGAAAGCAAGTGTGCAATATGAAGTCTTTTCCAACCTTTTTCATTCAAGCAAGATAGAGAGAAGGGGGGGATCGTGAGGCTCTTTCGACCCGACGCACCCATTCCGTCCTGGACCGGTAAAAATACTGGAAGACTGGAAGAAAGGGAAAATCCGGAGGAGGCGATCCTGTATGGCTGTAGGCACCACGAGAAAGACACCCAGCTTTGCCCTTTCGCTAGGAGTTTTTGCAGTAGCGGCATTTTTCATCAGCTACGGAATCTTGAAGCTAGAAGCAGAGGCCCACATGCCGATCCTTGCGGCTGCCGTATTCGCCGCGCTCGTCGGCCGGTTCGTGCTGGGCGTTCCCTGGAAGGAAATGGAAGAGGGGATGATCAACAACATCGCGGTGGCTCTCCAGGCCACCCTCATCCTGATGATCATCGGCATGATCATCGGGGCCTGGATCAAGTCGGGGGTCGTTCCCGGACTCATCTACTACGGCCTCATGATCCTCAAACCCTCGATCTTCCTCGTGGCGACCCTGCTCACATGCTCGGTTGTTTCGCTCGCCACGGGTTCCTCCTGGACCACGACGGCAACGATCGGCATCGCGATGCTCGGTATCGGGAACGGCCTGGGGGTTCCCGTACCGATCACGGCAGGCGTCATCATCTCCGGAGCCTACTTCGGCGACAAGATGTCCCCGCTCTCCGATACCACGAACCTCTCCCCCGCAGTATCCGGTGCCGAATTGTTCGACCATATCAAGGCCATGGTCTGGACCACCGGCCCGACGTACATCATCGTGCTTGTCGTCCTTACCTTCATCGGCTTCCGTTACGGCGGAGGAACCCTGGACGCGAGTCGGATCCATGCCATCCAGTCCTTCATGAAGGCCGAATTCCCGATCTCCCTCGCCTGCCTGATTCCCCCGTTCCTCGTCATCGCCCTCGCAGTCATGAAGATGCCTGCCATCCCGGGCCTCTTTGCAGGTCTGTTCGCGGGGATTGCGATCGCTTTCGTCACTGGGGCAGGCATCGGAGACATCATGGACGTAGTCCAGAACGGCTATGCTGCAGGCATTTCCGATGAAATCGCGAATGCCGCCGATGTTGCAGCCGTCGCCGAGGCCATGACCAAAGCCGGCATTGCAGGCGTCACTCCCGAGTTGGGAAAGGAAGTTGCGGCGACCGTATCGAAACTGGTATCGCGAGGCGGACTCCAGTCGATGATGTGGTCGATCTCCCTCATTTTTGTCGCCCTGTCCTTCGGAGGCATCATGGAAGCCTGCGGTTTCCTGGAGACGATCATCGGGACCCTGACGAAGGGTATCCGGAAGGTCGGCACGCTCATCACGGCGGTTATCGGATCCTGCATCATTTCCAACATCTTCCTGGGTGACCAGTACCTTTCGCTGGTCGTCCCCGGCAGGATGTTCCGGAACACCTTCCAGAAGGCGGGCCTTGCACCACGAATGCTTTCCCGTACACTGGAGGATGCTGGAACCCTCACCTCTGCGCTGGTTCCCTGGAACACCTGCGGTGCCTACCAGACCAGCGTACTCGGCGTCGGTCCGCTCGTTTACGGACCCTACGCCTTCCTGAACTGGGGCAACCCCCTGATGGCGATTCTCTTGACCTACATGAAGATCGGGATTTACTGGAGGAAGGAAGACGGCAGCGACGTCGTCGAAAAGAAGGACACGTTTGATATTTAAGTATCGCTTAAAATGCAGAGGCGGCCCTTGGCGGGCCGCTTCTGCATTTTAAAGGGTTGTGATCTCGATTCCAGGCGCATGCTCCTTAAGGATTTCCCTTAGCTTTTGCTCCTGCGAGCGGTCAAACAGGACTTTCCATCCCAGGACATCCCTCTCGAAAAACGCCATCATTTGGTCTCGCCTGAATGCCAATCCGACATGCCCCAGTTCGGCCCAGGGAAAGACCTCGCTGTTCCGGTTCATCCAGGTCCTGGTTTCGCGGACGATCCCTTCTTCGCTGAGGTAGATCCTTTTCCTGTAGCCACATGCGTAAAGGATTGCAGCCCCGACGAAAAGGGCGTGAGCGCTCAGGCTTTTTACGGTCAGGAACCGACGCAGGGCATCCCCCAGAAGGTAAATTCCGATGACGCCGAACGTCCAGCGCATCCATTCCGGGAAAGGCGTATTCGACTTCGATTCAAGCAAAACGGTCAAACGAATCTCTCCCTTTTCTCATGAGCGGAAAAACGGGGAGGGGCGGTTTCTCCCCCTCCCCGTTCATGGCGGGACGGAATTGCGCTTCTACAGGTTGGCCGGTTTCTGCTTGGCGAAGACCGGCTCACCGTCCTTGCCTTTCCAGGTCGTTCCGATGCCAAGGTAGGTGATCAGGATCGCCATGAGCGGGTTCAGGTAGTTCAGGAAGGCAAAGGGAAGGTATTGTACCGTGGGAACTCCGAGTACCCCGCTGTTGTAAGCGCCGCAGGTGTTCCAGGGAATCAGGACCGAGGTCAGTGTCCCAGCGTCTTCCAGCGAACGGGAAAGCATCCTGGGATGGAGCCCTTTTTCCTCGAATCCGAGCCTGAACATGCGGCCAGGCATGACGATGGACAGGTACTGGTCGCCCAGAAAGACGTTGCAGATGAAGCAGGAGGCGATGACCGATGCCACCAGCCCGCCGACGCTTTTGACTCCCTTGAGGATCGTCCGGAGCATGACCTCGAGGAAGCCGCACCTTTCCATGATCCCTCCGAAGGAAAGCGCACAGATGATCAGGGAGATCGTCCAGTTCATGGACTGCATGCCGCCGCGGGTGAGAAGGTCGTTCAGCATCCCGCCGACTTCCTTTGCCATCTCCGGCGTCACACCGAGGATGTTGTTCTCGGAAAGGATCTTGGCGACTGCCGTCAGGTCTTCCGCCTCAGCCAGGGTAGCGGAAAGAGCGGCAGTGTATCCGTTCTGGATCACGTTCATGATGTCCCCGATTCCCAGTCCCTGGAAAGCCGCAATAACGGCTCCAGCCACGACGCCGGCAAAGAGCCCGGGGATCGCGGGCATCTTCATCACGCAGAGACCGATGACCAGGATCGGAGGGACGAATCCGACCAGGCTGATGCTAAATTCGTGGGACATGACCGCCTGAATGGCGGTGATTTTTGCCGCATCGAGAGTTCCCCCGCCATATTTCATGCCGAGGACGACCGTGATGGCGCAGACGAGAAGGTAAGTCGGGCCCGTCGTCCAGACCATGGCCCGGATATGCTGGAAGAGGTCGGTCCCGGCGATGGCCGGTGCCAGGTTGGTGGTGTCGGACAGCGGGGACATCTTGTCGCCGAAGTAGGCTCCCGAGATGACGACGCCCGCCGCGAGGGGAGCTGGAATTCCGAGTCCCATGGCCACACCCATGAGAGCGATCCCCACCGTTCCGGTGGTGCCCCAGGAAGTCCCCGTCGAAAGCGAGACGACCGAGCAGATCAGGAGGGTGGCCAACAGGAACCACCTTGGCGAGAGCAGGTCGAGCCCGTAATAGATCAGGCTGGGGACAACGCCGCTCTGGATCCAGGCTCCGATGATCATGCCGACGATGTAGAGGATGAGAACGGCCTGGAGGGCCAGCACGATGCCGTTGATCATGCCTTCCTCGATTGTCTTCCAGGGGATTCCCAGGACCCATCGACCGACGAGGGCCGCGAAAAGGGCACACAGGACGAGAGGGATATGGACTTCCGCTTCCAGCTTGAGGACGCTATAACCGATGATGACTGCCGCTACTAGGACAACCATGAGCGCGATGCCGAAACTGGGTTTCTTTCCGGTGATTTCTTCTGCCATGACCACGAACTTCCCCCTTTCTAATTTACCGGTTCAGTGGGTTGTCTTTCCGGAAGTTCTGAACCGTATCCCCCCTCCGGGTTTCCTTTCCGGACCCACCAACATTATACGATGATTGGGAGGGCTGTCCAGCCTGAAAAGGCAGTCGGTTTCCGCGAAAAGACGCTAGAAGACACAAGGGGCCGGAGTCTTTTCTCCGGCCCCTTGTGGAATCTTTATTTTCCGAGCGCTTCCAGCTGTTTTTCGTCGATCGCCAGGGAGGCCGTCTTTCTCAGGCTTTCCAGCGTTTCCTCCAGGTAAAACTGCTGCAGGTCCCTGACCACCCGGCTTTTCACCGATTCGTAGACTCCCTCGCTTGCCGGGCGCTTGTCCAGCACCTGGAGAACGTGCCATCCGTATTCGCTTCGGACCGGCCCGCCAAGTCCTCCCCTGGGGGTGGAAAAGGCGGTTTTCTCGAACTCGGGAACCGTGTCGCCCTTCTCGATCCACCCCAGGTCACCGCCTCTTTCCGCGGACCCCTGGTCCTTGCTGGATTTCGCGGCAAGCTCTCCGAAATCCTTTCCAGAAAGCGCTTCCAGAAGGAGGTTCCGGGCTTCCGCTTCCGATTCGACAAGGATATGCCGGACGTGCACGGCTTCTTTCGTGGCGTAGTTCGAGCGGTGCTCCTCGAAATATCCCCGCACGGCCTTTTCGCTCATGTTCCACCCGGCTGCCAGCCGTTCGACATAGGCTTTCGCCAGCGTGTTCACGGCATCCCAGCGCAGCTTTGCGGCAACCGCAGGGTCAAGCTGGAGCCCCTTCAGGGCTGCCGCCTGCGAGACCAGCAGAAGATCCGCGACATCCCCGAGAAACTCCTTCTTTTCCTCGAGAGTCATACCCGAAAGGACCATCCCGGCCATAGCCTCGTTGCCCCCTGCCTTCTGCGTCAGGAGGTACAGAAGGTCGTCGGCGGTTACGCTTTCCTCCCCGACTTTCATGACGGGGGCCTGGACGGCTGCGGATGCCAGAGTCGTCGAGAACACAAGCAGAGATACGGTCAGAGCGATTGCGGCGACAAATTTTCTCAATTTCAGTTCCTCCTCTGATTTGAACGGCTATTTGGACAGGCGCATCACGCCTGTAACTCCCTGAAGGAAAGTTGGTCTCCTTCCGTTTCGACCCAGACTTTTGCACCCTGCCTGAACTTTCCTTCCAAGAAGAGGTCCGCCAACCGGTCTTCCACCATTTTCTGGATCGTCCGGCGAAGCGGCCTGGCGCCGAATTTCGGATCATATCCCTTCTCCAGCAGGAGATTTCGCGCTTCCTCCGAGACCTGGATCTCAATTCCCCTGTCCTTGACGCGCTTTTCCACTTCTCGCAGCAGCAGGTCCACAATCTGGAGAAGTTCTTCCTTGGACAGCGATCGGAAGACCACGATATCGTCCACCCGGTTCAGGAACTCGGGACGGAAGGACTGCTTCATCGCCTCCAGGGCCCTTTCCCTGGCCTTCTGATGGTCTCCTTCGCTCAGGCCTTTCTCCGCGGTGAACCCCAGCCCCTGCCCCTTCGCCAGGTCTCTCGCCCCGACGTTGCTGGTCATGATCACCACCGTGTTCCGGAAATCCACGGTACGCCCCTGGCCGTCCGTCAGACGCCCGTCCTCCAGGATCTGGAGGAGAAGGTTGAAGACATCCGGGTGGGCCTTTTCGATCTCGTCAAACAGGAGGACGGCATAGGGACGGCGCCGTACCGCCTCGGTCAGCTTCCCGCCTTCTTCGTACCCCACGTACCCGGGGGGAGCTCCGATGAGCTTGGAAACCTCGTGCCGCTCCATGTACTCGCTCATGTCGTAGCGGATCATCGCCTCTTCGCTGCCGAACAGGAACGCGGCAAGGGCTTTCGCCATTTCCGTTTTGCCGACTCCCGTCGGTCCCAGGAAAAGGAAGCTGCCGACGGGCCTTTTTGGATCCTTGAGCCCGCTTCGAGCTCGCCGGACGGCCCTCGAAACGGCATTGACCGCCTCCTGCTGGCCTACCATCCGCTTATGGAGTTCTTCTTCCATGCGGAGGAGCCTCGCCGCTTCTTCTTCGGTCAGCTGGACGACCGGGATGCCCGTCCACTCCGACACGATCACGGCGATGTCTTCCCCGTTAACGACCGGTTCTTCCTGGTTGCGCCTCAATAGCCAGCTCGCCCGTTTTTCTTCCAGCTCGTCCGACACCTTCCGTTCCTCGTCGCGGAGCCTCGCCGCCTTCTCGAATTCCTGGGCGGATACGGCCGACTCCTTTTCCTTCAAGACATTTTCCAGGACCCTTTCCAGTTCCTTGAGGTCCGGAGGGGTTTCCATGGTTTTCAGCCTGGCCCTCGCGGCGGCTTCGTCGATCAGGTCGATCGCCTTGTCGGGCAGGAACCGGTCCGATATGTATCTTTCTCCGAGCCGGGCTGCCGCTTCAAGCGCGCTGTCTTCGATTTTGACCCGGTGGTGGGCTTCGTAACGGTCGCGGAGTCCGCGGAGAATCGCCAGGGTGTCCTCGACGTTGGGCTCCTGGACCACGACCGGCTGGAAGCGCCGTTCCAGGGCCGCGTCCTTCTCGATATGCTTCCGGTATTCGTCGAAGGTCGTGGCGCCCACGACCTGGAAATCTCCCTTCGAAAGGCTGGGCTTCAGGATGTTCGCCGCGTCCACGGCTCCTTCCGCTCCTCCCGCCCCGACGATCGTGTGGATTTCATCGATGAAAAGGACGACATCCTTCGACTCGACGAGTTCCTTGACCAGCTTTCGGAGCCTTTCTTCGAATTCTCCGCGGTACTTCGTCCCGGCGACGAGGTTCCCCATGTTGAGCTGGACGACCCGCTTTCCCTTCAGGATCTCCGGGACGTCCCCCGCCACGACTTTCTGAGCCAGCCCCTCGACGATGGCCGTTTTCCCCACGCCCGGTTCGCCGATCAGGACCGGGTTGTTCTTCGTCCTTCTCGACAGGATCTGGATCAGCCGCTGGATCTCCTTCGCCCTTCCGATGACGGGATCGAGTTCTCTCTTTTTGGCCATTTCGGTCAGATCGATCCCCAACGAATCGAGGGTGGGCGTCCGTGAACGGGATACTCGAGCCGCAGCTGCCACCGGGTTTTCGACGCCGCCCTGCCCTCTCGCAGGGCCGCCTTCCCCGCCGGATAGGGCGGAGGCGATTTCTTCACGGACCGCCTGGATCTCGAGCCCCATGCCGCTCAGGACCTGCGCGGCGACGCCCTCTCCCTCCGCAAGGAGGCCGAGAAGGATGTGCTCCGTTCCGACATAGTTGACCCCCATATTACGGGCTTCCCGCATGGCAAGGTCCAAAACCCGTTTGGCCCTGGGGCTCAAGGGCAAGTCGAGGGGCTTTTCCCTGGGGTGTCCCTTTCCGACTGCAGCTTCAACCCGGCTCCTCACCTCGGAAAGGTCCAGCCCCGCATTGCGGAGAACCTGGGCGGCAACCCCTTCCCCTTCCGCCACGAGCCCGAGGAGGAGATGCTCCGTGCCGATCACGTCGTGCCCGAGGGCCAACGCCTCCCGGTGCGCCAGTTGAACGACCCTTTTCCCTCTTTCAGTGAAAAATTGCCACATGGTCTTGTTCCCCTTTCGGACAGATCCCCAACCTAAAGACGGCCCAGAGTCTCCCTGACGAGTTCCGCCCGGGCCGTTTCCGTCTCCTCTTCCTGGAGCAGCCTTCCTTTCATGGCCTGCACGTGGGCGGGCTGGACCGAGAGGAAGAGAGGTCCCCAGGCCACTTTTTCGAAGGGCCCCTTCATGCCGGCTTCCTGGGCCATCCGGAGCAGGGAGAGGCATTCCATCGCCTCCGCCAGACCGAGGCGTCTCGCGTACACCAGGGTCCCCCACGCCCTCCAGATCCGGTCCTCCAGTTCTCGGCTCCCGTTGAAAAGGGCATCCCTCGCCCGGGATTCCTGCTCGACAAGTCGAGAGCCCACCGCTTCAACTTTTTCGGTCAGTTCTTCGGGTGTGAGTCCCAGCGTCACCTGGTTGGAAACCTGGTAGAGAGCTCCGGCTGAAGTCGTACCCTCTCCGTAGGCCCCCCTGACAACCAGTCCCAGGCGGCCTGATTGGGCGATGATTTCCGGCATCGCCCTCGACATCTTGAGCGCAGGGAGATGCAGCATCGTCGAAGCCCTGAGGCCCGTTCCCACGTTGGTCGGGCAGCTGGTCAGGAAACCGAATTCCTGGTCGAAGGCGAATTCAAGGCAATAAAGAGCCCGATCGATCGCAGAAGCGATCCGGAGGGCTTCGCAGAGGGACATTCGGCCTAGGAGGACCTGGATCCGCAGGTGGTCCTCTTCGTTCACCATCACGGAAACGATCCCCTTCGTGTCCAGGATGAGCCCCCTCTCCCGGCTTCCCTGGAGGAAATCCGGGCTCATCAGCCGCCTCTCGACCAAAAGCCCCCTTGCGATCGGGTCCATCTCCTCGAGCCTGCACCACGCACACTCACGGAACAACGGCTCGGCCTGGATGGCCTGCCTCACTTCTTCGAGCACTGCGGCCCTCTCTTCGGCTGTCGCCCGGTTGACAAAGGGAAACCTCGCGAGGTTCCGCGCGAGGCGGACCCGGCTGGAGATCACGACGTCGGAAGGGCAATCCTGCCCCCCTTCCACCCAGGGAGCCGGCAAGGCCAGGATCCTATCCGCGTTCACCCCGGAGCCTCCCTTCCAGGATCCGGATCCGATCCCTGAGAGTTGCCGCCATTTCGTACCGTTCTTCGGAAACCGCTTCTTTCAGCTGGATTTTGAGCCGTTCCAGCTCGTCATCCATCCCCTGGACAGAACTTGTTCCCTGGCCCGGGGCTGGACCCCTGTAGGTTTCGGAACCGTGAATTCGAGTGAAAAGGGGCCGGATCCATTCCCGGAAAGCACGGTAGCATTCTGCGCACCCAAAACGTCCGGTCTTCCTGAAACCCTCGAAATCAAGCCCGCAACGCGGACAGGTAGGAACTGCCCGGGTTGCTTTCCCTTGTTCCTGCGGTTCGGGCCCCAAGGTCTTGCAGAGGTTCTCGAGAAAGGAACCGATGGAGAACTCGAGGAAATTGCTCCCTGGCTTCCAGCCGGAAGTCAGTTCCCGGGCGCATTCCTTGCAAAGGTGATGTTCGGAAACAACCCCCTGGATCGCCTGCCGGATATGGACCTCGGCTGTGTTCTTGCCGCATCGTTCGCAGAGCATCTGATTTTACGAAAGCACGAGGCTCCTGAGCATTCTCTTCAGGAGTTCGGCGTTCATGACATCCCTTCGGTAGGGGGAAAGATCGAAGAGGGAGCGCGCCACTTCCTCCTGGTACCGAAGGGCCACTTCAATCAGCAGGCGTTCCCTCCCGCTGATCATCTTCCGATGCTGAAGGTTCAGCAAAAGTCGTTTCGCCTCCGCTTCGGAAAGGGTTTCTCCCACCAGATCTTCGATATGGTTGACCCGCTCTTCCGGAAAACGGAAGGAAAGCCGCAGGATCCGGATGTAACCGTGCCCCCCACGCTGGCTGTCCACGAGAAACCCCCGTTCCGGCGTGAATCGGCTTCTCAGGACGTAGTTGATCTGGCTCGGGACGCACCCGAAAAGCTCCGCGAGGTCCTTTCTGCGGAGAGCGATCACTTCTTCCTGGGATTCCTGGAACAGCTGGGTGATGTGATCTTCGATGATCTTCGTCAAGCTCGCCATCGCAGCACCTCCTGATCTTCACGCAAGCATTCTACCCCGTAAGGTCAGGATTAGTCAATTATCTTGCGGAAGGTTTCCCGTTCCGCTCCGTTTCCCCCGTCCTTCTTTCGGTCCCTTCGAGGAGGCGCCGAATGTTCTCGCGGTGTCGCCAAATTGACAGGAGAACCAGGAAAAAGGCCGCTTCGACATACGGAGCCGGAGCTCCCAGGACCCACAGCGCGAGCAGGGTAACGAACAGGGAAACCATGGAAGAAAGCGAAACGGTGCGGGTCCCCTTCAGCAGAAGGAACCAGGCGGCCCCGCCGATCAGGGTCGCCAAGGGGTCCAGGAAAAAGAGGACACCGTAGGTGGTTGCCACCCCCTTGCCACCCGCAAAACGGAGCCAAACCGGGTAATTGTGCCCGATGACGCCTGCAACTGCTGTCATTGCAAGGATCCAGGGTGACGACACCCCCGCGGCGAAGGCAGCGGCCAGGACAAGGCCTCCCTTGGCCATGTCGAAGACGGCGACGAACACCGCCCAGAATTTTCCCGCAATCCGGCCGACATTCGTTGCGCCCGTGTTTCCGGAGCCGACCGTCCGGATGTCGATCCCCTTGAGGAGCCGGACAACAAGAAAGCCAGTCGGGATCGATCCTGCGAGGTAGCCCGCAACGGGCCAAAGCCAGGGCATCATTTCTGCGTCCTGAGGACGAGCGCGTCGACGGCCACCGCGCCTCGTCCCTCCTGCAGGACCATTACCGGATTCACGTCCAGCTCCAGCAGGTCGGGTTCGCTCAGGGCCATCCTGGAGACTGATTCGACCAGGGAAGCCAAGGCCTCGATGTCCCTCGGAGGATTCCCCCGGGCTCCCCTGAGGAGCGGAAGCCCTTTCAGCTCCTCGAGCATTTTCATAACGGTTGCCCGGTCTACGGGAGCAAGGCGCAGGGACACGTCCTGCAGCACCTCCACGAAAATCCCCCCGATGCCGACCGCGATCACGGGACCGAACAGCGGATCGCGGCGGACTCCGACGATGCATTCCTGTCCGCCCGAGACCATTTCCTGAACGAGGACTCCCCTGATGCGGGCCCCCGTCCTTGCTTTCACTGCTTTTTCAAGGATCCGGCCGTACGTGTTCCTCAGTTCCTCCTCGTCCTTTACGTGGAGGGCGACGATCCCGGCTTCCGTCTTATGGGGAATGTCAGGGGACATCACCTTCAGGGCAACCGGATACCCGATCTCCTCCGCTGCCGCGAGGGATTCCGACAGGCTTCTGCAAAGGCGTTCCCGCGTAATCGGGATTCCGTAGGAAGCCAGGAGCTCCTTGGCATCCGCTTCCGTCAGCTCGTCCGGGAACTCGTCAAGCCTGGCCTTCGTTCCGGGCGCCGTGTCCTTCGGTGGCAAATCCGGGCGCTTTTCCCAATGGACCAGTCTCGATAGGGACAAGGCCGCCCTCCGGAGGCTCGAAAAAACAGGGACCCCCCGTGAGGCCAGTAGGTTCCTGAACGCCAGGCCGTGTTCGTCATCAATCAGCCAGCAGCAGGCGACGGGTTTCTTCCCGGAATCGAAGGCCGAGACCAGGTCTTCTGCCATCCTCATTCCGGATTCTCCCGTGATCATCGAGAGAACGACCAGAAGCATGTCGACCTGGGGACTTTCTTCCATGAGCGCGAGGAGGTTCCTGAAACCCTGCGGGTCATTGATCACCTGCGCGGTCATATCGACGGGGTTCAGGCTCGATCCGAACGGGGGAATGAACCGCTCGACCTTCCCCCGAAGTTCTGTGTCCAAAACCGGAACCGACAGGCCGGCCGCGTCGCAGCAATCCGCCGCGATGATCCCTGCCCCGCCGGAAGTGCTCAGGATCCCGACCCGATTCCCTTTTGTCCTTCTCGAACACCCGAAGAATCGTGCGACATCCGTAACATCGTCGGAATCCCCCAGGGTCAGGACCCCATACTGCCGGAACACCGCCTCCCACACCTTCTCGTCCCCGGTAAGGGCAGCAGTGTGGCTTTTTGCGGCCTCCTTCGCCACCTCACTTCGGCCCACCTTCAGGACGGCCACCGGTAGGCCTCTCGACCGGGTGAAGCGAAGGAGGTCCAGGAAACGCCCCCCGTTCGAAACCCCTTCGAGATAAAGAAGCAGAAGGCGCACCTCCGGGTCCTCCGCGAGGTAACGGGCGATCTCGATGACGTCGAGGTCAGCCTGGTTGCCGGTCGTCACGACATACCGAAACCCGGCTCCCGCGTCGGCCGCCATCGCGAAAGAGGCAAAACCGAAGGCTCCGCTCTGGGAAATGTACGCCACATGGCCGGTGGGCCTGCGGTCCGTGTCTAGGGAAGCGGAAAAACTGAGAGGAATGCCCTTCGCAAGGTTGACCAGACCCTGGCAGTTCGGCCCAAGGATGCGAACCCCTCCGGCTTTCGCGATCCGCACGATTTCTTCCTGGGCCTCGGTTCCTTCCGACTCGGCAAAACCCGACGAAAAGATGACGGCATATTTCACGCCGAGACAGGCGCAATCCTCGAGAACGGGTGGAACCAGAGAGGCCCTCACCCCAACGAGGACGACGTCGGGAACCTCGGGCAAAACTTCCAGGGAAGGATAGCAACGAAATCCTTCAAGGGACTGGTACTTCGGGTTGACGGGATAGACGGCCCCTTTGAAGCCGTACCGTTTCAGGAGTTTCAACGGCCTTCCCGAAATGCTTTCCAGGTTCGCCGACGCCCCGACGATCGCGACGGACCGGGGGGAAAAGAGGCGGTCGAGTCTGTTTTCCGGATCCAAGGGGTGTCTCACCTCCTAAGGGTAGGACCGAAAACGGGAAAGGCCTTTCTCACGCCCTGTCTGCAACTGCGTGGAAAGGCCTTTCTTTTCTTCGTCCTGGCCAGGGCGAGCCTGCAGGACCGAACTTTTCGTTGATGGTGCCGGGGACGAGACTTGAACTCGTACGGGTTTCCCCACACGCCCCTCAAACGTGCGTGTCTACCAGTTCCACCACCCCGGCACGTGACGCCAATTATAGCAGGCTGTCAGAACGCGTCAACACCCTATGGGGGTTTTTTAACGACGCTCCTTGATCCGGGCGGCCTTGCCGCTCAGCTTGCGGAGGTAGTAGAGTTTTGCGCGGCGCACCAACCCCTTGCGCACGACTTCGATCTTCTCGATCGAAGGGCAGTGAAGGGGAAAGATCCGCTCAACACCAACTCCGCCGGACACTTTGCGAACGACGAAATTCTCCCGCAGTCCGCCTTTCTGGCGTGCGATGACAATCCCTTCGAAAACCTGGATGCGTTCGCGGTTGCCTTCCTTGACCTTCACATGAACCTTGACGTTGTCACCCGGACGGAATTCCGGAAGGTCGCTCCTGAGAAATTTCTTTTCGATCAACGTGATCCTGGGATCCATTTTCCTTTCCCTCCTTGCTGGTCTACATCCAAATTTTAACGGCACCCGAAGAATCGGTCCATGCAGATCGAAAGCAGGACCGCGGGATCCAGCCACCCCTCCTGCTCCAGCCCCCCCCTTGGCGGGGAAACCAAAGCCTGCGTTTCGGGAAGATCCTTTGACAACCCCATAACCATGGGTTTCCCCGATTCCAGGATCCTCCGTTTCGCCTCGAGCCAATGGATGGAATTCCCGCCTTTCTTTTCCTCAAACCCGACGGCGTAGGGAACTTCTCCCTCCTTTTGGGAAACCCAACGGAACGCCTGCCGGGATGTCCTGAAAAACTTTACGAAGTTCCTTTCCCCGTCTCCCGATTTTTCCGTAAGAGCGTTCAGTTGCTGCCGACTCCCGTTGTCCGGCTCGACGACAAGAATCCTTTCAATTCCATAGAGCCCTGCTGCCTGTCCCATCTGCCGAAGACAACCCGGGAAACCCGCCGTTTCCCCCGAAAGGAGCAGGTACGGGCGTTTCTGCAGGTAGGGCCTGATGTTTGCCGCAGCCAGCAAATCAGGCCGCCTGGCGATCGTCCTCGCGACGGACTGTTCCTTCCTCCACTTCCCGATGGCTCCCGCATCTCCCGACAGGAGAACCCCGGGAACCTGCACCCCCCTCCACTCGGAAGGGCGGGTAAAGTGCGGGTGGTCAAGCATCCCGCGGTAAAACGAGTCATCCTCGACGGCGGCGATTTTTCCCACGACACCCGGAACCAGCCTCGCAACCGCATCCACCAGGACCATCGCGGGCAGCTCTCCCCCGGTCAGCACGAAATCCCCCAGGGATACCTCCAGGTCGACGAATTTCTCTACAAACCGTTCGTCCACTCCCTCGTAATGTCCGCAAACAAGGACGAGGTGATCGCGGCCCGCCAGGCTTTCGACAAGTTCCTGGCTCAGGACCGTCCCCTGCGGGGACGGGTAGACTACAGTCGCATCCTCGCCGCCCACGCTTTCCAGGGCTTTCGCCAGGGGTTCCGGCATGAGGACCATTCCGCCTCCGCCGAAGGCATAGTCGTCGACCTGCCCGTAGCGGTTTACGGCAAAGTCCCGCAGGTTCACCACGTGAGCCTCGATCGTTTTCGAGCCGATCGCACGCCCAACCACGCTGTGCTCCAGAAAACACTCGAGAAACTCCGGGAAAGCGGTGATGAACGTGACCTTCCTCAATCCCAGAGCCCCTCCATCAAGGCGACGGTCACGGTTCCCTTTTCAAGGTCCACCTTGCGGACGACCTCTCGAATCGCAGGCAAGGCCTTGATTTTGCCCTCGGGAGTCCGCACCATGTAGCAGTCGTTGCTTCCCGTCTGCAGGACTTCTTCGATGACGCCCAGGTTTTCCCCCGTCGTCTCGTCCTGCACGTCCAGCCCCAGGAGATCGTCGATCCAGTAATGACCCTCCGGAAGCGACACCCTTTCTTCGGGCGGAACTTTGACCAGCGTTCCCTTCAGCTGGTCCGCAGAGGTCCGGTCATGGATCTCCGCGGTCTTCGCCAGGATGAGCCCCTTCCCCTCGAGAAAGCGGAAGCGGACCGGATGGAGAACGCCCCATTCCTCGCCGTCCGCGCGAAAGATCCGGAAACTCTCCATGTCAAGGAATCGCTCAGGGAAATCCGTGAGAGGCTGGATCCGGAGTTCCCCTTCGAGCCCATGCCCGCCGCAGATCCGTCCGATGACGGTCATCGCCCGCAGGCGGCCCTTTTCAGTCTTCAAGGATATCTACGACCACCTTTTCGTTTTCCTTCACCGCAGCCGCCTTTGCCAGAAGCCGCAGTGCGTTGACCGTGGCTCCCTTTTTGCCGATCACCCGCCCGATGTCTTCGGGAGCGACCCTGATCCTGACTTCGAAGACGCCGTTGCCTTGCGGCGCGCACTCGACTTTCACCGCATCAGGGTCCTTCACGAGGCGCCTGACGATCGACTCGACCAGCGCTCCGTAGTCCGGCATGGGGAACTTACTTCCGCTTTCCCTCGACGAACCGATCCCAGACCCCGCTCTTCTTCAGGATCATGCGGGCCGTGTCCGAAGCCTGGGCGCCCACCTGCAGCCAGTAAAGGGCCCTTTCCTCGTCCACGCGGATCTCTGCCGGATCCATCAGGGGATTGTAGTGGCCGATCATCTCGATGAACCGGCCATCTCTCGGCGACCGGGAATCTGCGACGACCAACCGATAGAAGGGAGCTTTCTTTCGCCCGTGTCGGGCAAGTCGAATCTTGACTGCCATTCTTCCACACACCTCCTGTGATCTTTCACCTGAACAGGTTCCTGAGACCTGCCATTCCACCCCGGCGGCCCCTGCTGCCCAGTGTTTTCCAAATCTGCTTCATCTGCTCGTACTGCTTGAGCACCTGGTTCACTTCCTGGACGGACGTCCCGGAACCCAGGGCGATTCTCCTGCGTCGGCTTCCCTTGATGATCTCCGGGTTTCTCCTCTCCCGCGGTGTCATCGAGAGGATGACCGCCTCGATCCGCTTCAGCCTTCCAGGATCCACGTCGGCTCCCTTGAGGGCCTTTGCGCCCCCAGGTATGGGAAGCATTTCGAGCACTTTTTCCAAGGGCCCCATCTTCTTCACCTGCTGCAGCTGCTCCAGCAGATCCTCCATGGTAAACCGGTTCTTCCTGAGGTTTTCGGACATCCGGTCGAGGGACTCGCGGTCCGCTACCGCCTGGACCTTTTCCATCAGGCCGGTGAGGTCCCCCATTCCCATGATTCGCTGGGCCATTCGGCGTGCGTCGAACTCCTCCAGGTCCTCTACTTTTTCGCCGACCCCGGCTAGCTTGATCGGAACCCCAGTCGCCGCACGGATCGCCAGCGCGGCACCCCCTCGGGCATCGCCGTCCAGCTTCGAAAGGATGACCCCCGTCAGCCCGAGGCGCTCGTGAAAGCGGGCGGCCACGTTGACCGCTTCCTGCCCGGTCATGGCATCCACGACAAGGAGGACTTCGTGCGGTTTCACGGTATTGCCGATGGACTCGAGCTCCTGCATGAGCGGTTCGTCGAGGTGGAGGCGGCCGGCGGTGTCGAGGAGGATCATGTCCGCCAAGTGCTCTTCAGCGTACCGGAGCGCCTGCGACGCGACTGCCAGCGGGGTGTCCCGCCCCTCCCCCGGGCCGAAAAACGGGACCTTTACCTGCTCGGCAAGCACCCTGAGCTGTTCGACCGCAGCGGGCCGCTGCAAGTCGCATGCGACCAAGAGCGGCCGATGCCCTTTTGAAAGACGCCGGGCAAGTTTTGCAGCGGTCGTGGTTTTTCCCGATCCCTGGAGCCCCACCATCATGTACACCGTCGGAGGCTTCGGCGAGACCGCGAGGTTCGCGGGGCCCTCCCCCATCAGCCGCGCCAGTTCTTCGTAAACGACGGCCGTGACTTGCTGGGCGGGCGTGATGGACTCGAGGACATCGGCGCCGGTGCAGCGGGCCCTGATCTTCTCGACAAGGTCTTTCGCGACCTTGTAGTGAACGTCCGCTTCAAGCAGGGCCCTCCGGACTTCCCTTAGGGCGTCGGCGATATCGGCTTCGTTGAGTTTTCCTTTTCCGCGAAGCGCCTTGAAAACCGTTTCGAGGCGTTCCTTCAGTGCGTCAAACATCCCGTTCCATTGCCTCCTCGGCATTCTCCGCCAAAGCTTCTTCCATTTCCTTTACGAAAGGGGAAGGAAGCTCGCTCGAATAACGCGACAGGATCGTCCGAATCGCCTTTCTCCGGGATTCGAGACGTGCTTCGAAACCGAGCGATGCCTCCAGTTCCAGGAGCCTCTGGCGGGCCCGCTGAACCAGGTCGTAAACGCCCTGGCGGCTCCCCCCCCATTGTCTCGGCGATTTCCTGGAGGCTCAAGTCGGACAGGTCGTGCAGTTCAAAGGCTTTCCTCTGGCGTTCCGTCAACAGTCCCGAATACAGGTCGAAAAGCCTTCCAAGGCGGATCCTCGACTCCAGCTGTTTTTCCAGGTCCATCCCGATCTCTCTCCTCACGGCATGGCGATTATAGTGACGGGCCGGAAGCCTGTCAAGTATTTTTGCTTGACAGGCTTCCGGCCCCCTCTAGGGCTCCGTTGGGGCTTTTGGGAAAAACCTAGTGGGAGTGGGAGTGCCCGTGGTTTTCCCCGGCCTCGAAAAAGCGGTCTTCGACCCTTCTCAATAGAAGCCAGAGGTCGTCGGTGATGCGCCTCTTTTTTTCCAGCAGGTGGAAGAGAGCGTGGGAAACCTCCTTGTCCTCGATCATCTGGAGGCGAGCCATCAGGTCCCCGGTCGTTTCCAGTTCGCCAATCAAGGATTCCCGGAGGAGTTCCGCGATTTCCGCCGGTTCGGCAGCCACTCCATGCCCATGTTCGTGCCCCTCCCCGGGAGTGATGATCCTGCACATGTTCCCTACCTCCTTTTTCGAACTCGTCCCTTTTCTATCATTTCCCGGGGGTATCACGCAAGGAAAAAACCGAAGAGACCCGGCGCACAAAAGGTCTGGTATATTAAAGAGCGAAGGATCGGAGTCGGTCCAGTTAGAAAGCAAAGACCCCACGACAGGAGGGTGCGAGCGATGTCCAAAAACGAAGTGGATTGGAACCGCTTCAGGAAAGAGTACTACCGGACCGTCGGGGCGACCGTGATCAAGGCCCTGGCCGCAAACGGCTTCCAGGCAGCCTACGCCGAAAGCCGCCAGGAGGCGGTCGACGCCGTTTTGTCCCTCGTTCCCGAGGGCGCGACGGTCGGCATCCCGGGATCCGTTACGATACGGGAGCTCGGCCTACCGGAAATTCTGGAGGCAAGAGGGAACCGGATCGTTCAGCACTGGGATCCCGCCCTTCAAGCGGACGAGCGCGCCCAGCGCTGGAACGACGAACTGGCCAGCGACATTTTCCTCACCAGCTCGAACGCGGTGACCCTCGCGGGCGAGCTGGTCAACATCGACGGGACCGGGAACCGCGTGGCGGGAATGGCCTGGGCAAATAACCGGATTTGCTTCGTCGTCGGGATCAACAAGGTCTCCCGCAACGTCGAATCCGCCCTCCAGAGAATCCGTGACTGGGCGACCCCGATCAACGGCCTTCGCCTCGGGATGGACCTCCCCTGCATCAAGGCCGGTTTCTGCGTCGACTGCAAGGCTCCGCAGAGGGCCTGCCGGGCGGTTTCCGTCCTCGAAAGGGCACCGTACGGAAGGGACGCGCATGTGATCCTGGTAGGAGAAACACTGGGCTACTGATTTTCCCCGAAAGCGTGCTAAAGTAGGAACCGCGGGGGAAAGATCGGAGGGGAGATTCTCTTGCCGGATTTACCAAAGATCGCTTTCGTCGTTGCGGGCGGAACCATCGGAATGCTGTTCAGCGAAAGGCACGGAGGGCATGTCC
>AQRZ01000042.1 GCA_000402835.1 Synergistetes bacterium JGI 0000079-D21
TTTCCCAGGCTCGTTCCAGGGCGGGTTCCTCCGGGATTATCGCCACGGCCCGGTAAAGCGAGGAAAGCTTTGCAGCCGTCTGGGCGTTCCCCTTGTTGACCCGGTTGATCAGCGAGGCCCTTTCTTCGTGGACAAGCCTGAGCTGGTCCAGGAGGTTCCAGAAAAGGCTGACGTTCTTGACCCCCGTTAAAGAGGCGTCCGTGACGAGCCAGAGGCGCTGGGCCTTCTCCGCGATGTGCAAGGTGATTTCGTCAAAGCTCCGGTGCAGGTCCGCGATGACGAGGTCGTGGGACTTCAGGAGGAGGTCCAGGGCCTGAGAAACTGCCTGGGGCCGGATGAGTTCGGACTGAGCCGGTGATTTCGGGGCGGCCAGGATCGAGAACCCCTCTTCCGTTGGCACGAGGTAACGGTGGATGTCCCGTTCCCCGGTGCTGCTGTCGCGGGCCCAGTCCACCCAAGTCAGGGCAGGTCTCGTGTTCACGAGGAAGGCCGAGTCACCCAGGGCGATGTCGCCGTCCGCCACCGCGACTTTAAGTCCCTTCCGGCGGGCGGCTCCCGCGAGGGTCAGGGCGACCGAGGTCGTCCCTGCCCCTCCACGGCATCCCCAGAGTCCCAGGAGAAGGCCTGTCCGGTCCCGGTTTTGCCCGACCGCAGCTGAATAGGCCCGGTTCACCACCGATTCGAGCTCGGCCGGCCCGCAAGCGGCGGGCAGGAAATCCCGCGCCTTCAGGCGGATGATGGTCCGGATCGCTTCAGGGTCGTTTTCCTCTGCCGCGACGATGACTCCCGGACAGAATTGGAGCTGCTCCAAGGTCTCCAGAAGTACCGCTGCTTCAGGTTCCCCCGCCGGCAGTCCCACGAGGAGGACGTGGGGCCGGACCGCCTGGGCAAGGGAGTTCAGCTCGGCAAGGGAAGCAGCCTCGCCGGCGATCTCGATCGCCGGGTTTTCCCGAAGACCGTTCTTCCATTGGTTTCGGCGTTCTTCCGAGCCTGCCAGGAGGAGACGGATCATGGGGTTTTCACCACCTGGGGCACGACGGTGATCACCAGCTCGGTCTCGTTGTTCTGGAACTGCTTGCTTCGGAAAAGGCTGCCTAGAAGCGGCAGGTCCGCGAGGAACGGGATCTTCTTGACCATGCGGGTTTGCTTGTTGTCCAGGAGTCCTCCGATCACCAGCGGCTCTCCGTCTTTCAGGACCGTCCGGTTTTCCACCTTTCGGCTCCGGAGGGCCGGGATGGAGACCCCGTTCGTGACGATTCGGTTGTCCCAGTCCAGTTCCGAAACCTCGGCGGAAAGGTTCAGGAGGATGTCTCCGTCACCGAGGACTTCCGGGACGATCGTCATGATGACGCCGTAGGGTTTCCATTCGATTTTGACCTGGTTGTTCTCGACGCCCACCGGAACGGGAATTTCGCCGCCCACGTTGATGAAGGCCCTTTCCCCGCTTAGCCCGCTTACGCTTGGCCGACTGAGGATCCGCGTGTTGGTCGTGTTCCCGACCGCTTCGAAAAGGCCCTTGAGGTTGGAGGCGATGTCGGCGGTCCGGTTCCAGGTGAACCCGATCTGTCCCAGTTCGGAGTTGATGAGGTTGGCGGATCCGGAAACGAGCTGTCCCCGCCCTCCTTCGAGGTAGGACAAGCCGAGCTTTTGGCCGTTCCCCTTCGCCATTTCCATGACGATCGCCTCGATTTTCACGCGCGGATCTCCCTCGACATTCAGGAGGTTGACGACGTTGGGCGCGAAGCCCTTGGCGATCGCCTCGGCCCGCCGCTTGTCGTAGGGGGTCCTTACGGTGCCCTCCAGGATCACGCTGGTGTCCGTCACGACGACTTTGATCCCAGGGCACTGCAGGATCCGCTCGAGGTCCCACGTTCGAACGCGCCGGGAGGGATGGACGAGGATGTCGAACCTGTGACATCCCTTGGAATCCCAGACCACGAGAGAAGAAACCCCCTCGGACTTNCCGAAAAGGAGCAGTTCGTTCCGGCTGACCGGCTGTGCGTCAAGGACGTTCGGGTTCCCGATGGCGACCCGGGTGAGAGAAGAAAAGGAAAGAGGGGCGTTTTCTCCCGTTTCCAGGTGAAAGGTCTTCTGGGGCTGGGAAAAAGCCGCAGCCTGATGCACGGGCAACAGCACCAGCAGGAGGACAGCAAGGGCTGTATAGAGGGGTGTTTTCGTCATCGTTCAGGCCTCCCTTCATTGGGCTGGAACCGCGACGGATTCCGTCTTGCCCGGAAGCATCACCTGTACGGACCAGCTGCGGTCCGGCCTGCCGCCGGATGGCCCGGAAACCGGTGAAAGAGCGGGTTTCGTCTTTGAGGGCGCCGCTTCGCCGCCCGGTTTTGGCTGTTCCTTCCACGCACCCGGCTCCGGCCCGGCGTAGACAGCCTCGGGGGTTTTTCCCGTGTCCCCGGCTGGACGGAGGGAAAGCCAAAGGTCGCCTCGCCGCTGGGCCCAGGCCAAGATCGGGGCCTGTTGCGGCGTCACCTCCAGGACCACCGACTTCGCCAATTCCACGGGGGCTGGCTTTTTCCGCTCTTCCGAGGTGGAGCCGGCGTCTACTCCAACGGCCAGGACCTTCAATCCGGAAAGCAGGTTGCGCGCTGGGGTGACCCCTCCCGGTCGCTTTTCGAGGATCACCACGTCCACCCGGTCGTCGGCACGGATATGCCCGGACACCAGGCTGACCTCGTCCACGGCCATGGCGATCGCCCTCATTCCGTTGGGCAAGGCCAGGGAAAGGCTTCCCTTTCCTCCCGGTTCTGCCGTCACCTTGAATTTCAGGACTGGATCCCCCTTGGCAAGGCGGTAGAGGGTCCGCTTGCCCGCCAGCTGTTCGGGGGGAAGGATTTCCGCGGCGGGAAAGGAATCCTTGGGCATTTTCAGGATCGTGATGTCCTCCGGAGCAAGGGTGCTGAAAGCTTCGATTTCCCTTGCAGCAGCGGGCACCGGCACCGTGCGGTTCTCTGCCGCGACCAGGCGCTGCCGGTACCCCCGGATCTGCCCGAAAACCAGGGCCGCAGCGATCAGGGCAAGAAGGATCGAAAGGGTCAGCAACAGGATTTTCCTTCGCATTCCATTCCCTCCTCAGGATTCCGGTACGACCAGGCGAATGCCGTAGGCCCCGAAGTCGGGGACGCTCCTGCCGCTTTTGGAGTTCGGGGTCGCCATCTTTACGAAACGTCCCAGGATGTCCACGTCGTTGCCTGTCCCCACGGCGTTTTCCAGGAAGACCCGGGCGAAGCCGATGACGTGGACCAATACACGGCCGTTGATGTCGGCCATGGATTCGATGACGGGAATCGTGATGAGGCGGCTGCTTTCCTCGATGCCGGGCATGGACTGGTAATAGGCCCAGTCGTGGGGGTCCTGTCCCACGAGGTAGTTCACCCCTTCCCGGGTCGGACCCGCCATGTTGCCGGGTTCCGTGTAGATCCAGTCGTCGTCGGTGGGGATTTCGCTTCCGGTGCGGATCCAGCCGTCGGAGCCGTACTTGATGTTCTCCAGGTAGTCCTTCGCTCCCTGGTCGTCCGGGTCCAGGGCCACGGCGTTGAAGTTGCCGTGGTAGGACCCGCTGCCGGGGCCAGGGCCGTACTTGATCGTGTAGGTCACGCCGTAAATGAAGCCTCCCTCGGGCGGGACGATGGCAAAGGGACGCAGCCCACGGGCCTCGGAAACGGGTGAAGCGATGGCTTCCGCGTGAGCCCGGACGGTGATCGTGTCCCTCCCGAGGAAAGCGGCGAAGAATGTCCTCAAGGCTTTTTCCCCGTCCACGTGGCAGCGGTTCGAGGCCGGGAAGCGGACAGAATAGGAAGCCTCAAGGTTCTCGTTGCCGATCTCAATGGCTTTCCCGGCGGCGGTCCCCGGATGTCCCATGGCTAGTTCCATGGCCCCGCAGAGGGCGGCGGCGTCGACGGCGCCCTGGAGGCGCTCCTTCATGAGGACCGCGTACCCGTAGTCCACGGCCAGGGCGGCTGCTGAAAGCAGGACGCCCAGCGAGAGAGCCGTGAGGACAAGGATGCCGCCCCTTCTCCTGCGGACTTGCCCCATCCTCACCCCTCCTTCCGGAAGACGGCCACCGCCGTCGGGCTGAAGGTCCCCGAAAACGAGGGGACGAAACGGCCGAGAGGCGTGATCGTTCTCAGGGGGACCGAAACGGAAACTCTCGTTTCCACGTAGGAAGGAAGGGGCAATTCCTCTACCTGGATCGTCGGGGTCCCCGCGAAGGAACGCAGGGAAAGGAGGTTCGAAACCGCGGCCGTCACGGCTTCCGTGGATTCGCCGAGGGCCGCGAGGCGGGCTCCCTCTCGGGCAGAATGCTGGACGACCTGGAACTGCTGGAAAAGCGAGGCCATCTCGATGATCCCCATGACGAGGACCAAAAGCACCGGCAGGGTCAGGGCCAGTTCCACCAGGGCGCTGCCAGGCTGCCTTCTTTCGGTCATCGAACCCACCCGCTCCCGATGAGGGGAAAGAAATGCGAAAGAACGAAGCCCGCGGTCATCGCAAGGGCGTAGGGGACTTTTTCCCGCTTCCGCGAAGCGGTGCTGCGGCATAGGGATTTCAAGGCCTCCCTTGGGCCGGAGGCAGCGGCCAGCCAGGCTTGTTGCCATTCCTCCCGCCGGATCGCCAGGGAGACGACCAGGACGCCCCCGGACAGGGCCGACCAGAGGATGGTATCGGCTGCAAAGGGCCAGCCCGCAGCAGCTCCGAGGGCCGCCATGAACTTGACGTCCCCTGCCCCCATGCCGCCAAGCCAATAGGGGACGAGGAGGGCCAGGAACCCGGCCGCAGCTCCCCAGGCCGCCTGCAGGACGTCTCCCCGGCTTGCATGCCAGGCGAGCGCGGCCAACAGGATCGCTCCGTTCAGGAGGTTGGGGATTTTCCTGAACCGCAAGTCCCAAAGACCCCCGAAAAGGGACGCCGGAAAAAAGATCCAGAAGGCCGCCATGTTCTCACCTCATTTGCCCGTGAACCTTCCCTGGCCTGGGCGAGAAAAGGGGCGGAAAACCGCCCCTTTTCTCCTTCTTCAGCTTCGTTCGGGTTTTCCCTCAGGAGCCGCTGCTGTTGCTGCTCATCTGGTCGGAGGCATTTTGAAACACGCCCGAAATGCCTCCCCTCAAGGTCACCAGGGCGGCTACCAGGGCGACCGCGATTACGGCGATGATCAGCCCGTATTCGACCATTCCCTGCCCCTCTTCATCCCGCGCCAAACCGATCAGCTTCTTCATCATATCCTCCACCTCCCCGATTGGTTGTGCCCCAGCGTGTTTTTCATGAAAAAATTATCCGAACCTGTCTAAAGAAGCGAAACCTTGCAAGGCTCATTATAGAAGGGCAGAATACCCTGTCAAGCCTTACAAAAAGTGGCATTAGCCTGTTTTTTAAAATATTTATGGAAACGGAAGTCTTCCATTTTGTAAAAAAAGAGAGGAACAGTCCGACCCAGGTGGCTCTTGTTGGAAGGCTCAAGCTGAGCCGGTCGAAGCCGGATTTCTTGGGAGAAAAAGGAACGATTCCTTACAAAGAACGAATAGCGGATAAGAATGAAATGGTTCGGGAGAAAGGGCAGGAAAGGATGACAACCCGTCAACCTTTTACGGGAAATTCATGAGAAAGATTTCCCCTGGTTTCTGGATTTCGAACCGGTTTTATCGATTTCAGGAACCGTTACCGTTCAGGGGTTCGATCATTTCGAGGAAGGCTTTCGCCACGGTGGGGTCGAAAAGCCGGCCGGCTCCCTCCCGGATGTAGGCAAGGGCTCGATCGGGGGTCCAGGCTCTCCGGTAGGGCTGGTCCGCCGTCAGGCTGACCCAGACGTCCACCACCGAGAAGATCCGGGCGAAGAAGGGGATTTCCTCCCCTTTCAGGCCGCGGGGATACCCTTGGCCGTCCCAGCGCTCGTGGTGGCTGTGCGGGATCGCGATGGAATCCTTCAGGAAGCCGATGGGCTGCAGCATGTGGAGGGCATAGACCGGGTGCAGGCGCATGATCCTCCACTCTTCCTCGGTCAGCGGGCCGGGTTTGGTGAGGATCGCGTCTGGGATCCCCATCTTCCCGATGTCGTGCAGGATCGCACCCCTCCGGATTGCTTGGAGGTCTTTTCCCGTCACCCCGAGTCGCCCGGCAAGACGGACGGTCAACTCGGCGATTCTTTGCGTGTGCCATTCCGGTTCCCTGCATTTCAGGTCCAGGGCCCTGGACCATCCTTCGATGGTGGAATCATAGGCGAGGTTCAGTTCAAGGTTCGCCCTTTCCAGTTCTTCCACCAGGAAACCGCGGTGCAGGGCTGAGGAAGCCTGCCTTGCGACCGTTTCGATCCTTTCTTTCCAGGTTTCAGGGTCGTCCACCCTCTTCCTGCGGTAGGCCTCGAGGACACCGAGAAGCCGGTTGGACGCCAGGAGAGGTGCCGCGCAGGCGGCTCGAAAGCCCTCGTGGTTCAGGAGGAAAGGGGCGACCCGGATCTCTCCAGGATTGTCCAGGTCCGCCAGAAGGACGGCTTTCCTTTGAAGGGCCGCAGCGCCGGCCGGTCCCTCTCCCGGCTTGAGGGAGTGGGACCGGATCGCGGATTCCCGGAAGCCATCCCCCTCCGCAAATTCCAGCTTCATCGTCCCTTCGTCCAGCAGGTAGACGGCAGCGGCGTCGACCTCGTCGTGGGAGCGCAGCAGGCTGACGAGGAGTTTCAGGGTGGACTTGGGGTGCCAGGTCTCGTTCAGGGCCAGGTTCATGGATTGAAGGGCTGCCAGTTCCCGGGCCTGCACCTCCAGCCGTTTCTCATAAGGGGCTGTTTTCCCGCCCGGCTTCAGGGTGGCGAGGATACGGGCACGGTCCAGGTCATCGCGGAAGACCGCGGAAAAGGTGGCTTCGGCGGGGCTTTTCGTTGCTCCGGCAAGGGAGAAACGGATCTCCCTCGATTCAGGTTCCCGTTCACCCAGGATGAGGCCTTTGAACAGGCCTGACAGCGACCGGGCTTCCTCCTGTCCGAAAAGGCTCATCAGGTCCAGTCCTTCAAGTTCTTCGCGCCGGGTTTTCATCCACCTGCAGAAGGCAGGGTTGCAGCTTTCCAGGCCGTAAATTGGGTGGAATAGGGAGATCGGCTGGTCGGCTTGCAGGAACATCTCCGGCAAGCCGACCAGCGTTTCTGCGGTCTTTTCGGCGAGCCCCCGGACGGCTTCCGCCAGCTCGGTTTGGACCGGAGCGTGAAGGAGGCGCCGAGCTCCTCTCTCCCGGGCGAGAGTCGAAAGGGCTTCGTTTGCCGGATCGACGACGGCCAAGCGGGGGCCCGCCGGCAGGAAACGGGCCTTTACGGGCCACGGGGTCCTTAGATCCAAAAGGACGGCTTCCCACCGACCGGCCTCCGGTTTCGGAGCTTCGGTTCCCACTTCCCAAGCCTGTCCTGCAATCCCCTCTGCCTCGAGGAACCCAAGAAGCGCCTCGGCACTCAGGAGGGAGCGGGAGGCGACCAGGACGCCCATTCGGCTACTCCACCCAGCGTTCAAGGGAAGACGCCAGAAGCTGGGTCAGGTGCTGGGTTACGGGTCCCGGCCGCCCGTCCCCGATCCGGGTCGTTCCGATCCTCACCACGGGGACGATTTCCTTGACGCTCCCGGTGATGAAAAATTCGCGGGCCTGTGGCAATTCCTCCAGTGTTGGGCACCGTTCCTCGATCCGGTACCCGGCTTCCCTTGCCAACTCGAGGACGAAGGCGCGGGTGATGCCGGAGAGAACCCGTTCCAGGGGAGCGGTGACCAGCTTTCCCTCCGCGACCATGAAGGCGTTGCTCGACGTGGCTTCGGTGATCTCTCCCCCCGGGCAGTAGAGGATCTCGAAGGCTTCGGGGTGGAGTCCCCTTTCAACGAAGGCGGCCATGTAGTTGATGCTTTTCAGGAGTGGGAGCGGCCGCTCGTGCGGCAGGGGCCAGAGCGTCACTCCCGCGGACGTCGCGGATGGGTCGATCCGGTGCATGGGCTCGAACATGACGAACCATCTCGGGGAGGGAAAGCGCCCCCCTTCGCAGCGGTCTCCCCCCGTGACGTAGATCCGGATCGAAGTCTCTTCTTCCATTCGGTAGATCCCCTCGCGGACCACGCGCTCGATTTCCTCCCTGGTAGCCGGAAGCGCGATGCCGGCTTCCTTCAGGGAATGTTCGAGGCGGTCCAGGTGCAGGGAAAGGGCGAGCGGCCTTCTTCCCAGGGTGCGCAGGGAATCGAAGACGCCGACCCCGCGCTGGATGGCCAGGTCGCTCACGGGGATGCAGACCGAGTTCAAGGGGCAGAATTTCCCTTCAAAATAGACCACGGACAAGCGGGACCCCTTCTTTCCGGCAAGAGGATGAGGGCAGGATGCCCGCGCCAGTATACGGCGAAAAAGTGAAAAGACGGTGACCGGTTCGGACTGCCTTGCATCCCCGTCTCCCCTGTGCTAGTTTTCACAATATACGACCAAGGAAGAAGCGGGGGATTTCGTGGAATTCATTGCTCAGGGATTTGTCCAGGCTCTGGCTCTCCTGTTGACCGGCGATCCCGAAACCTGGTCCGCCATCGAAGTGACGGTCCGCCTCACCGCCCTTTCGATGCTGGCGAGCCTCCTGCTGGGCCTTCCCCTGGGGATCCTCCTCGGGTCGCGGGATTTCCCCGGCAAGGGGTGGGTTCGCGTAGCGGTAGACACCTGCCTGTCCCTCCCCACGGTCGTTGTGGGATTGCTGGTCTATGCCTTCCTATCCAGGCAGGGGCCCCTCGGTTCTTTGAACCTGCTTTTCACCGTCCGGGGGATGGCCATCGGCCAGGTCTTCCTGGCTCTCCCGATCGTCGTGGCCCTCACGGCTTCGGCCCTGGAGGGGGCCGATCCGCGTATGATGATGACCTTGCAGACCTTGGGGACCCCTCCCGGGAGGATGATGCTGTCCGTCCTCAGGGAATTGCGATATGCCGTCCTTGCCGCGGCCGTGACGGCCTACGGCAGGGTTGTCGCCGAGGTCGGGGTTTCGATGATGCTCGGCGGGAACATCAAGTGGCACACGAGGACGATCACCACGGCGATCACCCTGGAAACCGGCAAGGGGGAGTTCTCCATGGGGATCGCCCTGGGGCTGGTCCTTCTTTCCATCTCCTTCGCGCTCAACGGCGCCCTTTCCCTTTTCCGGAGGAGGGCTGCCTCGTGAGATCCGCGGTCTACCGTCTTGAAAACCTGCAGGTTCGTTACGGGAACCGCCTGGTGCTGGATGTCGGGCATCTCGAGATCGGGGAAGGATCGATCCTGGGCTTGGAGGGACCCAACGGAAGCGGCAAGAGCACCCTTCTGAGGGTCCTGGCGTTTCTGGAATCCCCCACGGCCGGTTCCCTGCTCTTCATGGGGGTATCGGCTTCCGGGTGTGATCCGCTCGCCCTCCGCAGGCAGGTCACGCTTTTGCTGCAGGATCCCTACCTGCTGCGGACTTCGGTTTTCGAGAACGTCGCCTATGGCCTTAGGGCAAGAGGGATCCGCGAAGGGATAAGGGAAAGGGTGTTCCACAGTCTCGAGCTTGTTGGGCTCGACCCGGCCTCCTTTGCCGGGCGTCCCTGGAAGTCCCTTTCGGGCGGAGAGGCCCGTCGGGTGGCCATGGCGTCCCGGCTGGCCATACGGACTCCGGTGCTTCTCCTGGACGAGCCGACAGCGGGAGTGGACGCGGAAAGCGCCGTTCTCCTGAAATCGGCAGCGCTGAAGGCCCGGGAAGAGTGGGGAGCCACCCTGGTGGTGGTGAGCCACGACATGGCCTGGATGAGCCAGGTCGCCGACACGCTCCTGGCGTTCCAGGACGGCCGTCCGGGGCGGCACGTAGTGCACAACCGGTTCGATGGGCCATGGTCCGAGCAGGATGGAGGCTTATGGTCGATGTCGATCGGGGACGGCCAGTCCGTCGTGGCGACGAAGCCGCCTGCCTCCGGAAGGACCGGATTCCTGGATGCGGAGGATATCACCGTTGCCGTCCGGAGACCGCAGGGGCTCTCCATGCGGAACGCAATCCGGGTGACGGTTCTCCAGATGACCCTGGAGAACGGGTCCGGTGCCGTACTCCTGAAGGGGGCCTGCGGAAACCGGATCTTGACCGCCCGGCTGACGCGCTCTTCCGCTGCGGAACTCGGCCTGGTTCCGGGGACGGAGGCCTGGTTCCTGTTCAAGGCTTCAGCTTTTCAATGGGAATGACTTTTTTCCCGAAGTGATATAATCGTTTTTCGGAAAAGACCTGAAAAGGCTTTCTCTTTTTTTGTGCCCGGACACGGTTTTCGGTCCGGAGGAAGATCATTCTGGAGGAGGACTGCCCGGTGAAGAGATCCCCGATCGGTGGCAAGTTCGTTTCCGGCAAGAAGGCGGGCCAAGCCCGGGCCCGAGGGGGGTGCTGACATGGGCCTCCAGGTCCTGGCCATCAACCCCGGCTCGACGAGCACCAAGGTGGGATGGTTCGATGACGGCGTCGAAGTTTGGCACAGCACCGTCACCCACGATCCCGCGGAACTCGCGGCTTTCCCGACCATGGCGGACCAGTTCGGGTTCCGGATGGCAGCCATCGAGAAAGCCTGCGAAGAACACGGCAACCATTTCAGCCAGCTTGCGGCGGTGGTGGGGCGCGGGGGACTGCTGGACCCGATCCCCGGCGGGACCTACACGGTGGATTCCCTGATGAAGGCCCACCTGAGACGAGGGAAACCCTGGGAACACGCATCCAACCTGGGCGGCATCCTGGCTGATGCCATCGCCACCCCGCTCGGGATTCCTGCCTTGATCGTGGATCCGGTCGCGGTGGACGAGCTGGATGACGTGGCCCGGGTGACCGGCCTTCCCGAACTGCCCAAGCGTTCCCTAGGCCATGCCCTCAACGTCAAGGCGACGGTGCGGCGAGCAGCCAGGGACCTGAACGGCGACTGGAAGACGATGGATTTCGTCGTGGCTCACCTGGGCGGCGGCATCACCGTCTGCGCCCACCGCCAGGGTAGGATGGTCGACATCAACAACGCAAACGAATTCGGTCCTTTCTCCCCGGAACGCGCGGGCGGCCTTCCGGCCGGTGACCTCGCCCGCCTCTGCTTCAGCGGGCGCTACACCCTGCAGGACCTGAGAAAGCGGCTGGTCGGAAAGGGTGGGCTCGTGGCCTACACCGGGGAGAGCGACGTCCGGAAGGTCAAGGCCCTCATCGCGGGCGGAGACGAATCCGCCGCCTTGGCCTACCGGTCCATGGCCTTCCAGGTCGCAAAGGAAATCGGCGCCTGTGCCGCGGCAATGGGAGGAAAGGTCGACGCAATCCTCCTGACGGGGGGAGTGGCCCACGATTCCGACTTTGTCGGCATGGTGACGAAAAAAATCCAGTGGATCGCTCCGGTCCTGCTCTATCCCGGCGAGGACGAACTCCTGGCCCTGGCCGAAGGGGCGATGCGGGTCCTGAGGAAAGAGGAAACCCCGTTGCGCTACGGGGATTTCGTGAAATCGGAGGGCTGAAGAGAGATGCAGCTCAAAAACCTGGATTTCCTGCTGGAGAAATGCAAGTCCGCACCCCGGATGACCCTCGCCGTGGCCTGCCCCCAGGGCGATGATATCCTGGAAGCGGTGGTGGACGCCGCTCGAGAGGGAGTGGTCGATCCCGTACTGGTGGGCAACCGGAGCCGGAGCGAGGCGATCGCCGAAGAGCTCGGCCTGGACCTTTCGGGGATCGCGTTCGTCGACGAGCCGAACGACGCCCTTGCGGCGGAAAAAGCCGTGAAGATGGTGTCCTCGGGGGAAGCCCACCTGCTGATGAAGGGCAACGTAAAGACCGCGGTTCTCCTGAAGGCCGTATTGAACAAGGAATGGGGCCTGCGGAGCGGCTCCCTCCTTTCGCACCTGTTCCTGTTCCAGGTTCCCCGGATGCCCGGGGTGATCGGGATGAGCGACGGCGGAATGACGATGTACCCGGACCTCCCCACCAAGGTCGGGATCGTGGAAAACGCCGTCTGGGCCTACCACAGGATCGGTGTCGAATGCCCCAAGATTGCGGCCCTCGCGGCCGTGGAGGTCGTGAACCCGGACATGCAGGCCACGCTGGATGCCGCGGCGCTGGCGCAGATGAACCGGCGGGGGCAGATCAAGGGATGCCTGATCGACGGTCCACTGGCCCTGGACAACGCCGTCAGCGCGGAGGCCGCCCGCATCAAGGGGAACGCCCAGACGGCTGCAAAGCTTTCCTCGCTTTACCGGGCCGTGGCGATAATCCCGGAGGAACCCGCCCTGGAACGAGCCTGGGAAAGCGGTCGAACCCCTGCGAAGACGATGCCTCGGTCTCCCTTCGTCAAGGCCGTGGGGGAACTCCTGGACCGGCTTTTCCCCGCTAGCCCCGCCGCCGGGAAGGGGAGGAAAACCGGATGAGCCTTCTCAAGCGGCTCGCAGGCCGTTCTACCGAGGAACAGAAAGAGCGGATCCAGGTGTCCGGGGCCTTCCGGGCCGCGCAAAGACGCCTCCTCGTCCGGCTTGCCGAGGAAGTGGACCCGAAGGACCTGGGCGCGGCGGACACCGGGAACCAGGGAAACCCCGAACTTCGGAAGAAGGTCGTCCGAATCGTGGACGGTTTCCTTTCCGGATGCCCGGACCTGTCGGCAGCAGAGCAGGAAAGGCTCCGGGAGGAAGTCCTGAACGAGGTTTTCGGTTATGGCCCGATCCAGCCCCTAATCGACGACGATTCGATCAGCGAGATCATGGTGAACGGGCCGGACATCGTTTACGTGGAGCGCCGGGGCAACATCGAGCTCACCGATGTCGTTTTCGCTGACGACGAACACGTCAAGAGGGTCCTGGAAAGGATCGTTTCCCCGCTCGGAAGGCGCATCGACGAGTCCTCCCCGATGGTGGACGCCCGCCTCCCCGACGGTTCAAGGGTCAACGGGGTCATCCCGCCGCTTTCTCTCGAGGGCCCCTTGGTCACCATCCGGAAATTCAGGAAGACCCCCCTGACGACCGCCGACCTCATCGCCGGCGGCACCCTCTCCGAGGAAGCTGTGGCGTTCATCCGGGCGGCAGTGGAGGCACGTTTCAACATCGTGATCGTCGGGGGAACGGGTTCCGGGAAAACGACGCTGCTGAACGTCCTTTCCGGCTTCATCCCGGAAAAGGAACGGATCCTGACGATCGAGGACGCCGCCGAGCTCAAGCTGCAGCAGCCCCACGTCGTCAGGCTCGAAGCCCGTCCGGCGAACATCGAGGGGAAGGGAGCCATCCCGATCCGGAGCCTTGTCAAGAATGCCCTCCGGATGCGCCCGGACCGGATCATTGTGGGAGAATGCCGCGGCGGGGAGGCGTTCGACATGCTCCAGGCCATGAACACGGGGCACGACGGCTCCATGACCACGATCCATGCCAACTCGGCCCGGGATGCCCTTGCCCGGCTGGAAAGCATGGTGATGATGTCCGGCCTGGACCTCCCCCTCAAGGCTATCCGCGACCAGATCGCCTCTGCCGTGGACCTGCTGGTCTACCAGGAACGGCTCCGGGATGGCACCCGAAGGGTGATGACCGTCACGGAGATCACGGGGATGGAAGGCGAGATCATCCAGACCCAGGATATCTTCCACTTCGACCTGCAGGGGTTCGACGAAAGGGGGCGGGTCCGCGGACGGCTTCGCCCCACCGGGATCCAGCCGAAACACCTGGTGAAGTTCGAGCTCGCGGGCGTTGCCCTGCCGGTGGACTGCCTTTCGGGGCGCTGAGGGGGAACACCATGCAGGACCTTCTCGTAGCTCTTCTGTCGGTCGCGCTGGGGCTCGTTTCTCTCTTGTGCGCCGTTCGGGCATTCAGGCCGGCCTTGGCGAGCGATCCCGTCGAGCGGGTGAAGCAATGGTTTGCCCAGGAGAATCGGTCTAACCCAGAGGAACGGCCTCGCCTGCGCCTCGTTTCGTCGCTGACTCCCAGGCAGTTCCAGCGGAAAGTTTTCCGGCTGCTTCAGAACGCCGGGATCCCTCTGGAGGTCGAAGAAGCCCTCCTCCTATGGACCATCCTTCTCCTGGCCTGCACCCTGTCGGGGTTTCTGGCGGCCAGGCTCACCGGACTCGCCATAGGCCTCGCTGCCGGAGGGGCGCTTCCCCTGCTGTACCTTCGGATCCTGAGCGCCAGGCGAAAACGGCAAATGGAAGGGCAGATCCCCGACCTGCTCGATTTGCTCGCCTCGGGACTCCGGGCCGGGTTCAGCTTTTTCCAGAGCCTCCAGCACGCGGCCGGCCAGATGGACGCCCCGATTGGCCCGACCCTTCGGCAGGTGATCACGGAGATGACGGTCGGTTTCGACGTCGAAACGGCCCTTCGGCGATGGCTGGAGCGCACCGGCAGCCTCGACCTGGAGCTGGCCGTTTCCGCCATCCTGATCCAGAGGGAAGTCGGCGGAAACCTTGCGGAGGTCCTGGACAATATTGCCGGGATCATGCGGGACCGCCGCGAGGCCCAGATGGAAATGCGATCCCTGACGGCTCAGGGACGCATGGAGGGCTGGATCATCTCGCTGCTGCCGGTCGTGCTGGGGGTGTTCTTCACCCTGACGCGGCCGGAATACATGGGGGTCCTTTTCCACACTCCCCAGGGAGTCCGGATGCTGACCCTTTCCGTGATCTTCGGGATCATCGGGGTCTTCCTGGTAAACCGGATCGTCAAGCCCCGCTACTAAGGAGGGAACCGAATGGACCTTTGGATTCCGATTGCCCTGTTTTTTCTCCTGGGCTGTAGCCTCTGGTTTTTCTTCCAGACCCTCCTCGCGGGGGAGGACGTTCGGCTTCAGAGAGCCGCGGAATACCTGGAAGTCCAAAGGCGGGTCGAAACCCAGAGCTTCAGGCAGAGGGTCCTCTCCCCTCTGGGAAAGGCGCTGGTGAACGTCCTGTCCCGCNTGTATCCTCCCAGAACGCTCGAACGGCTGGACGAATACTGCGACCGGGCCGGACGCCCCCTGGGCCTCACGGGAAAATCCCTTGCGGTTTCCAAGGTCGTTTCTGCTTTCCTGCTCTGGGTCGCCGCCCCCCTCGTCTTTCGCGGCAAGCTCGTCCTCCCCGCCTCGATTCTCTCCGCCTGCCTCGGCTACGTCCTCCCGGGCCTGTGGCTAACGTCCCGGATCCGAAAAAGGGTAGAACTCGCACGGGCGCAGCTGGCCGACGCGATGGACCTGCTCGTCGTCAGCGTCGAAGCGGGACTGGGGCTCGATGCCGCCATCCAGCGGGTCGCAAACCGCTTTCGGCGCCCCCTGGGGGAACTCTTCTCGAAGGCCATGGCCGAGATCAGCCTTGGATCTCCGCGAGAAGCCGCTTTCAGGGGCATCGCGGAGGCCCTGCCCTTCGACGAGATCAAATCCTTCACCGCCAGCATCATCCAGGCCGAGCGCCTGGGAACCAGCATCGCAGCGGTCCTCCGCTCCCAGGCCGCGGGGCTGAGGAAACGGCGCCGCCTGAGAGCCGAAGAACATGCCAGGAAAGCCCCGGTGAAGATCCTTTTCCCCCTCGTCCTCTTTATCTTTCCCAGCCTTTTCGTCATCATCCTGGGGCCCGCCATGATCCAGATCATGGAGAACCTGAAGCCATGACGACGCATGTCCTCGACAGGAAGCCCCTCGCCGCCGTCGGCCCCGACGGGAAGGTCTGGTTCGAGCCGGTCAGGATTGCCGCCACCTTCGGGGAGCGCTTCAAGGGGCTCCTGTTCACGGCTCCCGAGCCGCTGGGAGTCTGGTTCCCGGCGTGCCGTTCCGTCCATTCCCACTGGATGCGGTATCCGCTCGACGTCCTGTTTCTGGGAAAAGACGGAATCGTCCTCCGGCACTCGGTCCTGAAACCCTGGTCATTCGCCTTCCATCCCCAGGCTCTGGCTGTCCTGGAAATCCCCGCGGGTTTTGCAGACATGAACACCCTGCCGGATCGCCTTTCCCTGGCTTTGACCATCCGCTGCACCGCTTTGCCCCCTCTTTGATACAATAGCCTCGTCCGCATTCCGGGCGCATTCGAACCGCAGGGGGGGGCCTCCATGGCCGGGAAAATCGTTGTCACGCTCCAGGACGCTTCTCCTGAGGAACAGGCACAATTCCTGGAGGTTCTGCGGGAAGCCGGTTTCGGGATCGAAGCGGCGCTGCCGGCCCCAGGCGAGGAGATTTCGCCCACCTTTGAGGCGCTGACCAAGGTGCTCACCCATCCGGATCCTCCGGCGGAGGACCTCTTCGCGGTGTTGGAGGGCGTTTCTCATGCGACCCGGCTTCCCGTCGCACTCTTCCTGCCGGTCCAGGAAAGGGCCCTCCTGGCATGCAGGGCCGCCTCTTCAGGGACCCCGCCCGCGTGGATCGAAGCCGAATTTCCGGCAGGATCGGCGGAAATCTCCCTGAAACCCGAAGAGGGGTACCACCCCCACCCCATCCCTCTGGTCAAGAACGATCTCGCCGCTGGCCTCCTCGTAGCGGGATTCAGGGGCACCCCCCCGGAAGAGGAAGTCCTGTCGGTACTCGGCGGCCTTGCGGAAGCGATCGGGGAAGCACGGGAAAAGACCCAGCGCCTCAGGGCCCTGGACCGCGGGGCTTCCCTGCTGGATTCTTCTGTCGATGCAATGGTGGAAGCCTGCGCGAAGCTCCTGGAGCTTCGCGGGCATGAAACCGCGGGACACAGCGAACGGGTGACCGCCCTGGCGGTCAGGCTCGGGGAACGCCTTGGGCTTTCCGGCCGCGAACTGGTCGACCTGCGGAGGGGAGCCCTGTTGCACGACATCGGCAAGCTGACCCTGCCGGACAGCCTCCTGCAGAAGAGTCCGCCGCTGACGGAAGAGGACTGGAAAACGATGCGAACCCACACGGTTAGGGCTTACGAAGCCTTCCGCTCAGTGCCCGCGCTGAAAGGGGCCCTGGACGTTCCCCTGAGGCACCACGAACGGTTTGACGGCAGCGGGTATCCCGACGGCCTGAAAGGGGCGGACATCCCCCTGGCGGCAAGGATTTTTGCCGTCGTGGACGTCTGGGACGCACTTCTCTCGGAAACCAGCTTTCGCAGGAGGTGGACCCCCGAAAGGGCACTCGACCACCTTCGACGGGCATCCGGCGTCCAATTCGACCCGAACGTCGTTTCCGCCTTCGCCTCCCTTCTGGAGGAAGATCCGTCCCTTTTAGACCGCCCCTTCTGAAGAAGCCGCCCTTTCCGAAACGACCCGGTCGATTTCCGATAGGACTTCTCCGATCCCTGCCCGGATCACGAGGTCCGCCTTTTTGTCGAACGGTGTCTCTTCCCGGTTGACGATTGCCACCTTGGCCCCGCAGGCTGCCGCGATGCCGGGGAGGGAATTCGCCGGCGAGACGGCAAGGGAGGATCCCAGGACTGCGAACAACCCCGCCGTGGACGCAAGGCGTTCGGCTTCTTCCAGCGCGGATTCGGGAAGGTTTTCTCCGAAAAGGACCACGTTGGGCCTGATCCGGCCCCCGCAGGCCGGGCAAAAGGGCCCTTCCAGGAGCGCGGCCCCGGGGTAAGCCGCCCCGCAGGTCCTGCATCGTACCGTTCGGAGGCTTCCATGAAGCTCCACCACGCGCCGCGAACCTGCCGCCTGGTGGAGCCCGTCCACGTTCTGCGTTACGATGGCCGACAACAGCCCTCGCCGTTCCCACTCCGCCAGGACCCGGTGTCCCCGGTTCGGGGATGCCGCCAATAGCGATTCCACCCTCATCCGGTAAAAGGCGTAGAATTCGTCGGGCCGGTTTTCCATGGCCCAGTCCGTCGCCAGGCGGGCGGGATCGAAACGAGCCCAAAGGCCCTGGCGGGACCGGAAATCCGGAAGGTTCGACTCGGTGCTCATGCCGGCTCCCGAAAGCACCACGAACGGCCCTTCCTCCAGGATCCACGCTGCCAGGGTTTCGAGGTTCTCCATGGCGGTTCACTTCCTTTCGTCTGGATCGGATGTTCGTTTCCTCGCACCGTTCCGTACTGCCATACCGTCAGGTTAGGTCAACTTCTCCTTTCCCCTTTTTGGGGGTCTCCTTTGGCCTTTTTCTCCCTTTCCGAGTTTTCGTTCCCTTGTTTTTCTTTTCCCGGTCCCGAAATAGGGATTTTTTTTCATTTTAACGCGTTGCATCCAGGGAACGGCGGCCGTCGCCCCGTCTTTCGGCACTTCGAAGAAAAACCACCGAAACCAGGGGGTTGAAGGGGCTGACCTATTTTGATGTTATAAAAGAGGGGGGAGCCAAAGGCTCCCCCCTCCCGCTTTCGCTACGCCTTCACTTCAAGCCGGTGGCTTCTTCAGGCCGGAGCCGGTCAGGGGAACGACGACCCGTTCCGAGTCCTTCACCAGCCCTTCTCCCAGAGCTTTCAAGGCCGCTGCCGAAGCCACGGCTGCCGTCGGTTCCACGAGGAATCCCTCCCCGGCCAGGCGTTTCTGCTCCTGGAGCACCTCGGCGTCTTCCACGAGGACGCAGGCGCCCCCGGTTTCGGCCACCGCCCGCTCCATGCCACCGATTCGCGGGGGGATCGTCACCGCGATTCCCTCTGCGACAGTTTCTCCCCAACCCGCCCTCGCATTCCCGTAAAGGCGGGCGTAAAGGGGAGCGCACCGGGAACTCTGGCAGGCGATAAGCCGGGGCAAGCGTTCGATGAGCCCTCTCGCCAAAAGCTCCGAGAACCCTTTCCAGGCCCCCAGGAGCAGGGTCCCGTTTCCCGCGGGGACGAAGAGGGCATCCGGGGCCCGGAAGTCCAGCTGTTCCCAAGTTTCAAAGGCAAAGGTCTTCGTCCCTTCCAGGAAAAGGGGATTCCAGACGTGGCTCGCGTAAAACCTTTTCTGCGCCAACATCCAGGCCTCCCGGGCCGTGGCGGATCGATCCCCCTGGACGGTTCGCAGTTCGGCACCGTAGGATCGAATCTGGTTCTTTTTCCCTTCCGAAGTGTTCGCGGGAACGAGGATCGTCGCTCGGATCCCGCTCCTGGCCGCATAGGCGGCGATGCTGGCACCTGCGTTCCCCGAGGAATCCTGGACCACCTCTGAGGCTTTCCGAGCCCTGGCTTCCGCCATCACCATGACGGAACCCCGATCTTTGAAAGATCCGGTCGGGAACAGGAATTCCAGCTTGTAGAAGAAATTTTCCGGCTTGCCGGCCGAAACGAGCGGCGTCCATCCTTCTCCCATCGTCGGGGCTTCAAAGCGTTCGAAAGGAAGCGCCGAACCATACCGCCACAGTCCCGGCAGGCGGCCGTCGATTCTCATCTCCTCCCATTCCATCGTCGTCTCAAGGGGAGAGCCGCACCCGCACCGAAGCGGACGAAGATCCATTTCGTACCGGTGCCCGCACGCCGGGCACTCCGTCCGTACCCGTTTCCGCCAATCCATCCCCTCACCTCCGAAAAGAAACTTCCAGGATGACTTTACCAAAAAGGACCCCGGGGATTTCCCCCGAGGTCCTTTCCATGGTTCAGCGCCTGTCGCCTGCCCCCGCCGCCGACAGCCGAGGGCCAATCCGGGATGCGATGAAGGCCGCTGCCAGCCCTTTCAGCAGGTCCCCGGCAACGAAGGGGATCATGCCGACCTTCACTGCCTGGGTCCAGGTCATCGTTTTCCCCATGACGAAATTCACGTTCAGGAACAGCCCGGCGATTCCCGTCCCGTAAATGACCGCCAGGCCCGCGAGGCAGGCGGCAAGGCAGACCGGAAAGCGTTGCCCCCTGGCCGAGACGATGGCGGAGATCAGCCAGGCGGCCAGGATGAACCCCAGCAGGAACCCGAACGTGGGATGGAGGACGACCGACGGGCCGCTTTCCCCCGCAAAGACGGGAAGGCCGAGCAGTCCCATGGCGACGTAAAGAACCATCGACAGGAGCGCCGCCCGAGGGGGCAGCAGGACGCCCGATAGAAAGACGAAAAGAACCTGGAGCGTCATGGGAACGAGAGGGAGGGGAATCCTCACCTGGGCTCCCACGGCGGTCAGTACGGCAAACAGGGAAGCCTGGATCATCGAACGGGTCCGGTTCTGCATCTGGTGTCATCCTTTCTATTGGATATGGTTGACACCGGAATTATATCCCCTACCCTACCCCATCGCAACCTGCTGCCAGAAAACCGCGTCCCACCTCGGCCTTCTTTCCCGGGCCCCTAGACAGCCGTCACGATCTCCTGCGCAAGGCCCGAGAACTTGCCCAGGTATTCCCGCCTATCTTTTCGGAGTTCGCCGATGATTTTCTTGTAGGTATCCCGATCCCAGACCCGGTAAGGGTCGTACCGCTCTCCGCCTTCGAACGGGTAACTTTCGGGCACCTCGTAGCCAAGGATGTCATCGTAGCGGAATTGGAGCTGGTCCCGGAGGACGGCCTCGATGCAGGCAAACGTGACCTCCGGGGTGATGTTCGCGCCGCTGTTGCCTCCCACCCTGCCGGTGCTCATGACATAGCAGCGGACCTGGGGGTTTTCCCTCAGGATCTGGAGGATCCGGTTCCCGTTCTTCTGCGGCTGGTTGACGATGAAGGGGTCGAAACCGACCACCCGCTTTGCCTGGCCGACCCGGCTTGGGTCTTCCGCACTGGTGATGGTGGATTCCCCGAGCATGAAATAGGCGGCCGCCTGTTCGGGTGAGACGAGCCTCCCGATGGGGGGGATGTCATACCGGCGCATGTTGAAAAGAAGGATATCGGTGTGCGGAAGGTCGATTCGGCCGGAGGTGTTCGGGATGGCTTCGCGGGGGACGACGGCCCGCCCGTTCGTCGTGATGGCATGGTTGTCAAAGTTGATGTCCCCGTCGTCATCCACCCAGCAGTTCTCGAGGATGGCCCGGCTGTCGGCGGCTGCCGCCAAGAGGGGAGGCTGCTTGCTCACGTTGTCGGTCTTGATGTAGAAGTTCCGTTCCGTTCCCAGGGATCGGCCGTCGGACAGCAGGAGGTTGATGTCGTCCTGCAGGACTTCCACTCCCTCGGGAGCCCTCAACCCGTGGTCCGCGGTCGTGATCGTCGTTTTGCCCGTTCCCGACAGCCCGAACACGAGGATGCCCAGTTCCTTCATCCCGGCTTCGGACTGAACGCGGACCATCTTGCTTCCCGCGTGGAGACCGATGCCGTTCAGTTCCTCCCGGGCGATGTGCATCGCCATCCGGAGGGTCGCCATCTTCGCCTCCCCGTAGTAGTCGCTTCCCAGGATGTAAGTCACCCTCTGCCTCGGGAAGACCAGGACCTTCCGCTGGTGCCATTCCGGCACCACAACAGTCACCATGTCGGCGAAATCCTCGTCCACCTGGGGGAAGAAGTTCCCGTGGAACATGTGCGCGATACGGGAAAACCTCCTCGTGACGTAGAGGTTGGCCTTCAGCGGGCTGCCTTCGGGGGATCCGACCCGCGCGCTCACGCGGATCATCTGCTGCCAGCGGAGATAGCCCCAGACCTGTTCGAGCAGGGAAATCGTCCCCTCGTCGATATCGTAGACGTTTTCAGTGAACGCCGCGCTCCTCGAGCGGATCCTCGTGACGTAGAGGGCCGCGTTCCGGTTGTTCGGAATGCAATCCGCGGCGCTCATGTGGCGAAGCTCCTCCTCGGTCAGGTCGCGCAGGAGGCTGCGACACACGGGATGCCTCAGCCTTCTGAACAAAGAATCCTGCGCCTCTTCCATGATCACCTTCGTTCGCCTCCTTTGGTCTTCGTGCTGCCCTTCACCGCCATTCCCAGCCCAGGACCTGGCCCCTGGCGAGAAGGGAGCCGAACAGCACTTGGGCCCGTTCTTCCATTGACAGGGGGACGGGCACCTCCATGATCACCTTTTCTTCGTAGCGACAGCTCACGGATTCGGCCTCGACGCCGATCTCCCTGAGGTAGAACCTCAGGTTCCCCTGCTCTTCGTAAGAGACCCGGATCAAGGCCGTCCGGACGGCAACCCTCGCGACGGTCCCCGCGGCTTGGAGGGCTTTCCTCGCGCAGGCCCCGTACGCCTCGATGAGGCCCCGGACACCGAGCTTGATTCCCCCGAAGTAACGCGTGACCACCAACACCGTGTTGGTCGTCCCCGCCCGCTGGATGGCTCCGAGGATGGGTTTTCCCGCCGTCCCCGAGGGTTCTCCTGCATCGGAATAATACTCGGAGGGGGGGAGTCCCACCCGGTAGGCCCAGCAATGGTGGTTGGCATCCGGACGGGCGGACGAAATTTTCCGTACCGTTTCCTTCGCCTCCAGCGGCGTACGAGCCACCCTGACGGCGGCTACGAACCGGGAACGCTTTTCCGTCATCTCGACATCGGTCTCCGAAGCCGGTTCGAGAAACCGGTCCTCCCTTTCACCCACGGGCCAGGAGCGCCTCCCTGAGCTTGGCCCAGGTCACCGGGAGCGCTTCGGGCAAAACGCGGGTTTGGCCGGTGACGGTGATGAAGTTGGTGTCCCCGCTCCACCGGGGGACGATGTGAAGATGGACATGCCCTTCGACTCCGGCTCCGGCAACCCGGCCGAGATTGACTCCCAGGTTGAACCCGTGAGGCGACATGGCCTTCTTCAAAGCTGCGATGCAGTCTCCCGCCAACCGGTTCATTTCGAGCAGTTCTTCGTCCTGGAGTTCCTCGTATTCCGCAATGTGCCGGTAGGGCACGACCATCAGGTGGCCCGGATTGTAGGGAAAGGCGTTCATGATGACAAAACAGGATTTTCCCCGGTGAAGGATCAGGAGAGCCTCGTCGTCGTCCTTCTTGGGAAACTCGCAGAAAATGCAGCCCGGCGTTTTTTCAGCCGATTCGATGTACGCCATCCGCCACGGAGAATAGAGCGTCTCCAATGGGATCCCTCCTTTTCTGTTTCACGTGAAACATTGGCTTAGGGGCGCTTTTTCCCGCGGTCTTTCCACAGGGGACGGATCATCGCCCACCCCTGTGACATCCCGACCAGGGCCCCGGCCGCCGTCATCACCGGCACGATCCAAGCTGGGGCTCCCTTCCCGGCGAACTGCCTTCCCAGGAGAAGTCCCAGGATGATGAAGCCGCAGATCACGAGGGCGGCGGAAAGAATCCTGGAGAAAGCTGCGAAGTCCTCCATTTTGAAAGGCATGGGTTACCCCTCTTCCGGGTGGAAAACGCCCTCTCCCGCGGTCCGGATCAAATCGAGAAGCCCCTCGGCCTGCCTTTCACTGAGCCCGTCAAGCAGTAGGGTAATCTTGCCGCCCTTCCGCTTCAGCGAGGCCCTGAACCCCTTCTCTTTCGAAAAGGCGGCGAATTCCTCGGGAACCTTGAGCCCGACCTTTTCTGGAACCGGCAGGCCGGTACCGCGTTCCTTCTCTTCCTGGACGAGGATTTCCGCCTGGCGGACGGAGAGCCCATGGCGCACGATCCGTAGCGCCAGCTTCGTGACCCTGACCGGGTCGTCCAGCCCCGCAAGGGCCCTCGCATGCCCCTCGCTCAGGGAACGTTCCGCCAGCATCGCCTTCACGGGATCGGGCAGGGTAAGGAGACGGAGCTTGTTTGTCACGGCCGCCCGGCTCCAGCCCAGCCTCCTCGAGGCTTCCTCGTGGGAGATGGCAAAGCGGGAGATCAGGTCGCGAATGCCGTCCGCCACCTCTAGAGGACTCAGGTCCTCCCTTTGGAGGTTTTCGATGAGTGCGGCCTGGACAGACTGGGATTCGTTCATCACCAGGACACGCACGGGGACCTCCTCGAGTCCGGCAAGCCGGGCAGCCCTCCAGCGTCGTTCTCCGGCCACGATCTCGTATCCCTCACCGGCCGGACGCACCACCAGGGGTTGGATGATCCCGTGCAGGCGGATGGATTCCGCCAGGGAATCGAGTTGCTCCGGGTCGATGCGCTTCCTCGGCTGCGCGGGGTTCGGCCGGATCGCGCCGATCGGCAGGCTGACCGGAGACCCCTTTCCCGCCTGGTTTTCCCCCCCGGGAAGCAGGGCGCTTAGCCCTCTTCCTAGCGCCTTTTGCCCAGCCATCTCTGAGCCACCTCCCTTGCCAGTTCCCTGAAGGCTTCAGCACCGGCACTGAGGGAATCGTAATAGCCGATCGGCCGCCCGTGGCTAGGGGCTTCGGAAAGCTTGACGTTTCGCGGGATGACCGTTTCCAGCACGAGGCTCCCGAACTGGCGCCGCACCTCTTCCACCACTTCACGTGAAAGGCGGGTCCGGCTGTCGAACATGGTCATGATCAACCCGGACAGGGAAAGGTCCTCCCTGAGGTAGGAACGGACGAGGTCCATGGTTTTGAGGAGCTGTCCCAGCCCCTCCAGGGCGAAATACTCGCACTGGACCGGGACGAGAATGCCGTCGCTCGCGACCAGGGCATTCACCGTCAAAAGCCCCAGGGAAGGAGGGCAATCGATCAGGACGAGATCGTAGCCTTTTAGGTCGGACATCTTCCTCCGGAGGCGGCTCTCCCGGCTCATGGCTCCCGCCAGCTCCACTTCCGCCCCGGCAAGGTCCAGGGTCGCCGGGAGGAGGAAAACATTTTCCCATGGTGTCGCCACGATCGCTTCGGAAGCGGACAGGTCTCCTGCGATCACGTCGTAGACGCTGCAGTCGAGGGCGTTCCGGTCGATCCCCAGTGCGCTGCTGCTGTTGCCCTGGGGGTCGGCATCGACCACCAGGGTCCGAATGCCCATCCTCCCCAGCTCCGCCGAAAGGTTGACGCAGCAGGTCGTCTTGCCGACACCGCCCTTTTGGTTCGCGACCGCCATCACCAGCATCGACTCACCTCCACCAGGGGTTTCTTTCCAGCGCTGCAGGGTTCCTCGGAAAAGTCGCAGGGGCGGATTTTTCCTTCGACCACCGGACGATCACCCGCTCCTTCCCGTCGAGGGGGTAGGGGTAAAGGACCGGATCCCCGAGCCCCAGGCGGGACCATTTGTCCCCGACCGCGTCCAGTTCCTCGTGAACGCGGGGCCCCTTGAAGGCCAGGAGGTCCCCCCCGACCGCAACCAGCGGGCTCAGCAGCTCCGCGAGAGGCCCGGCTGCCGTCACCGCCCTCGCCGCAGCGACGTCGAAGCCCTCCCGGTCCAGGCGGGCCAGTTCCTCGGAACGAAGGCAGACGATCGAAACGTTTCCCAGGCCGAGCGAACCGACGATTCCCTGGAGGGCGATACACTTGCGGCTCACGCTGTCGAGGAGGCTGACGGAAAGCCCCGGCCTGCAGATCGCCCATACGACCCCAGGCAACCCGCCACCCGTGCCGACATCGACGACCCGCCCTTCGCGCGGAAGAAGGGGAAGAGCCGCCGCACAATCCAGCACGTGTTCCTTCCACAGGGTTTCGGGATCCGCCGGGCCGGTGAGCCGTGCACGCCGGTTTCCCAGGACCAGTGCCTCGCAGTACTGCCATAAGCGTTCCCGGTTCGCCGCCGCTTCTTCCAGGGCAATCCCGAGGGGCAGGGATCCCACCGTCCTCATCCCGTCCGTTTCCTCCCTTTTCCCACAGATCCTCTTTACAGGGTATCATATCGTATCGGCGCGATTCCCGTTTTTTTCGCCGGATAAGGGGGAAAACGGTCTTGCCTGGATCGAAACGGGCCCTCATCCTTCCCGTACTGCTCCTGGCCATCTTGGCCAGGCTCCCCGGGGCGTTTCTCGCTCCTGGAACGGCTTGGGGCGAAACGTTTCACGGGACCGTCCAAGCCGTTTTCGACGGGGACACGGTGGAAGTCCTGCTGGACGACGGGCGCACCGAAAAGGTGCGCTACCTGATGATCGACACTCCCGAACTTCACCACCCGAAGAGGGAAGTCGAGGAGTTCGGCCTGGAAGCCGCCCTTGCCAACAGGGACCTGGTCCTGGGCAGGAGGGTCCGCCTCGAAACCGACGTCCAGGCTCGAGACCGGTTTGGCCGCCTGTTGGCCATCGTCTGGATCGATCGACCGAACGGCCCCCTCATGGTGAACGAAAGGCTTGTGGCGGAAGGATTCGCCCTGCCCTTCACCCTTCCGCCCAATGTCCGCTACGCCGAACGGATCCATGCTGCATTGCTGCGCGCCCGCGATCGAGGAAAGGGGTTCTGGGGAGTGGCCTACGGACGACTTTTCAGCCCGAAACAGGTCTGGGCCGACCTGCCCCTGCTGGCGGGCTCGTTCCTCACCCTCGAGATGAGGGTCGACGGGATCCGCCGTTCGAAAAGCAGTTGGCGGCTGTTTGAAAAGGGGAGCCACACCGACCTCGTCCTGTACGACGAACCGCCCGGCCTTTTCGGCCCTGTCCAGAAACTCCAGGGAGCCAGGATCCGGGTCCTGGGAAAGGTCCAGGCTTCTTACCGCGGGGCGGAGATCCACGTCAGCGACCCCGCGCAAATCCTTTCTGTCATTCCCCCCGTTAGACCGTAAGCGCGAGGTTATCCACAGGGTTTTCCACATATCCACATCGGAGTACAGGATAACGCGTTCTTCTTCCACCTTGCTAAAGCATACCTTTTCCTGACGCGTTGCCCTTTTGCCCTTTTCGTGTGCTATAGTCGGGGAAGAAAAGGAGGGATGATGAAATGTGGCAACCGGAAAAGCCCAAAAACGACGTCGATTCGATCCCCCTTTACCGGCCGGGGTCCGATGAAAGAGAACGCCTTCTCTTTGAACTCGACCGGCTGAAGAGCTCCCCCGAGGAAATACCCCTCTATATTGACGGGAAACGGTCCTGGGAGGGGGAAATCCTGGAGATCCGATCTCCCGCCGACCACCGCCTGGTCCTGGGACGTGCCCGCCTGGCGGGAGAAAGGGAAATCGACGCGGCCGTGGAATCCGCCCTGCAGGCCTGGAAAAGCTGGTCCTTGATGCCCTGGAGGGATCGTGCGGCCGTCTTCCAGAAAGCAGCCGACCTCCTGGCGGGTCCGAAACGGACGCAAAACATCGCCTCCATCATGCTGAACCTTTCCAAGACCCCCTACGAGGCGGAAATCGACCTCGCGGAGCTCGTGGATTTCTGGCGGTTCAACGCCTGGTACCTGCACCTGCTGTACGGGATGCAGCCCGAGCAATCCAGGGGCGAAATCAACCGCTTCGACTGGCGTCCCCTGGAAGGGTTCGTTTTTGCGGTCAGTCCCTTCAATTTCTACAGCATCGCGGGGAACCTGCCGACGGCCCCGGCCATGGCGGGAAACGTTGCCGTCTGGAAACCGTCTCGGGCCGCCATCGCCTGCAATTGGGAAATCATGAAGGTCCTCGAAGAAGCCGGTCTGCCCGGCGGCGTCGTCAACTTCGTTCCCTTTTCCAGCCGGCTCGTTTCCCGGATCCTGGAACACCCGGATTTCGCCGGTCTGCATTTTACGGGAAGCTACGATACCTTCATGACGCTCTGGAGGACAATCGGTGCAAACGTCGACCTTTACCGGTCCTTCCCCCGCGTCGTCGGGGAAACGGGAGGAAAGGATTTTGCGGTCGTGCACCCTTCCGCTGACCCCAGGGCCGTCGCCGTGAGCCTGATCCGGGGCGGGTTCGAATACCAGGGGCAGAAATGTTCCGCCCTTTCCAGGGCCTATGTCCCCGAAAGCCTCTGGCCGAGGATACGGGAGCTCCTCCTGGAGGAAGTCCCCGGGTTGCGCCTCGGGCCGACCGACGATTTGAACTGCTTCATGGGAGCTCTCATCGACGGGGAAGCGTACCGGAAGGTCGTCCGCTACATCGAACACGCGGCCCTCCATCCTGAAGAGTACGAAAGGATCTTCGGGGGAGGATACCGGGACGCTGAGGGCTGGTTCGTGGAACCGACCCTGTACGTCACGAAAAACCCGCACGGGAAGCTGATGAAGGAAGAGATCTTCGGGCCGGTCGTCACCGTCTTCGTCTACCCCGACGACCGTTACGAGGCGATCCTTGCGCTTTGCGACTCCAGCACTCCCTACGCCCTCACCGGGTCGATCTTCGCCCGGGACCGGGGAGCCATCGACAAGGCGGCCTGCACCCTGCGGTTCGCGGCCGGGAACTTCTACATCAACGACAAGCCGACCGGAGCCATCGTCGGCCGGCAACCCTTCGGCGGTTCCAGGCATTCGGGGACGAACGACAAGGCCGGCTTCCTGAACAACATCACGCGGTGGCTTTCACCCAGGACCGTCAAGGAAACGACCGTGCCTCCGCTCGACTGGAGACGCCCCTACATGGGCTAGCGCCCAGTGGCACCGAGGCGGCCCATTTTCCCCCTCGCGTACCCTTCCAGGTCGAGGTAGGCCGCGGGGAACCCCTCGTCTTTCAGGATTCGAAGCACTTTCTCCCTCTGGGCGGCGACTCCGGAGGGATCGTCCGTTTCCACCACCGCCCCCAGCCCCGGCAAGAAGCGCACCCGGACCAGGGTAAAGCCCAGCTCGGCGATGCCCCCCTCGGCCCTGCCCACCTGCCTGAGCGTATCTTCGCTGAGGCTGGTGAAGAACGGAAACCGGGTCGCCAGGCATGGACTCCCGGGACGATCCCACCCCTCGATGCCCAGCAACCGGGAGATCTCGCGGATCTCCTCCCTGCCGAGGCCTGCTTCCAGCAGGGGATGACCGATTCCGTCCTCGTCCGAGGCCTTCCTTCCCGGGCGGTCCTCTTCCAGGTCGGCAGGGCGGATTCCACGGCCGCG
>AQRZ01000043.1 GCA_000402835.1 Synergistetes bacterium JGI 0000079-D21
CCGGACCCATGGGCTCACGGTAGCCGAAGTGGANCGGTGGAAGGAAAGGTTCCTTTCCGGGGCGGAGAACGCCCTGAGGAGCCGCCCCAGGGACGAAGAGGAGCAGAAGGACGAACTGATCAGGCGCCTGGAGCGGAAGGTGAGGCGCTTGGCCCTGGAGATCGACATCATGCAGGAGGCGATGAAGCCAAATTAGCCCTTTCGACGGGAAGACGTCCAGCGAGTGAGAGATGCGATTCCGGAAGCAAGAGAACGGTCTTCAACCGCAAGGCGGTCTATCTAGTAGTCTCGGCCATCGACATCACCCATATCCCCTGCGGGAAAGACGAGTGGGGACCATTATAGAGTGGTCAGTTTTCCGTGATCGTTTCCCTCAAAATCTGGTCTATTTTTGAGTAGCAAAACCAGCTGGGTCACAGGAACATTCCAAACCCCACGAGGGGGATCTTTTGTAAGGGGTGTTCCTAATTCCTACAGCCGTCCCGCGTAGCAGTACAGGCAGCCGTGCTTGCAGGTGCCGTAGGTCCCGATGTCCTTCGAACCGGCGCAGAGGCAGCCCAGTCGCTGCCCCCGGGCTTTTGCGGAAGGAAAAGTCCTGCCGAAGGCCTTCTGGAGGAAAAGGGGATCGATGCAGGCTCCCGGGGTGATCCAGGGCTCCAGGCGCTCTCCCTCGCAGCAGGACTGGATTTGCAGCCCCAGGGATTCCGAAAGAGCCGCCATCTTGGGCAGCATTTCGGCCAGGGCACGCTTTTCCTCGTCGCGGTCAAACAGTCGAAAACCGAGGCTCTGGAGGATTTTCAGCCGCTTGATCGCCTGCCAGTAGGGGTCGAAGACGGAAACGATGCAGCGGGAAACGTAGGGGGCGATCTTCTGTGCCAGGCGGGAGAAAGCCTCTTCGTGGAACGGGGCCGGAGTCAGCGAGGACAGCAGGATCGGGTCGTACCTCCAAGCGATCCGGTTTTTCCCGACCCGGTCGAAAAGCCTGGACATCGCCTCCAGGGCTTCCGGAACGCCGGGAGTGGCCGGCTCGAGCTCCTTCGGGTAGTCCATGATCGTAACGAGGAACATGGAGCGGTACCCCCGTTTTTCCAGCTCGTCCATGTACGGAAGCAGGGGAAGGGGGTTCCTCGTCCAGAAAACGAAGACGTCGACGGATTCGGGGTCCAGGGGGACCCGCGAGACCTGCCGGGCGTTGTAGGGGTTTTTTACGTCCACGAACCCCTGCCGGACCCTTTCCATGAACCATTCGGTGTGAAAAGCAGCGATGTCGGACCTGCGACTGGCGCTGATGATCACGGTTCGTTCCCCTTCCCTTTGGCCCCTCACCTGACATTTGATATTCTACCTTCAGTGCACGGAGAAAAGCGATTTTTTCCCGTATCTTCGGAGGAGAACTTTCATGTATTTGAAGGCGTTTCAGATCCAGCCGGCCGATTGCGGTTTTCGGCAGGAAATCAGGCTGACCGCACTCCTGGACCATTTGCAGGAAGCGGCGGGTGAGGCGGCCTCGAGGCTCGGGGCATCGGTGCCCCAGATCCTGCCCCTCGGGTTCACGTGGATGCTGGTGAAGTACCGCCTGCGTGCGGAGCGGATACCCCGTTCGGGGGAAACGCTCACCCTTCGCACCTGGCATTTCCCGCACGGCAGGCTCTACTCCCTGCGGGCCTTCGAGATTTCCGCGGGCGAGACACGCGTCGTGCGGGCCGAGACCTGCTGGGTCCTCGTGGACCTTGCTCGCAGAAAGCCGGTCCATATCGAGAGGTTCTTGCCCCATCTCTTCGAGGAAACGAACCCTCCCGTCCCGTTCGAGTTCGAGAAGGTCTCCCCTTGCGTGGAGGGACCCTGGAGGAACACGGTGGGCGTTCTTGAATCGGACATGGACGACAACGGCCACGTGAACCACGTCCGCTACCTGGACTGGGCGGTGGCCACGCTGCCGCCGGATTGGCGGGAGAGCCGTTTCCTGGCGGGTTTCGATGCCGAGTTCCACGGAGAAAGCCGGTTCGGGGAGACCCTGGAGACGGCCGCCCGGCCGGAGAATGGAACGGGCTCGGGATTGACCTGCCTTCACGGGATCAGCCGTCCCGCAGACGGGGCGGAGATTTTCCGGATGAGGACGATTTGGGCCTGAGGACCTCTTCCTGCCACATCGCCAGCGAGATGCATTTCAGCGCCAGGGAGCTGGATTCCCAGGCGGACGCATCGTCGTCAGCGTGACGCCCGTCCCGGGCCATTTCCATCCCTTGTGGCAGTTCTCGATCCGGGACGGGGCTCTCTGCCCCTTCCTGGAGACTGGAAAAGTCCCCCCGCGACGGGGGGAAAAGGCCCGCCTCGAGAAACCGGACTGGGATTCGAGCACCATCACCCTGACCTGCATGTTCCTTTCCCAGTGGGAACAGGAGTTTCTCAAAAAAAAGCCCGGGCCGGTCCCGGGCACCCGGGAGGTCCGGCTCGGGCCGAAAGGCGGTGCAGCAGCTTAGGGGAGCTTGATGAACCCGTTTTCGGTGAGGCAACCGGTCATTTTCTGGGCGTACTGGATCTTCTCGGTCACGATCTTGAGCAGCTCCTCCCGGGTGTAGGCCTTCCGGGCGATCCCCTGCTCGATGGCCTTCATTCCGACGGCAACGGCCACCTCGGGGTAAACCCAGGCCTGGTCCATGGTCGGGATCAAATAGTCCTCGGAAAGGCCGATCTTTTCAGCGCAGGCGGACAGGGTCCGGGCGGCCTCGATGCACATCTCGTCCGTGATCGTCGAGGCCTGCACGTCGAGCGTCCCGCGGAAGATCCCGGGGAATCCCAGGGAGTTGTTGACCTGGTTCGGGAAATCGGAACGTCCCGTCGCCACGATGCGCGCGCCGGCTTCCTTCGCGTCCCAGGGCCAGATCTCGGGAATGGGGTTCGCGCAGGCGAACAGGATCGCGTCCTTCGCCATGGAGCGGACCCACTCGGGCTTCACCACGTCCGGGCCCGGCTTCGTGTAGCAGTAGACGACGTCCGCGTCCTTGAAGAGGACCTCGGGCCCTCCGGTGATCCCCTCGGGGTTGGTGATCTCGGCGAAGTGCTTCTTCACGCCGTAATCGCCTTCCAGGTCCGTCCTCCCCTTGTGGAGAGTGCCCTTGCTGTCGGCCATGATGACGTTCTCGGGCTTTACCCCCGCGCTGATGAGGATCCTCGCCGTGGCGACGCTGGCCGCACCGGCCCCGAAGAAGCGCACCTTCACCTCGTCGATTTTCTTCCCGACGATCTTCAGGCCGCTGTAAAGCCCCGCCAGGTTCACCGCGGCGGTTCCCTGCTGGTCGTCGTGCCAGACCGGGATCTTGCAGTCCTTGCGCAACTCGTCCAGGATGTAGAAGCATTTCGGCTGTTCGATGTCCTCGAGGTTGATGCCCCCGAAGCTCGGGGCCAAAAGCCTCACCGTCTCGATGATCTTGTCGGGGTCCTTCGTGTCCAGGCAGATCGCCACGGCGTCCACCCCGCCCAGGTACTTGAAGATCAGGGCCTTGCCTTCCATGACCGGCATGCCCGCCTCGGGACCGATGTCGCCCAGTCCCAGCACCCTCGTGCCGTCGCTCACCACCGCCACCAGGTTCGCCCGGTTCGTGTACTCGTAGGACAGGGAAACGTCTTCCCTGATGGCCTTGCAGGGAGCCGCAACGCCCGGGGTGTACCAGATGGCGAAATCCCCAAGGTCCCGGATACAGCATTTCGGTGCGGTCTGCATCTTGCCCCTGTAGAAGGGGTGAAGCTCCATGGCGTCCTGGGCGGGTTTTGCCGCCTTCGCGATCAGTTCTTCCTTCGACAGCATCTTCTCTTTCCTCCTTAAGCTTTCTTCGGGCGGCACATGGCCTTCAGGTCCATCGCCCTGTCGAACTCTTCTTCCGTGAGGGTTCCGAGAGCCATGGCGGCTTCCTTCAGGGTTAGCCCTTCCCTGTGGGCCTTCTTCGCGATCTCCGCGGCCCTGTCGTAGCCGATGATCGGGTTCAGCGCCGTCACGTTCATCAGGGACTTCGTCACGAACTCGGTGATGCGCTGCTCGTCGGCCTCGATCCCCACGGCGCAGTGGTCGTTGAAGGAAACCATGGCGTCGGCCAGGAGCCGGGTCGACTGCAGGAAGTTGTAAATCAGCACGGGCATGTAGACGTTGAGCTCGAAGTTCCCCTGGCTCGCCGCGAACCCGACGGTCACGTCGTTGCCCATGACCTGGGCCACGACCATGGAAACCGCCTCGCACTGGGTGGGGTTGACCTTCCCCGGCATGATGGAGCTGCCGGGCTCGTTCTCGGGGATCCGGATCTCGCCGATGCCGCAGCGGGGACCCGAAGCGAGCCAGCGCACGTCGTTGACGACCTTCAGGAGGTCCGCCGCCAGGGCCTTCAGGGCCCCGTGGGCGAACACCAGTTCGTCCTTGCTCGTCAGGGAGTGGAACTTGTTCGGCGCCGTCCGGAACGTCTTGCCGGTCAGCTTTGAAATCTGCGCCGCCACTTCGACGTCGAAGCCCTCCGGTGCGTTGAGGCCCGTCCCCACGGCAGTCCCGCCCAGGGCGAGATCCCGGAGGTATTCCAGGCTCGCCCGGATCATTTCTCCGTCCCGCTCCAGCATCCGCACCCAGCCGCTGATTTCCTGCCCCAGGGTCAGGGGTGTGGCGTCCTGGAGGTGCGTCCGGCCGGTCTTCACCAGGTGCATGGTGCGCTCGGACTTCCCGGCCAGGGTTTTCTTCAGCTTTTCCAACGCGGGCAGGAGGCGGTCCTCCAGCTCGGTCACCGCCGCGATGTGCATGGCCGCCGGGAACGTGTCGTTCGAACTCTGGGACTTGTTCACGTGGTTGTTCGGGTGGACCTTCCTGTCGGGGTCATCCAGGATCTGGTTGGCCCGGTTGGCCAGGACCTCGTTCACGTTCATGTTCGATTGGGTCCCGCTTCCGGTCTGCCAGACCGAAAGCCCGAAGTTGCCCGAAAGCTTGCCTTCCAGGACCTCGTCCGCGGCTTTCGCGATGGCCATGGCCCGGGGCTCGTCCAGGGCACCGAGCTTCAGGTTGGCCAGGGCAGAGGCCTTCTTGAGGACGGCGAACGCGGCTATGATTTCTTCCGGCATCTTTTCCCAACCGATCCGGAAGTTGTCGATGCTTCTCTGGGACTGGGCCCCGTAGAGCTTGTCCGCCGGTACGCGGACTTCACCCATGGAATCCTTCTCGATGCGGTAGTCCATTTTTTCCTTTCCTCCTTGTCACGTTCCCGGAAACCCGGGTTCTCCGAGAGTTAGGGCTGGCACCGAAACAGCGCAAGAAAGGGTAAAATACTCTCGGCCTTTTCTCATGTTAGGGAAATCGGTTAACGAATACAAGTGAGACCGGAATTCAGCACCGATTTCGCCAAAACCCGGGGTGATCAAGATGCCTGAAATCTTCGCCAAGCTTCTCCAAAACCAGATCCTGCTCCTAAGCGTCGCGGTGGCTTCCGGCCTCTTGCTCGGCAGGCTAAAGTTCAAGTCAATCAGCCTGGGGACTTCGGGGGTGCTTTTCACCGGGCTGGCCCTGGGACTTCTCAAAGTGAAAATTTCATACGAGCTTTTCAACTGGAACCTCATGCTCTTCGTCGTGGCGGTGGGGCTGCTCTCTGCCGAGGACATCGTCCTGGTGGTGAAAAAATACGGGATGAAATTCGTCATCCTCGGCCTTGCCGTTACCGGAATCGGTGCCCTTTGCACGTACGCCATGGCCCGCTTGGTCGTCGGCGTGGACCAGCTCCTGGTTGCCGGGACCTACACGGGAGCCCTGACGAGTTCTCCCGGACTGGGAGCCGCACTGGAGGCCACGGGAGGAAACCCCCTCGTCACGGTGGGCTACACGATTGCCTACCCGTTCGGCGTACTGGCGGTGGTCCTCTTCGTCCAGCTGGCGCCGGCGATCTTCCGGATCGACGTGATCAGGGAACGGGAAGAACTGGCGGCCATCTACCGGGATTTCTACGGGGCGGACAGGAAAAGCGAAGCCGTTCCAACCTCCGTTCCTTTTTCGCTCCTCTCCTTTGTCGTCTGCATCGTTCTCGGAATCCTGCTCGGGAGCTTCTCCATCAACGTCATGGGCAACCCCGTTTCGCTGGGCAGCACCGGAGGCGGCCTCATCGCCGCCCTGGCCCTGGGGGCGGCGGGGCGTCTCGGCCCCTTGCCCATGAGAATGGAACGGAAAACCCTCTCTTCCATCCGAGAGCTCTCCCTTGCCTATTTCCTTGCCGTCGTGGGGCTGATGGCGGGCCCCCAGATGATCGACGCCCTTGTGGAACACGGGGTCCTGCTCGTGGCCATCGGGGCCCTCTCGGCTCTCGCGTCAGAGCTCGCGGGTTATTTCCTGGGCCGGACGGTCTGGAAGCTGAACTGGATCCTGCTGGCCGGTGCCATCTGCGGGGCCATGACCAGCACCCCCGGACTGGGTGCGGCAATCGAGGCCACCGGCGGGGAGGAGTGCAGCGCGGGCTACGGGGCCACCTACCCGATGGCGATCGTCTGCATGGTGGTCTTCACGTCGCTTTTGGCAAAAGCGCTGGGCTAGAACACCTTCCCCCCGATCTTCGCCTCGACGGCGGGGGTCAGGAAGGTCGCCTCGCCGCTTTCGGCCTTCGGGTACTGGACGCCCAGGACCAGCACCTCGGAGAGGACCTCGCCGACCCTGCGCGGCTCGAAGTTCAGGACCCCGATCACCAGGCGGCCGACCAGCTCTTCTGGGGCATGCCGGGTGAACCGCCCCACGCTGGTCTTTTTCCCGAACTTCCCGAAGTCGATCTCGAGCCGGTAGGCCTTTTTCGGCGAGGAGGGCTCGATTTCCGCGGACAGGACCCGGCCCAGGCGGATTTCCAGGCGGTCGAAGGTTTCTTCTTTTGAAACGACGGGCTTGATTTCGGTCGACATGTTCTTCCCCCCCGGGTTAGCGGCTGTACCGGTAAACGATCCCGTCAAAGGGACAGGGCCGGGTCCTCGAAGCGATTTCGAGGCGGCCGTTCCCGGCTTTCAGCTCGGAAAGAAGGACCGGGAAGGGAAACTTCCGGACGTCGACCACCGGCTGGAGTTTCCGGATGGCCTCCCGCACGGTTTCGGTCTGTTCCCCCCGGTTGATTTTCAGCTTCGTGTCCTCCAGCCAGATCTCGACCCCGTCCCGGATCGCCAGCCCTGTCGAGACCTCCGCCAGGATGACGAGACCCGGGTTGTTGACGTGGTACCGCCCCCGCGCCTCGATGTTCCGGGGCGGGACGAAACGGACCGAAACGTCCTTCCAGTCCCCGTCCTTTTCCGAGGTGAACATCCGGATCGCGCCGTTCACGTCGGACTCCAGGAGGCTCACCTGCAGGTTGCTCCGCATGGCCTTTTTCACGGAAAGGCTACGCCCCTGCGACGGGGGGTCCAGGGTGACGAAGGAGGCGGAAAGGGAGATGTCCTCCACCCGGATCTTTCCGGCAAACCGGCCTCCCCTGACGCGGAAGAACAGGTTCCGGACGTTCCAGTTTTCGTCCGGCTCGCCGTCGAGGATCATCTCCACGGAATCCGGATCGGTGTAGTCCACCAGGGCTTTCAGCAGTTCTTCCCCTCTCGAGGAGGGCGTGAACGGCCCCTTGAAGGCGTGCACTTCCTGTCCCGCCGCAATCAGCGGGAAGCCGAGGACCAGCATCAAGGCGAGGAGAAGCCCGGTTTTCCTCTTCACGGGAATCCCCTCCTATTGGGCCTGGCACCCCATGTGGCCCTTCAGGGCCTTCACGGCCTGGCGGCAGGCACCCGCGAAAAGGATGGAATCCATGCTGTAGGCGATGTAGCGGAACCCCTGGTCCAGCCTCATGCGGGCCTCTTCCTCCCCCGTCACGAAGATCCCGGCCGGTTTCCCGGCGTTCCTCGCGGCTTTCAGGGCCTTTTCGACCGCCTGGACGACCTGGGGGCTGTCCAGTTGGCCCGGGAATCCCAGCGACTGGGAAAGGTCGTAGGGCCCGACGAAAACCACGTCGACCCCCGGGGTGGCGGCGATTTCCTCGATGCAGGAAAGGCCGGCCCTGTTCTCGCAGTGCACGACCACCATCGTCTCGTCGTTCGCAGAGGCCAGGTACTCGCCGAAGGGGCGCAGGCCGTAGTCGGCGGCTCGGGGCATGGCGGCACCCCGGGTCCCGACGGGGAAGTATTTCGCCGCGCGGACGACGGCCTGGGCGGTTTCCGGAAAGTTGACCTGCGGGACCTGGATCCCGTGGGCGCCGACGTCGAGGGTTTTCAGGATCGTGATGTCCCGGGTGTCGGACACCCGGACGATGGGCGTGATCCCCCTCAGTTCCGCGGCACGGATCAGGTTCTGGATCGATTCGGCCTCCATGGGACCGTGCTCGGTGTCGATGATGAGGAAGTCGAAGCCCGTCAGCCCCATCAGCTCCACGAGGTCCGGGCAGTTGAGCGTCAGGAACGGGCCGATCACCGGCTGGCCAAGTGCCAGCTTCCTTTTCAGCGTGTTGATCATCTCGATTGGGCCTCCTCCCGCGATTTCTTCTATGTAGATGGTAAGCGATCGGAAGCCGAAAAGACAATCGATTTGCAGAATCACTCCCAGGGGGGTACTCTCGTTTCAGCCCCGTTTCACCATTCATTCGCATCCTGATCGAGGTGATCCCCCATGCAGGCAAAGCGTTTTCCAAACCCCCTCGTCACGGCACTTTTACTCGCGGCGACCCTGGCCGCTCCCTCCTGGACGAGGGAAAGCTGGGCTGGAAGGACCCGGTGATCTCGCACCTGCCTCGACGGAGACGGGGACGTCCTGAGCCGGTTCGAGAGGAAGGACCGCAGGGAATAGGGGCAAAAAAGAGGCTCCCGGTCGGACCGGGAGCCTCTTTTTTGCTTTCCTGATCTCAGTCGATCGCGCTTTCTCTCTCCTCGAGCGCGATCCCTTCGTTCTTCAACTCCGCGAGGACCGGGTCCACGATCTCCGGCAAAACCGGGGTCAAAACGCCTTTCGCCCGGATGGACCCATCCAGGATGAAGTGTTCCATCGGTCAAAGAAGTCGAACATTTCTTCCAGGTGTCCTCTTCCGAACCCTTCGTGGAACTCGTAAAGCTCTACGGGGGGATAGATCTGGTCGTGGACCTCTCTGAAAAGCTGGGTGAGGTGCCCCCTGACGCCGACCCGCATTAAGGCTTCCGCCCCGTCGTCCGTTCGTCGTAGTTACCAACCTTCGTGGTTCCTGCAGCCATGGTTTCCATCAAGCCTAGAGGAACCCCGCCAGTCGACCTTCCCGGCAAAGGTGCCACTTGAAGGGAACGCGGCCGAACATCATCAGGTCGAACGTGCATCGACCACCCCCCTTAAGGCCGACATTTCCATAGGATAACGTGCGTCCACGAACCCCGGCATCATCAATGATTTTTCACTAAGAATGTTCTGGCTTGCAGGGCCCAATATCGTCACGGAAGCCCCTACGAACACGATCCGCCCTCTATCCACCGCAAGAGCTCCCTTTTTCAGAGCCATGCGAAGTCTAGTCTGGGTCCCTAACAAGCGGGAGGGAAGAGCAGTGAACTCCACCGCCGTGTTTCGTGCACTCCTCCCAGCAGGTCGGGATGACCAACACGCCCCGCTTTTCGAGACTTTCCCTGGTCCAGGTCCCTCGCTCGTCCATGATCACGACACCGGGACGAATGGTGAGGACGTTCACCGAGTAGGCGACATCCCGGTAATCCGCATAAATCAGCTCGATCCCAAGTTCTCTCAGGCGGTCGATGAACCAGTAGGGAAGACGCTCGACGTTGACCACGGCCTTATCATGGTCCACCATGACGATTCCACCGTCCAGGTGCATGGCAAACCCTGGGAGGGGAACCCGGATCAGCTCGATACCGAGGAGCCTCAAGACTTCCTCCACCTGGTCGGCTCCGGAGACGTTTCCGCGGAAACTCAAGCCAATCGCGGCATGGCGCTCGTCCAGGAGGCAGAAACTGCCTCCCTCCATGAGCCCTTCGCCCGCGATCGTCCGTAGAATGGGCATGCCGAGCTCGGCGGCCTTGCGGGTAATATACAACTCTTCTCCCCTGCGGCCGGTCCCGTAAGGCCTGCCTACCGGCCCCATGCGCGAAACGATGAGCCCCCCGTCCACGACCATCCCGGTATCCCGCGTGAACATCGCGTTCGGGTTTCGGGGGCCGCAATCCATGTACACAACCTCTACGCCGTTGTCCGCGAGGAGTTTCGCGAACGCGTCGTGTTCCTCCTGCATCTTCGCCAGGTCCGGTTCCCTGTCCGAGCGGAAGTACCATTGCTCTTCGTCGTCAATAAGGGCTTCGATGGAGGGATCATATCGATCAGCCGTCATCACTCGGATCTCGTCGCCCGGTCGGTGCAGCAGAACCATTTTCAGAGTTCCGACATCATTCTTCACTCCCCAGCGCCGACCCCACACCCGTTTCTGCATCTCCTCGTCCGAAAAGGCGGGGGTGGGACGCGGCGGAATACGCTCCAGAACACGATGGTAATACTGGGGACTGTCCTTCAGAGAAGCCATGAAGATCCCCCTATGCCTCTTCCCGCTCGAGGAAGGCGGTCATGCAGTGGAGCGATCCGTAACCTTTCATCAACTCCGAAACGTCCACGGGAATCACTTCTATCCCTGCCTTCTCGAGCGCCTTCTGCGTTTGCGGATTACCCGCGGGCATAACCACCAGCCCGGGGGCGATCGCCACAAGGTTCACCGCCATGCCATGCTTGACCTCCTCGATGGAAGGAGCTTCAATCAATTCGAAGCCCATTTTCCGAAGGGGTTCGATTACGTCATAGGGAGTCTGCCAGGGGAAAATCAGGATCTTCCTCCGGTCAACGGGGTTCATCAGTCCGTCCAGGTGGGCATGCCCCCAAGGGATCTGGTAGTGAAGGATGTTGTCTACCCCCATGGGGCGGAGGACTTCCTCCACCTGGCGGATTCCTTCAGCATTGGACCGAACTCCGCTGCCTAGGATCACTGTCTGGCGGTCGATCCACATCGCGCAAGCCCCCTCGAAAAAACCCTTCCCCGAGATGGTCCGTACAATAGGACACCCGATCTTCGTCAGAGTTTTCGCCACTGCCGCTTCTTCCCCTCGGCGGAACCTGGTGGCCTGGCGGCAAAGAATCGCTCCTTCAGGAGTGCCCAGCACGTTGTCCCTCATGAAAATTGCGTTCGGCCGGTCTTCCCTCTGCTCCTCAACATAGAAGACGTCAACGCCATGATCCCGATAAACCTGGGTGAAGGCATCGTGCTGGTCACGGGCCTTCTGGGGATCCATGACAGCTCCCCACCTCCAGTCGGCCGGGTTTTTTACGGCCTCGATCTCTTTGCCAGGTCGTCTAACCAGGCATGCCTTCAGCCTTCCGACCTCAGAGGAAACGCTCCATTTCCGACCCCAGACGAAGGGAAGGTCTTCCTCGAAGCTCGCGGTGTCGCTGAACCACTTTTCCCCGTAATCATCGTCGAAGATTTCTGCAGCAGTCTTGTTCGTTTCAACCATCGTCTATTTCCCCTCCCGATTATCGTTCCTTTTTGCCTGGGTCTAGCCGGGTTCACCTTTCCGCCTGCTTTGCCCCGATCACCAACGAGAAACAGGAGCCCCTGTACTTGCGAAGCCCCTTCTCGCCAGTCTCGTATTCCCCATCACCCTTCCTGGCAAGACGTGCAAGGGCCGCCACCTCCTCAAGGACTTCCAGCCTGGAGCACGGGTCGTTATGGCTCGGCAGGAGGAGCCGGGCTTCTGATGCCCTCGGCAGGATTTTCTTTTCGTAGGTTTCGATGAACACGTCCAGGTTCCCCCAGGGAAGATGTGTGTAGACGCACCCCGTGTAGAAGTTGTCGCCTGTCCAGAAATACCCCGTTTCCTTCTCCATGAACATCAAATGATCAGGCGCGTGCCCGGGGGTATGGATTGCCTCAAGGACTCTTCCCCCGAGGTCAATTTTTTCTCCGTCGGATATCCAGCGGGTGACCCGGTATGGGGGAATGCAGTAGGATTTCTCGTAGAACGGCTGCGGAACAGGTTTACTGAAGCTACCCGGCTGGATAACCTCTAATGCTTCCTGGTGACTTACGCCGAGGGCGGCGGTTTCCCGGGTTACTCTATGATCGTAGGCCCAGACCTCGTCGAAGAGGTAGTTCCCCCCGATGTGGTCCAGGTGCCGATGGGTGTTTAGTACGGCAACCGGGAGTTTCGTCAGCCTTCGGACGAGCTCCCTGATATCGGCCAGGTTATCACCCGTGTCTATCAGTACGGCTTGGCGATCCCCTTCGACAAGGTAACTGACATTCTCGTCGAATTGCCCATCTTCGTAGATGATCCTGGTCCTGGAATCCAGCCGGTAAACGGAGTACCACTCCTGCCCCGTGTCCAGTTTTTCAAGGTTCCTGTACCCCTCCCTTGGCAGAGCTTCCCACCAGTTCGTGGGGCGAATCAGTTCATTTTCGGTTTTCTCATTCATTCCTCTCGCTCCTTTCAATCCATTTCTATCTCGGTATCAGAAAAGCGAATGCCCATTTCTTCCAGTTGCTCAAGCATCGGGTCGTTAATGGAAGGCACCGTCGGGCCGATCAAGCCCTTCTCCTGAACCCGGCCTGACAGGATCAGGTCTGCCCCGATTCCGAAAGGAATACCGGTCGTTCGAGCGATTGCGGTTTCTTTTCCGGCCCCGCCCCGTTCTACAAGAGTAGAAATTCTCAGAACCGTTCGCCTGGTCTCGGGGTAAAACACCCGATAACGGTGCTGCATGACCACCAGGTCCCTTTCCTCAGGAAGCAGGAGGAGCTTTTCATAAAAAAGGCATGTCAGGACGTCTCGGGGACCTCCTTCTGAGATGGGGATGTTTCGGTCGTCGAATAAGCCTAGCCATTCCATCTGCTTTAGAACCAGTCCGTGACTCGGTAAGCCGAGAAAGGAAGCCACCGCATCGTGAACCGGAGCCTCGGCCGGAGCTCCGGCAAGCTGCCTCACGAGTCCGGCGAACGTCACCCCTTCCAGGGACATTTTCTTCTGGCCGTAAAGGCCGAGCGAGTTGGTGGCGACAACGAAGTCACACCACCCCGGGAAACGGAGCGTTCCGCGGAAGACGTCTTTCGCCTCCGGCATACCGTACTGCTGGATATAGGGTGTGGAATCGGCATTGGCATAGACCTCGAACCAACCTAGGCCCTGGATCTCTTCGAGCGTGTAGTGGCGGAAAGTTTCGCCTCTTGGATAAAAAACCTGTTTTTGGTTCTTCACGATCACCGCGTCTCGGACGCTAGCTCCAACGAGAGATTCCGGAGCCCAGGTCAGCTTGTAGCCCAGGGGATTGTTGTTGGCCGTATGATCCGGAAGAGAACCGCAAACCGACCAGAAGGATTCAACCTGCCCGCCCTCAGCATGGATGTTATGGATCGTCCGGGCGGCGGATATATGGTCGATGCCCGGGTCGAGGCCGACCTCTCCCAGAACGGTGACACCCGAACGACGGATCTGGTCCTCAAGGTGCCTGGCCGTGTTGAGGTAGATAGGACAGACTTGGCTGATCCCGTAACGAACAGACAGCTCGATCGCTGGAACTGCAAGGGCGACGGGTAGAAGGCTGACGAGAATGTCCGGGGGGTCCGATTCGATCAGGGCGGGTCCGTCTATGAGCGCGTCCCCCTGTACGGCCCTTCCGAGAGGGTGGTCACCCACATGCCTTCTCGCGCGCTCCAAGACCGGATCCATGACAGTGACCTGGTGCCCTCTTTCCAGAAGGGTGCGGATTGCGGGCCCAGCCACACGTCCTGCGCCGAAGACGATCACCTTTTTCATGCTTCCACCTCCCGCAGGTTTTTTTCCGTTATTGACAGGGGGCTTCGCCTCGTAGGAAAATAGCATAAGCCATTTTTGGGATCCCAGCAAGGACCCCATACACCTAAAAACATAACAGCGATTGAAGGAGAATTATTAAATATGACCGGATTATTGGATTATCAAAGGGCTGAAAGCAAGGCAAAGGCGGAGATCACGAAGAGGATCCTCAACCATGTCTTTTCGCCGGGAGAATCGGTGAGCGAGAACCAGCTAGCAGAAACCCTCGCGATGAGCCGAACGCCGATCCGAACCGCGATCCGCGCACTCATCGCGGAAGGCCTCCTCGAGAGGGTGGAGCCAAAGGGCTATATCGTCCCAAAGCTCACGGGGGAAGATATGCAGCAGGTTTTCCTGACGCGCCAGAAGCTCGAGGGATTAGCGGCAGAGCTTGCCGCCTCCAGGGCAGACTCCTCCGACCGGGTGACCCTATCCGCCTTGCAGGAAGAGTTGGAGGAAATCTACCGTAGCTGGGAAAGAGATCGCTTCACGGACTACAACGAGCGCTTCCACAGCACCATTGCCAGGGCAAGCGGCAATGCTTACGTCGAACGTTTTCTGAGTCAGTGCTTCTGGAGGAGCCAGCTATACATCTATGCCTACGACACCTATTTCATTACTCCTGGTGAATCCAGGGAACGTTTTTCCAAGGGTATTTACGGCCCGACATACTACGAACACAAGGCCATCACGGAAGCCATCCTCGCAGGAAACACCGGTGCCGCCAGGGAAGCCATGGAACGGCACATTCGCTCCTCGTGCGAATCCCTGGTGCGAAGAAGTTGAGCCAATAGACGGGGAAGAGAAAGAAACGGGGTCAAGAGCGGGAAATCCCGCCAAAATCCCCGGCAATAAAGGGAAAGGAGTGCCTTTTCCCTTCGTGCCGGCAAATTCGAGGAATCGAAAATCCAAGAGGAGGGGGAGAATCATGAAGAAAGCGCTTATCCTGATCTGCCTGTGCATCTTGCTAGCCGCATCTGCAGCATGTGCGGTTGAGCCCATCAAGATCGGTAAGCTGGCCGCCCTGACCGGGTCAGGGGCAACCTGGGGCGAGCACTACCAGAATGTTTCCATCCTGGCAGTTGAAGAAATCAATGCCAAGGGTGGGCTTCTCGGCCGACCGGTAGAACTGATTGTCTACGACACGAAGGGGCGCGCCGAGGATACCGTTAATGCGGCACGCCGCATGATCCTGCAGGACAAGGTCGTTGCAATCGCCGGGACGAACTACAGCGGTCTGCAGATCGCCATCCGCCCGATCAGCGAGCAGTACAAGGTTCCCATCATGGCCACCTCGGCAACAAACCCTGCGGTGACGGTTGATCCGGAAAAGGGAACCCCGTACCCCTTCTCCTTCCGGATCTGCTTCACTGACCCTTACCAGGGTAAGATCATGGCGGAATTCTTGGCCAACAACCTGAAGATCAAGGATGCAGTGATTTTCCATGACGTCGGAAGCGATTACGCCGAAGGGATGAAGCAATTCTTCGTTGCCACATACACCAAGGCCGGCGGCAAGGTCGCCGGGCTCTACGGATACCGCGAGGGCGACGTCGATTTCCGGGCCCAGATCACCCAGGCGAAGGCAACCGGCGCAAAGGCTGTCGTCCTGCCTGGCCTCTACAAGGAAATGGCCCTAATCATCAAACAATGCGAGGAAATGGGGTGGAAGCCTGTCTTTATCGGCGGCGATGGATACAGCCCAGCCATGGCGGAGATCGCCGGGAAGGCGATGGAGGGGACATACTGGGTCACCCACATCGCTTTCGACGATCCTGTCCTGAAACCCCTGATCGAAAAGTACACGAAACGCTTCGGGAAACCCCCGGTTGAAATCGTCAGCATCACCCTGGGCTACGATGCCATGTATGCACTGTTCGACGCCATCAAGCGGGCAGGCAAGGCTGAAGGTCCTGCCATCGCCGAAGCTCTTGCGAAAACGAAAGGACTGAAACTCCTGGACTTCACCCTGAACATGGACCCGAAGACCCATGATCCGCTCAACAAGCCGGGCGCGATCCTAAAAATCGTGAACGGAAAGGAAACCCTTTACACGAAGGTCACCCCGAAGGACTAAAAAACAGGAACAACAAAGAAAAAGGGAGGGCCCCCGCGGGCCCTCCCTTTTTCTTTTCTTCCCCCTCGAAGAAGGATCAGATTTCCGTTTCGCTCTCCTCGAGCGCGATCCCTTCGTTCTTCAGCTCCGCGAGGACCGGGTCCACGATCTCCGGCAAAACCGGGGTCAAAACGCCTTTCGCCCGGATTGCCCCCTCCAGGATGAACCGTGCCGCGATGGCCGGGGGCAGGCCCGTCGTCCGGGCGATGGAAGTGTCCCCGTTCGGGATCCCGAAGTCCACCAGCGTCGACGTGTGCCTCACCCGGCGGCCGGTTCCCGGGTAGTGCGCCACCACCTCGTCCTTCAGGATCACCAGGTCCTTCTCCCCTTCCCCGTACACCAGCTTCTCGCCGAACAGGTGCGAGATCACGTCCCGCGCAGATCCCTTCGCAAACGGCAGCGGCCTGTCCTCGAACAGCCCCAGCCACTCGAACCGCTCGTACACCGCCGTGTGCCGACCGATCCCGAGCTTCCTGCACACCGCCTCCTCCGCCTTCGCCGGATCCGACTCTCCCGCCTGCCTCGCCATGAATCCACGGAACGTCAGCCCTCGAAAGTCCTGCTCCTCCGTCTCCACCAGCGAGAGCGCGTTCATCGCCACGATCGTCTCGCACCATCCCACGTACCGGATCGTCCCTCGGTAGATCGTCTTCGCCTCCGGGATCCCGTAACGCTCCAGGTACGGCAGGGAGTCCGCGTTGGCGTAGACCTCGAACCACCCCAGCGGCCCCATCTCCTCCAGGTGCACGTGCTCGTACGTCTTCCCGTCCTTCCACTCGTGCACCTCTCCGTCCAGCATCACCCTCGCGTCACGCTTGCTCGCTCCGATGAGGCTCGCCGGCGCCCACGAAAGCTTGTACCCCCACGGGTTCGTGTTCGCCTCCGCCGACGGCAGCGCCCCGCACACCGACCGGAAGCTCTCCACCCGGCCGCCTGACTCCCGGATCCGTCTCACCGTCCGCGCCGCCGACATGTGGTCGATCCCTGGGTCCAGACCCAGCTCGGTCAGGAAGGTCAATCCTGCGGCCTTGGCTTCTGCGTCGAGGGCCAGGGTCTCCGCGTCGATGTAAGCAGGGTGGACCAGGTGTACCCCCGCTTCCAGGCACTGCCTTGCCACGGGAGCCATGAAGGCCGGCGGCAGCAGGTTGATCACCAGGTCGGGCTTGACCGACGCAATCAGGCTGCCGGATTCACGGCCCGCGTCGGCCACGACAGCCGTGCTGTTGGGGTGCTTTTCCGTTACCCTTTCNAATCCNGNNGATCGAGTACGGGGCCAAGAACAAGGTGATGCTGGCCACCCCGACGACCCTCCTGGCCCTGCTCAAGGCGGTGGCCTACGGGTGGAACCAGGAAGCGATCGCACGAAACGCGAAAGCCATCAGCGAGACGGGGCGGGAGCTGCACGACCGGCTCAAGGCGTTCCTGGGGCACTTCGAAGGGGTCCGCAAGGGGCTGAAGACCGCCAGCGATTCCTACAACAAGGCCGTCGGGTCGCTCGAGAACCGCGTCCTGGTGACCGCGAGGCGCCTTGCCGTGCTGAACCATTCCGACGAAGGGGAGCTCGACGGTCCCGCGCCGGTGGAAGTCCCTCTCCGCTCCCTGCAAGAGTACGAATCGCCGGAAGGGGCGCTCTCCGATGCACCTTCCGGCCTGGTCGACCCGGAGGGGCGCTAGAAAGCCCCGGCGTTCGGGAAGAACAGCGGCTTACCCATCAGGCGAAAGTCCGCGATGAGCTTCTGCCCACGCGGGGAGGCCATCCAGGCGGAGAACCGTTCCGCCAGGTCCGTCTTCAGCCCCTGGGCGCGGCTGGGAGCCACCACGATGACGCTGTACTGGTTGTAAAGTTTTCTGTCTCCTTCCACCAGGATGACGAGGGGCGGTTTTCCCTTGTAGTTGGATTCGTACTTGATGTAGGTGCCGCGGTCGGTGAGGGTGTAGGCACCCCGTTCGCCAGCCACGGTCAGGGTCTCGATCATGCCCTGCCCGACGGAAAGGTACCAGCTTTCCCTGTCGGGGGCCGCCACGCCGGCATCCTTCCAGAGGCGGAGTTCCGCCATGTGGGTCCCGGACTTGTCGCCCCGGCTTGCAAACGGACTCTTTTTCTCCGCGACGGCCCTCAAAGCCTCCGCGGCAGTTTTTCCTTTCACCTTCGCGGGGTCGGAAGCGGGACCGACGAGGATGAAGTCGTTGTACATGACCTCGCGGCGGCTCTTGCCGTACTTTTCCTTCATGAAGGCGGCCTCTGCCTCGGGGTCGTGCACGAGCAGCACGTCCACGTCTCCGTTTTTGCCATATTGCAGGGCCTTGCCGGTGCCGACGGCGACCCACTGCAGCTCGATGCCCGTGTCCTTCTGGAAGAAGGGGGCCAGGTAGTCCAAAAGTCCCGTGTTGTCCGTGCTAGTCGTCGTGGCCATCCGAAGGACCGGGGCCTTGGCCGCTGGAGCCGTCCCGGCCGCCAGGAGCAGGACCAGCACCAGAACCGTTGCGAACCTCCACCCGTGCTTCATCTCTTCTACCGCCTCCTGCGATTGAAAGTGACCCCGAAAAAAGGGGGGGGAGGGGCCCCGTCAAAGAGGCCCCTCGGGGCTCGAGAAAGCGGGAACGAAAAACAGGCCGCTCCCGTTGGCGGAAGGCGGCCTGTTTCAAAGCCCGCAGATCTCCTTTCCAAACGGGAGGCTCCCCCGTTTCCAGGGAAACCCATTGGCCTGCCGCCATGGGATCAAACCGTTAGGATCGGCAGGCTCGGAGAGAGTGTTCAATTGGACACCCGCTTTTTACCAGAAAAGCAGGGAAAAGTCAAGATAACATGGCTTGACGTATACCCATCAAGGGTATAATATGTGACCAATTTCCCAATGAAGGAGGATGCCCTCAAGTGGTTGAAAAGATCAAGACGGATGTCCTGGTGGTCGGGGGCGGTCCCGGCGGCCGGGTTGCCTACATGGCTTTGAAACAGTTTGGCGTGGGGGACGTCAAAATGGTCGCCAACGAGGAACCTACGGTGATCTGCAGCCTGCCCTACGGGGTGGGGAGGAAGTTGGTCCCTGGCGGCCCCGAGGCGGTGGTGGTGGACCTCTCGAAGTCCCACAGGCTTCCGCCCACCATCCTGCAGGACGTGCTGCAGGGTAACGTCACGGCTCTCGACCTGGCCGCCCGCGAAGCGGTCGTGGAAGGCCCCGGCGGGCAAACGGCCGTAGTGTTCGAACGGCTGGTGCTCGCCCCCGGGGCAGTGCCCTGGATCCCGGCGGTCGAAGGTGTACTGGCGGAATCCGGAACGGTTCAGGGTACCGGTGTCTTCTACGGAGACGAATGGGTCGACAAGGGGCGGCTGGCCGATCACGTTTACGTCCTGCGGGGGGCATGGGATGCCCGGAGGCTTGACCGCCTGGCTTCGGAGAAGAAAACGGCCCTCGTGGTCGGTACCGGGGCGATCGGGCTGGAAACCGCGGAAGCCCTCCTGGACCGGGGGATGGCCGTCACGCTGCTGGAGGCCCTTCCTCACGTCGTGGCCGCCCTGGACGGGGACATGGCTTCCAAGTTGGAACAGCGGCTTGCCGAGCGGAACGTGCCGGTCAGGAAGGACGCCCGACTTGCCCGGGTTCTCCCGGGTGGGGTCGAACTGTCGGACGGGACGGTCCTCGATGCGGACGCGGTCGTTTTTGCCACCGGTGTCAGGCCGGACCTCCGCCTTGCGAAAACCTCAGGCCTTGAAACGGGTCGCGGCATCGTGACCGATCGCCAAATGAGGACCTCCGCCCCGGGAGTGTATGCGGTGGGCGATGCCGTCCAGGTCGTCGACGGGGCCACGGGCGAGGCGATCCTGCCCCTGATTGGGACCCTGGCGATGCGCCAGGCCATGGTGGCGGCGTCCAACATCGCGGGAAGGCCGATGGAATTGCCGCCCCTCACGGCCTGGGGGGTCAGCGAAATCCTGGGCCTGCACTGGGGAAGCGTCGGCTGGACGGAAGAGGCGGCAAGCCGGGCCGGTTACAGCGTCACGGGGTTGATCCAGCCGGTTCGTACCCGGGACCCGTTCATGCCGGAGGGGAAAGACGGAGCTTGGAAACTCGTGGTGGCCACGGCCCCGAAAAACAGGGTCAAACCCGGGCAAATCCTCGGATTCCAGGTGGTCCAGGACGGAGATTCCCCGCTTTTCCTGGCGGAACGTTTCATTGACATCGTCTCCAGGGGCGAAACCGTCATGGATCTTTTCGGCCACTACTTTATCCACTCCCCGGCCCACAACGCCGTGGACGACCCCTACCTGGGACTGTTGAACCAGGCCAGGCAGGCGTTCGGGCAATAGGCACGCCTTCGAGATGAGATAGCATCATGATAAAATAAAAGCAATATATCGCACCAATAGGGGGGGTGCCCATGCACGCGGAGAGGAAGAAACCGATGAACCCTTACCTGGGGGGTGCCCTGGCGGGAGTTTTGTCGATCGCTTCCGTCGGGCTTGCAGGCAAGTATTTCGGTGCCTCCACGACCTTTGTCCGGGCGACGGCTTTCCTGGAACGGGTTTTCAGTCCGGAAAGGGTCGCCCGGATGCCGTATTTCCTCAAGGACGGCCCGAAGCTGGACTGGCAGGGCATGTTTCTCATAGGGATCTTCCTGGGTGCCCTGGTCAGCTCTTTGGCGACCGGGACGTTCCAGCTCCAGCTTGTTCCCCGGACATGGAACGTACGGTTTGGCCCGTCCTGGGGGAAAAGGGCGATCGTTGCTTTCGTCGGCGGAGCGATCGCCATGTTCGGCGCCCGGCTAGCCGACGGGTGACCCAGCGGGCACGGGCTGAGCGGTTCGCTACAGCTTGCTGTCAGCGGGTTTGTTGCTCTTTTCCTTTTCTTCGCGGTGGGAATCGCAGTCGCTCGGCTGCTTTACGGGGGTGATGACCGATGAAACCGGATCTTCTTTACGGCCTAGCCACCGGCATTCTTTTCGGGATTCTCCTCCAGCGAACCGAGGTCATTCGCTACGACCGGCAGCTTGGTGCCCTGCGCCTGAAAGACCTCACGATCGTCAAGTTCATGCTTTCCACGGTGGTCGTGGCGATGGTGGGGACCTACGTCCTCAGGGACATGGGGCTGGTGAAGCTGTCGATCAAGCCGATGATCCTCGGCGCGGTTATCCCGGGCGGAATCCTGTTCGGCCTGGGCTGGGCCCTGCTGGGGTATTGTCCCGGGACCTCGGCGGGGGCCGTCGGGGAAGGGCGCCTCGACGCGCTGTGGGGGATCCTGGGAATGCTCTTCGGCGCGGGAATCTATGCGGAGGCGTATCCGAAGCTCCAGGAAACCCTCCTGAAATGGGGCGACTACGGGAAGATCACCCTGCCCGAGGTGCTGGGGGTCAACCACTGGATCGTCATTGTCGCTTTCGTGATTGCAACCCTGGCGTTTTTCGGGTGGATGGAGAAGGAATCCCTGTAAACGGGGAATTGTGCCCGTCAAGGAAGTTTGTTTGGGGATCCCGGAGGGGTCCCCTTTTGTTTTTTCGAAAGCAGTCTTGACGGCTGGCTAAAAACTCTCATAAAATGAGCCCTTGAATGCATCCGATATGAATACATCTAAAAGGGGAAATCCAGGTGGAAAAATTGAGTGCGGAGGATCGGGCCTACCGGGACATCATCCAGCTGATCCTTTCCGGCCAGTTCAGGCCCGGTGACTTCCTGCTGGAAGTGGACCTGGCTCCGAGGCTCGAAATGAGCCGGACACCCGTGAGCCGGGCCCTGGGGCGCCTGGTGGCCGAGGGCTTCCTGAACAAGATGCCGAAAAAGGGGTGCTACATCCCGTTTCCAAGCCCGGAGGACGCCGAGCAGGTTTTCTATGCCCGGATGGCGGTCGAAAGCGAGGCGGCCGCCTCGGCTGCAAGGAAGGCCACCGACCAGGAGATCCGGAAGCTGAAGAAGCTTCTCCGAATGGACGAGGAAGCCGTTACGAAGGGATCCAAGGATATCTTCGCCCAGATCAACGAGCAGCTTCACCTCGGGATCGCGAAAGCCTCTCGGAACGCCTACCTCGAAAAGTGGGTGGTCAACAGCTTCTGGCGCTCGAACATCTACGTTTTCTATTTCGACAGTTTCTACAAGACGCCCGACCGGGACAATATCCCGCCCCAGAGGACGCCCGAGCAGCACGCCGCGATCGTGAAGGCGATCGAGGAAAGGAACCCGGAGGAAGCTGCCGCCCGAATGAGGGAACACGTCCGGAACACCTACGAACTCCTTCTGCTCGGAAGATAGAAACCCCGAGGACAACCGAAAACGAACCCTGTAGCGTTTTTAAAAGGGGAAAGCCGTCAAACGGCTTTCCCCTTTCTGATTGTTATGAAAAGCACTTTTGGCCTGGCATTGACAGGACAGGGAACAGGTGGTATGCATTTATCAAGTATTCAAGATATATCCATAGATGAATACATAACGATTCGGGAGGGGACCTTCATATGCCTGGGAAACGGGTTGTACAGCTGGGGTACGGAATGCAGGGAAAGGCAAGCCTGGTGGATTTGCTGGCATCTCCGGGGATCGAAGAAATCGTTGTCACCGACTGCTACCCCGGTTTCGAGAAAGACGCCGCGGCTTTGGGCGACCCCCGGGTGAAGGCGGTGAGGGTCGACGCTTCGAAGAAGGAAGAGTTGGCCGCCGTCATGACCGGGGCCGACGTGGTCATCGAGCTGCTTCCCGGGCTGTTCGCGCTGCCGGTGGCGCAGACGGCCGCCGAGCTTGGGGTCAACCTCGTGTCGGCCATGTACCTCGCCAATCCCGGCGAACAGGATCCCGCCAGGCGGGAGGCGAACCTCCGGGAGTTGGCCCGGATCGACGCGGTCATGAAGGATAAGGGGAAGACGATCCTGGAGGAGTTCGGCATGGATCCCGGCATCGACCTGGTTCTGGGCCGCAAGTGCCTGGACGGGCTGGACGAGGTCCAGGCCTTCCATTCCTACGGGGCCGGGTTCCCCGAGCTGGAAGCGGCGAACAACCCGATCCGCTACAAGTTCACCTGGTCGGTGATCGGGGTGATGCGCTCGTACCTTCGCCCCGCCGTCGTGATCAAGGGAGGAAAGGACATCCCCATCAAGGCGGACGAGATGTTCAGTCCAGCCAACACCCATATCCTGGACCTTCCGGAGATGGGAGGGCCGCTGGAATGCTTCCCCAACGGCGACAGCTCGCACTTCGCGAAGAGTTTCGGGATCCGGGAAACGGTGAAGGACATGGGGCGCTACATTTGCCGGTGGCCCGGGCACAGGGCCTTCTGGGAAGTCATGGCCAAGTCCGGCTTCCTTTCGGACGCACCCATCCGGGTCGGAAATTGCGAGGTGGCTCCCACCGCTTTCTGCGCGGCCCTGTTCGGCTCCCAGGAACAGTTCTTCTACGGCGACGGAGAGAGGGACGTGGCGCTGGTTCGAACCGACGCCCGGGGCCTAAAGGACGGGAAGCCCTGGCGGGTGGTCTGCCAGGTCATCGACAAGCGTGACCTTTCCACCGGCCTGACCGCCATGCAGCGAACCGTGGGATTCCCGGTTTCCATCGGGGCCCAGATGATCCTGGACGGAAGGCTGGAGAAAAAAGGCATCGTCAGCCCCAGCGAGGTTCCTTTTGACGAATTCATGCAGGAACTCGGGCGCAGGGGCATCACCTGGAACCGCGAGGAAGGGCCTTGGGACGGCCGGATGGAGCCCTAGAAATCCCCTTCCTGAAGGGGCACATGGGCGGAAACACGATCGCCCTTCTTCCGGGGGGGCTGCTGTCCCGGGAAAGGGAGCTTGAAACCGTGCTCACCGCCCTGCAGGACACGCACCTTGGCTGCCATGAGGCCGGGCTGGTCAGTCCCCCGTCGGGGTCCGGCCGGCTTCCCCTGAAAATCGTCGGGCGCTCCTCCCGGAACTACACCACTGCCTGCGGAGGCCTGACCCAGGTGCTTGGGGCAGCGATCGGGACAGGGCAGCTTGCGGAGGTCTTCGGTTTCGGTCCCTCCGGCCCTTCGCAAGTCGTCCTGGAAACCGATGCCGGGACGGTTCGTATGTCAGTCGGCGTTTCCGACGGCTCCGTCCGGACCGAAACGGACCTGACCGCGTTCCTCGAAGAAGTCCTTGAAAGCGGGGTGGAGGAGGTCCGCCTGGGCGGGACGAGGGCCGTTCGGGCGGGAAAGTTTCTCGTGGTCCTCGCAGACGACCTGCTGGACCGTTTCGCGGCGGAAGAGGTCGCCGCGCTCGTCCCCCGGGTCAGGCTTGCCCTGGCCGAACTGCAGGCCGAATTCCTGGACCGCTACCCGCAGGCGAGCCTGGATTTCGCGGTTTACGACCTTCACCCCAAACGGCCCGACACCCTGGGGCGCGTCGTGTTCCCGCACTGGCTCCCCGGAGGCCACGTGGAGCCCGCCTGCGGGACGGGAACCGTAGCCGTCTGTGCCGTGCTCGTTTTCCAGGGCCTTCTCCCCGGACCTTCGGCCAGCCGCGGCCGGGAGCTCCGGTTCGAATCCGGCGGCGGGCCGGATCTCGGTGGGCCCGATACGACGACGGCTCTCCTGGAGATGGATGCCGGAAATATCTGGTCGATCCGTTTCTCGCATAGCCTGGTCGAATTGACGTCAAAAGGGAGGGTGATGCTGGAGACAAACGAACGGTAAAGGACCAGGAAAAAGAGCAAAGAAACGATCCAACTTAGAGGAAGGAGTGTTTCTGATGGAGAATATCGCTGCAAAAGGCATCATCTCCCTCGTCCCCATCGTCCTGACCCTTTTCCTTGCCTTCTTCACGAAGGATGCCATCTTTTCTCTCGTCATCGGCTGCGTCGCGGGGGTCGTGATCGCGGGCTTCGACCCGGCCACTGGACTCTCCAAGCTGTTCCAGCACGCGCTGGGCAACGCTGACTTCATCTGGGTCATGATGATCGAAATCGCGATCGGGATCATGATCGCCTTCTACCTGAAGGCCGGGGTGATCAGCGCCTTCGCGGACTGGGCCTCCACGAAAATCCGCACCCGGAGGCAGGCTTCCGGGTTCGGCTGGGTCCTGGGTGTTTTCATTTTCTTCAGCGACTATTTCTCTCCCCTGTTCAGCGGACCCATCGCCCGGCCCCTGACCGACAAGTACAAGGTCTCCCGGGAAATGCTGGCCTACGAACTCGACTCCGGTAGCGCTCCGGTCTGCACGATCATCCCGCTGAGCGCGTGGGCCGTCTACATCGCCGGCCTGCTGAAGGGCCACGGCCCGATCGCCACGGCCGAAGAAGGGATGTCGGCGTTCATTCGTTCCATCCCCTACAACTTCTACGGCTGGCTTGCGGTCATCATGTGCGGCCTGATCGCCTTCCAGATCCTCCCCAACTTCGGTCCCATGAAGAAGGCCGAGGAGCGGGCCCTCAAGGAAGGCAAGGTCATCCGCGACGGCGCGACGCCCCTGAGCGGGCCGGAGATGGAAGAGATCAGGATGGCGGAGGGCAAGAAGCCCAACCTGATGGTCTACCTCTTCATCCCGGTGCTCCTGGTCATCGGCATCGCCCTCGGGACCTTCTTCACGCTGCACAGCACGAAGACGCTCGAGGCCTTCTTCACGGCGGTCATGTACCAGGCGGTCGTCCTGACCATCGGCGGGTACTTCACGGGCATCAAGGACGCCATGGACACCGTCTACAAGGGAATTAAGGCCGTGCTGCCGGCCATCATGATCCTGGCGTTGGCCTACTGCATCAACGACATCTCCAAGGCCCTGGGCGCCCAGAAATACATCTTCACCATGGCCCAGTCCTGGATGACCCCGGCCATGCTGCCCCTGGCCACCTTCTTCGCCGGAGCCCTGATTTCCTTCTTCACCGGAACCTCCTGGGGAACCTACGCCATCCTGACTCCCTTCGTCCTTCCCCTGGCCTTCCAGCTTTCCGGCAACGTCGTTTCCCCGCTGGTCCTGGCCACGATCGGCGCGGTCGTCGGCGGCGGCTGCTTCGGGGACCACTGCTCGCCCGTTTCCGATACGACCTGTCTTTCCTCGTTCGGCGCCGGATCGGACCACATGGACCACGTTTCCACCCAGATCCCGTACGCTTTTACCGCGGCGGCCATCGCGGCGGTGATCTACGGGGTGCTGGGGGTCATGTCCGTCTAGGAAAAGCCTGCAACCTTGAAAAGGGCGGGGCCTGCCGCTGAGCCGGCCGGTCCCGCCGCAACCACCCTTTAGGAGGCAACGCCATGAACGCTCGAAAAGCCGAGATCGGAATCCTCTGCTGGGAAGCCGGGCAGGTCCCCCGGGGCCTCGTCCAGCTGGAGTCCCTTGTCGGGAACAGCACGAACCCGGAATCCTACTCCTTCCCGGTGCGTTTCTGCCGGGTGAAGGGTGCCAATATCCACACCATCCTCGAGAACCCGAGCCGGGAGGTCCTCCAAACGATGATCGCGGAGGCGAAGGCCATGGTGGCGGACGGTGTCCGGGCCATCACCACCAGCTGCGGCTTCAACGCGATTTTTCAGGAAGAGCTTGCCGAGGCGGTAGACGTCCCCGTCTTCACCTCCAGCCTCCTGCAGGTCCCCTTCGTCCAGAAAATCGTGGGACGCGAAAGCGAGGTGGCGATCCTGACCGCCAAGGCCGCTGCCCTCAAGCCGGAACACCTGGCCGCAGCGGGGATCACCCGGACGGACAACCTGCATGTGCACGGCCTGGAGGGGTGTCCCCAGTGGAGCAAGATCTTCACCTCTCCCGACGAAGACATGGACCTGGAGGCCGTCCGGCGTGAAATCGTGGGCGTGGCCCTCGAAGCGCTCGAGGCCAGGCCCCGAACGCGGGCCTTTGTCCTGGAGTGCACCGACCTGCCTCCCTTTGCGGAGGAAATCCGCCGGAAAACGGGACTGCCGGTCTTCGACTTTATCACCCTGGTCAATAGCGTCTACTCCTCTCTTTAAGGGAAGGAGCAAAGAACTGGAGGTCTTATGAAATGAAGCACGTTCTCGTGTTCGGGGCGGGGCGGGTTGCCCGTCCCTGTGTCCAGTACCTGCTCAGGCATGAAGGGATCGCCGTGACGGTGGTGGACCTGGCCAGGGAAAACCTGGAAAGGGTAACGGAAAAGCACCCCAACAGCACGGCTGTCGTGGCCGACGCGGGCCGTGAATCCGGCAGCCTGATTGCGTCGGTCAAGCCCGACCTGGTGATCAACCTGCTGCCGCCGGCCTTCATGGCTCCCGTGGCAAGGCAGTGCCTGGAAGCGGGGGTACACCTGGTCCACCCTGCTTACATCGACGCGGAGACCCTGGCCCTCGACGCAGAAGCCAAGGCCGCAGGATTGACCTTCCTGACCGAGCTGGGTCTGGACCCAGGGATCGACCACATGTCGGCGGCGCGGACGGTGAGACGGATCCGGGAGTCAGGCGGCCGGGTGGAGAGCTTCCGGTCGGTGTGCGGGGCGCTGCCGTCGGCGGAGGCGAACACGAACCCGTGGGGGTACAAGCTTTCGTGGGCGCCGGCGAGCCTCATCGGAGCGAGCAAGCGTGACGCGAGGGTGATGCTGGACGGAGAGGTGCACGAGTGGAAGGACGGGAAGACGTACGAGCACGTGCACCTGGAGGAGATGGGGCCGCTGGGGTGGTTCGAGGTCTACGCCAACGCGGACTCCCTGCCGTACCTGGAGCGTTACGGGATCCCGGAGGCGAAGACGATCTACCGAGGGACGATCCGGTACGTGGGATGGTGCGAGACGATCGTGGCGATGAACGCGCTCTCGCTGGTGGAGACGGAGGAGCAGGACTTTCGAGGGCTGACGTTCCGTGGATTCATGG
>AQRZ01000044.1 GCA_000402835.1 Synergistetes bacterium JGI 0000079-D21
AGTGGTATTTCGGTCGGGACACAAACAGCAACAACAACGATCCAACTATTCCCTATAACTATCACCCAAACCTCACCTACATCGACTCAGCGGACCTCCCAACAAATACAAGCTATTTTGCCTCTTCGGGCGGTCGTTATCTCTACCCGAACGACAGTAGGCTGTATGCCCTGAAACTCGTCCTTTGGGAGCTTTTCAGCGATCCCCAGTTGACGAACAATCTGAGGGTCGCCCTTGCGACTTACGGGCAGCGCTTTGTGGACAACGTCCGTGCGGATTGGTACAAATGGACACCTCAGAGAAGCGGAAGCGGAACGAATCAGCGCATTCGTTGGCATTACCTGGATTCATGGGGGAACCGCATGAAGCGGGCGATACTTCGGGAGCCGTTCGAAACCACCGCCAGCGCCGACCATTTGGCCAATCTCATGCAATGGTTCGACGGCATCGAAAACAGCCAGAACCAGGAACTCAGGGCACAGGGATCTACCCCTCTTGCCGCCTCCATCTATGGTTCCGGTAGTGAAAATGCGAAAGCGTACTTTCAAGCTACCGGGGTCGTCAACGGGTGGTGCCAGGACAACTGGGTGATCATACTGACCGATGGGGCTGAAACGGAAGACGGGGATCCTATCCAGTCTGTGAAAAACCTCTACAACTCCCTGAATAGCAAGATTTTTTTCGGGAAGCCAGCCCAACCCGTCAAGGCATTCGTGATTGGCCTGATCGATCCTTCGACCAATCCCGATCTCGCCAACACTTTGAACCGAATGGCGGATGTCGGCTGGGACGGCACGGAAGGACAGGCTTCTACACAGAAAGCGTATTTTGCCACCGATGTGGCATCTCTGCTGGAAGCCTTCCGGCTAATTTTCCAACAGATTCAGGCGCTTGCGGGAACCAGCGGAGCTCCAATGGTCAGCCCTCCCAAGCAGGGGGAATCGGGCGGAGTTTATGTCACCCGCTTTACGCCTAGAGCCCAGCTCCAGTGGCAAGGCCGACTGGAGAAATACGTGCTTTCGGGTGATATCCTGGCTACCACTCCTGCCTGGGACGCTGCAACGGTCCTGAACAAAAAAGCTTACACGGACCGGAAGATTTACACAATCGATTGGAAGGGGACTCAAGGAACGGTGCTTTCCGGAAGCAACCTGGCCCTGTTCAACGAGGCAAATGCTACTCACTTGAGGGAGGAAGCTACGAACAATATTGCATCGGTTTCTCCCGTCCAATTTTCGAAGTTTGTTCGCTGGATTCTAGGGAGTGACGAGTGGGATGAGGTTCCGACGCAATCGGAGAGGTGGAAACTCGGCGACATTTTCCATGGCGGATTGACTGAAGTCGGTTCTCCTGTTGGAAGCAACCCCCATTCGGAATACAGGGTGTTTGCGCAAAACAACCGAAACAGGGCGAAGGTTCTTTACACCCAGGGCAATGACGGTATGCTTCACGCTTTCGACGTCGGTAGCGGGGAAGAACGTTGGGCATTCATTCCCCCGCAGGTTCTCGGTTACGGGCGCCTGCTGGGACAGAAAGGTCGATTCACGAAATCTGGCAACAGCTTCTCTTTTGCCTATTTTGACTCTGTTCGAACGACGCCGAGATACCTTCTGGACGGGCCAGTGGTCGCAGAGGACGTTTACACTCCTCTTCCTGGATCGACGGATCCCCCCTCCTGGAGAACGATCCTGGTTGGGCTGGACGGCTTCGCTGGACAGGGCCTTTATGCGTTGGACATCACTAGCCCTGAAATCCCCCGGTTCCTCTGGGCTGTCGAAAACATCACCTATGATCCCGTAAACGAGACGGTTTCCGATAAGGGGAAAGTGAGCTCACCCCAGATACGTTTCTGGACAGGGCCCTCCAGTGGGACCGTTTCGGAGGCAATCGCAGCGCACGACAACATCCAGACTGCACTCGACTATCGAAAACTCCGGTTTACTCTAAGCGTTCCGGCTCTTGGGATGATGAACATCACTATGAACAACACCACAACAACCTATTGGGTAGCGTTGATGGGTAACGGCAGCAACCGGAACCTTGAATCAACAAACGAAGGATGCATATATGTTATCAACTTGCAGAACGGACAGCTTTGCCGCCCACCGATCTCCACACCGAACATGAAGAACATCGTGACGCCTGTCACGGTTCTCCGAACAAACAACCTGCAGCGCATCGAAGAATTCTATGCCGGCGAGGATAACGGCTGGATTTACCAATTCAAGGAAAGTGGCGGATGGGCCCCGAACCAGATAATGAACATGAAAGGGTCAAGCGGATCCTCATACAGGATGGATGTTGGCCGGGTGAACCGCCAGACGTGGCTTTTCATCGCGACTGGGGACTTAGATCCACTAGTAAAAAGCTCCAGTAATAATTATCTTCTGGCCGTTAACACGGCTTATGCCCCTTATAACAACATGTCCGCTGAGTCGATGTAGGTGAGGTTTGGGTGATAGTTATAGGGAATAGTTGGATCGTTGTTGTTGCTGTTTGTGTCCCGACCGAAATACCACTGTCTAGAAGATCCTGATCCATAGGGTTTTGTCCCGTCGCCGTAAGTGCTATTGTCATCTCTAAGATTGAAGGTCATCGAGCCGCTCGTATCCAGGAGAAGCAGCACGTTGGGTTCAAGTGCTTTCCCGAAGCCGTTAGGGATGGGCTTGAAAAAGGGCGTCAAGATTTGCGGGTCAGGGTCCCCGTGAAGAACAGACGTAAAAAAAACCGGTGAAAAAAGAGCAACGGCAAGGAGAGAGACCAACACACACCAATGTGTCTTTTCCCATTTCTGAAGAGGGTTCATTCCACTCGCCTCCCTATTTCCTTACGATCAGGAAGCTCTCAACCGTGCGAGAATGCCTATTCCTGCCGTCGGTCGCAGTGCTTCGTATCAGCACCGTATTCCGGTCTCCGGCTCCTTCGCTGCCCGAACCGCTAAATCCTTCCCCGCGGTTGCTGCTTGCGTAAGAACTGCTCTGGTGGAGCGATTCCTCCCCTTCGGCAGGGAACGGATAACCTTGCGGTGGAAAACCCTGCCGATAGGAATTTACCAAGCCTGCTCCTGGGGTGTAATTAGTGTCGTAAATGCGAACCGTGATTTTGGTTTCCCCTTTTTTGTAGGTAAATTCTCCGGCATCACCGGAAAGAGTTTTAACAATCAGGATTTCGTAATTCGTGCTAACATCCGCGGGATTAAGGATATTGCTAGCATTCGGGGCTTCCCAGCGGGGGATGCGATCATCTGCCAGGATTGCGTTCCTGAGCCAGCTTTTTCCAATCTCCAAACCGTCCTGCGCCTCATTGTAAAGGGAGAACCGGTCAATGATTGATTGGGAAGAGAAAAAGAGATTGTTTACCACAAGGAAAGCCACGGCAACAAAAGCCCCTCCCACTAAAAGAGTCACCAGGACCATTCCCAGGGCAAGTCCTCTACGTTTTCGGCAAAGGCCGGTTCTAGACCTTCGCATCAGTTTCTCACCCGCCATTTCGCTTGGGCTACGGCAAGTCGATAATAACGATTCGTGTTGAAATCAGGGATATCGATTGTGCCTCCTACCCATTCAAGAATCCTGTTTTGTGTGTAGTAAGGCGAATTCGCCTTTCTTTCCCCTCGAGCCATAACCCAAACCGTTAGGATGCCACTTGCTGCTTGGTAGTCGGCATATAGCCCCACGATTCCATCGACGCGCCGATGAAGTAAGGGCGTCGTTTGGCTATCCAGGACGAAATAGCCGTCATAGGTGTAAATCGAATCCGCACTTTCCACAATCCTAAAGTTTCTCAGGAAATGAAGTTCATCAAAGAATGCTATTTTTCCACTGATATTCGCGATGACTTTTACCGAATCATTTGCTCGGGTCTCTACCCCTAACGGGTACCCATAATGGGGGAAAATTACCCACCCCCTTGTCTCTCCTTTGTTGTTATCGACAAATGCGGCGGATAGCGGATCTCCGCTGGTTAAGGAAATCGTCGGCGTATCACCGGAAGCAAGGTCCCATTCGCTTGTGCTTGCGCGCCCGGAAGGAAGAGCGTAAAGAAGGCGAAGGTCGTTATGCTGTTTTCCGTTGGCATTCATAATCTTAATTGCGCTGCCCAGGTTTTGGAGATTGTTATTCGTGCTGTTCTTGAAAGACTGGACAAACATGCCTCCCTTCAGGGGGATGCCGAGTCCTGTCATGAGCACGGGTTTTTCCAAAATGGTCAGGACCATTTCGGCTCTTTGTCTCGCAGCCGAATAATCATCGGATTGAGAAAAGTGGCCGAAAAAGGCATAGAGTAACCCCATCGTTGCAGCCATGACCACCCCGATGACAAGGAGAGAAATGAGCAATTCAGAGAGAGATAATCCACGTGTTTTCTGCATAGGATGCTCCTAGTAGAGTTTTTTGTTGGAAGAAAAGGGGCTATAGCTTCGTTCAAGGATCACGGACTCATCCTTTACGGCCCCGGTCCGAGCAACACTAAGGCGAACACCTTTAGAATTCTGGCTTGTCGTGACCGCCCAGGAAAGGATGAAGTCCCCGCTGGTTTCCGTTCCGCTGGTTATCGCGTCGTAACTTGTCGTTTCGAGTGTTTCCAACTTGTCCATAGCAACTAGGAAAGCCTTTTCACGCTCAATCGTCTTTGTCATCAGCTTTGTGGTAGAAAAGACAAGTGCCGAGATCGAAAAAAGCGCTATGAGGAGGATCACCAAACCAATTAAGGTTTCAACAAGAGTAAAACCTTTGCGCATTTTGAACCTCCTGCGTATTTTCACTTTGTTCGAATTATAAACGGCTTCGTTGTACTAAGCCCTTACCCGGATGTCACTGAGGATAAAATTTCCATTAATATTGCCTTTCTCTCTTTCAGCATGGTCCGGTATTCTTCATTGTCGCTGGCAGCGATTTCCTCACGGAGGTTAGCGATGGCCTCCTCCAAGAACTCCACCAGGACTTCATTTTCGCGTTCGGTGAATTGGGGCATGGCCAACACCTCCTCAGGTATCACAGGTATCATTAGAATCATTTTCACATTATAATACAACTCGTCAGTAAAGCAATAGGTTGATGGTAGTCGCAGTGGTGCTGTGGTCATGTCGTGTAAAAACGGATAATGACTTCCATACTGGGGAGAGATGCCGTCTTGGAAAATTACGAAAAGCTGGGAAGCTTTTACCTGGGGAGGCTGGTGGATCCCGCCACGCGAAACACCACGGATTCTCTGTGCCTGTATGACTCCCGCGACCTGGTCACCCACGCGGTCTGCATCGGCATGACGGGAAGCGGGAAGACGGGGCTCTGCATCGATCTGCTGGAAGAGGCGGCGATCGACAAGATCCCGGCTCTCGTAATCGATCCGAAGGGAGACATGGGGAACCTCCTGCTGACGTTCCCGGATCTTGCCCCGTCGGATTTCCTGCCTTGGGTAAACGCGGAAGAGGCCGCCCGCAAGGGGCTGTCGCCGGAAGACTTCGCGAAAAGCCAGGCGGATCTCTGGAGGAAGGGGCTGGCATCCTGGGATCAGCCCCCGGAACGGATCGCAGCCCTGAAAGCCTCCGCTGAGTTTGCTCTTTACACTCCCGGCAGCACGGCCGGGCGGCCGGTTTCGATCCTGAAATCCCTGTCTGTGCCGGGCGAGTCAGTCCTGGAGGACGCGGAAGCCCTCAACGACGCAGTAGGGATGACGGTGACAAGCCTTTTGAGCCTGATGGGAATCGAGTCGGACCCCTTCCAGGGGCGGGAGCACATCCTCCTGTCCAACCTGTTGGCGTCGGCCTGGAGAGAGGGGCTGGACCTGGACCTGGCCAACCTCGTCCGGGACATCCAGTCTCCTCCCTTTTCCCGGATCGGTGTGATGGACCTGGAGTCGTTCTTCCCGGCGAAGGACCGATTCGCCCTTGCGATGAAGGTGAACAGCCTGCTGGCGTCTCCTGGGTTTTCCCTGTGGCTGGAGGGGGATCCCCTGGACCCGGCCCGCCTGTTGTACACGCCCGAGGGGAAACCGCGAGTGTCGATTTTCTCCATCGCACACCTGGGGGAGAAAGAGAGGCAGTTTTTCGTTTCGATCCTTCTGAATGCGGTTCTAGGGTGGATACGGGGGCTGCCCGGGACGACCAGCCTGCGGGCGATCCTGTACATGGACGAGATCATGGGCTACTTTCCTCCAGTGGCGAACCCGCCGGCGAAGGAGCCCCTGCTGAAGCTCCTGAAACAGGGGCGGGCCTACGGCCTGGGCGTCGTTCTGGCCACGCAGAATCCGGTGGACCTGGATTACAAGGGGCTGGCCAACGTCGGGACCTGGTTTATCGGCCGGCTGCAAACAGAACGAGACAAAGCCAGGGTCCTGGAGGCCCTCCAGGGGACCGAGTCTCAACTGGCGAGGGAGGAATTGGAAAAGGTGCTGTCCTCTCTCGGAAACAGAATTTTCCTGCTCCACAATGTCCATGACGCGGGGCCGGTCCTTTTCGAAAGTCGCTGGGCCATGAGCTACCTGTGCGGTCCGCTGACCCGGGCCCAGGTTCGAAGGCTGCAGACCCCCACGGAGATGTTGCAGGCCAGCCCGGTACCGGTTGAAAGGAGTGAAGCCCCCCTGCCGGGGCCGAGGACGAACGCAGGGGTTGGAAGGCTTGTGCCGAAGCCCCCGGTTCTGCCCCCTGACGTGACGCAGGTTTTTGTCCCGCCCGCTGGAAGAGCGGCCCAGGGGCCCCTGATCTACCGCCCCATGCTGCTGGTTTCCGGAAACGGGGCCTATTCCAGTCCCCGTCTGAAGTTGGACGAGAACCTGCCTTTTACCGTTTTGTGGCCGTTCTCCGAGGGTCCTGTCCTTGTTGAATGGGAAAGCGGGGACCAGCTCACGGAGGGCCAGGTTGCCCTCGAAAAAGAACCGCGCCCCGGAGCGGCTGAATTTGAAATGCCCCCTGCCTCCGTTCTTTCTGGGAAGGAGCTCGCCCGCCTGGGCCGCGAGGCACTCAAATGGCTCGTCCGAACGCAGCGGTATGAGCTCTTTGAAAGTCCCTCCCTGAAAATGGTTTCTGCTCCCGGTGAAACGGAGGGACAGTTCCGGATCCGGCTCCAGCAGGCGGCACGGGAGGCTCGGGATGCCCAGGTGGAGAAACTCAGGGAAAAATATGCAAAACGGATTGAAACCCTGCAGGCCCAGATCCAGCGCGCAGAGATAGCGGTCGAGAGAGAGGAGCAGGAGGCGAAGCAGCAGAAGCTGCAGACGGCCGTGTCGTTTGGAGCGACGCTGCTGGGGGCTTTCATGGGGCGAAAAGCGGTCCAGATGACCTCCCTCGGAAGGGCGACAACCGCTGTGCGGGGAGTGGGGAGAACGCTTCGAGCGCAGGAAGATGTCACACTTGCAGAGAGGAAGCTGGCAGACCTGCAGGAAAAGCTGAAGGAGCTGGAAACCGAGTTCGAGAATGAGGTGGCTGCCCTGGATGGAAAAGCGGATCCTGCATCGGAACCGCTGGAAAAAATCGCGATTCGGCCTTCTGCTGCTGGAACGGTGCTCCAGCTTGTGGCGCTGGCGTGGGTGCCCTTCCAGGGAGGGGACCTGGCCTAGGCGGTGGGTTTTTCGCCGGTGGCGGAAGCGGCCTTGTCGCTGCGCGGAGCCCCTTTCCAGAAGCTCTCGTCAAGGGAGAGACGCAATGTTTTCTGCGGTTCGTCCGGGTTGGCGACCTTGAGGTAGAGGATCGGGGCCCCGTTTGCCGGGTTTTCGACGATCCAGGTGGCGAGGGTGCGGGAGCGGGTCAGGCTGCCGCCGGTACGGTAGATGCTGTCGTCGGGACCGGCATGCCTGTCTTCGCTGAACGCCACGAAATCGTCGAGCGAATATCCGTCAGGATCGCTGGAAAGCAGTTCACGGATGCGCTGGTAGCGTTCCTGGCTGCTTTTCGAAACTTTTTTGTTCAGGATCCTGAGCTGTTCGTCGATGTAATGGTTTGTATGGGCGAGGGTCCCGTTTTCCGTGACGCGGACGGAAACCTTTCCCCCGGGGGCGACTTCGATGACGGCCACCTTGGCCTTGTCCGCGACCAGGTAGTAGGCGATGTGGGTAAAGCGGTCAAGCTGGGCGGTGACTTCGTCGACGGTGGAGCACGTCTTCAGGATCTCCGCTGTGGATATGCCGTTCGGGGGAGAGGTCCTGCGCTTTTCCCCCGGGATAACCGAGGCGGTGGCGGTGACCACGACCAGGCCTTTTTCGTTGATCCCGGCTTTCAGGCCGGTTCCTTCCTCGTCGGTGGCGAAAAGGCCCAGGTAGCGGAAGCCTTCTTTCGGGACGACCCGGCGGATGTCCTGGAACTGGGTGGGGGTCCAGTCGCGGTTCTTGGCGACGAGGGTTCCTCCTCCCTCGACTTTTTCACCCGCGGCGCCCCAGAGAGTGCAGGCGAAAGATTCACGGGCGCCTGCCGTGATCTGGCCGAAACAGCCGGCCGCGAGCGCGAGGATCATAAGAAAAACCTTTACAAAGGAGGTCTTCCGTACCATCGTTCTCCCCCTGGTTCTCGGGGGCGCAGGCGCGGTCGGGGAAGGGAAGTTTTCAGAACCTTCGGCAACCCGGCTGTCCTGGCCCTTCGGCTTTAGACCCGCGGTTTTGCGTCACCGCCTTTCGGCGGTTTTGCCTTTTCGAGTTCCCTGACAAATGGAAAGGCCTTCGGCAAATTGCCGAAGGCCCGGCTAATTCCTAGAATGCACCTTCGGCAACCCGGCTGTCATGGCCATTCCGGCTTTAGACCCGTAGTTTTGCGTCACCGCCTTTCGGCGGTTTTGCCCTTTCGCGGTGTACCTGAAACAATTGTTTATACATATTATTGAAAGAAGCCAAACCTGTCAAGCGACGTTGAAGAAATCGGATTTTGGCCCTTCTTTCATGAAACCTGTAAGTTTGATAATGGGCCCGTCCGATTAGCAAAACAACCCGGAGGCGAGAAAAAACGATGAACCGAAAAAAGAGGGCCTTCCTTTTTGCTGGTGTCTTTTGCATGCTGATGGCGGCGGGGTTTCTCCCCTTGGGCCTGGATCGGGCAGAAAGCCAAGGTGCGGCGGTTTTTGGGTTCTCCCAGCTGGGGAAACCCTTACCCGACCTGAAGGCGGGGGAGGCCGAAGCGCTGGTGCTGTACGCCGCGGGCCGCCTGAAAGGAGAAACCGCATCGGCCGTTTTCCCCGCAAGGCTGAAAAAGGATGCCGACCCGCGGATCTGCTTCATTACCCTGGCGGACGGCCAGGGAGAAAGGAAAGTCGCCGCGGGAACGGGGCAGGGAATCGCCAGGGCCCTGGATCAGGCTCTTCAGGAAATGATGCAGGATCCCCTGTCGAAACGTTTCCGGTGGATCAAGCTGGATCTGGTCAAAGGGGCGCAGATGCTGAAAAACCTGGATCTCGAAAAGCCGCTGCCGTTCGATTCGAGCCTCTTCGGATTGTCGGTGGGAGGCCGGCTTGAGACGGCCCTCCTGCCGGAAGAACTTGCGATCCTTCTGGACGAGGGGGCAGGGAAGGTTATCCCCGGCCGCGCGAGTGTCCTTCTGAGCAAAACAAGGGTGACTCCCCCGGCGGTGGGGATTGAAAAGCGCACGGGCAGCTTCGCCGTTTTCAATACCATCTCCGTGTTCTCCGATGGGAGTTCGGCCTGGACTTTGTTCAGGGGGAACAGGCGATGGGAGAGTCATACGAAAAAAGATGTCGAGCAAAGCCTGAATTGGGCAGGGAAATACCTGGTCCGTTCGGTCAAAGGGGACGGAAGCTTCGTCTACAATTACGATCCGATCCTGGACCGGGAAAGCCGGGATTACAACCTTGTCCGTCACGCGGGGACGGTCTTCGCCATGCTGGAGCTCTACCGCAGGAACCGGGATTCAGAACTGCTGGGCGCTGCGGAACGAGCGATCGGGTATCTCCTGCGTCAGGTCAAGGATGGAACGGTTCGAGGACAGGCAGTGAAATTCGTGGTGGAAAACGGGGATACCAAGCTCGGGGGCAATGCCCTGGCCGTTCTTGCGCTGGCTGAGTACGAGAGGGCTACAGGGGATGGGCGATACCGGCAAACGATGCGCGGACTCGGAGAGTGGATCCTGGCGACACAGGCTCCGGACGGGCGGTTCACGGTTCACAAACAGACGGTTCCGGAAGGCAAGGTGTCGAAGTTCCAGTCGGAATATTACCCGGGAGAGGCGATTTTCGCCCTGATGCGTGTTTATGGGCTGACGGGGGAAAAGAAATGGCTCGATGCAGCGGATGCCGGGGCCCGTTACCAGTTGAAAGTCTTCTCGAAACTCGACGACGTGAAACTGCCGCACGATCACTGGTTGCTCTATGGCCTGAACGAGGTCCATCGAAACAGGCCAAGGCCGGAATTCCTTGAAGGGGCCAGGCGTTTTGCACGGGTCATCATCCAGGCGCAGCACACCCGGGCAAATCAACCCCAGCCTGACTGGGATGGAGGATATTACAGCCCGCCCCGTTCGGCCCCCACAGCAACCCGGATGGAAGGCCTGAACTCGGCCTACGCCCTCGCCAGGGATTTTGGCCTGAGGAAGGAAGAAAAGCAGATCCGGGAAGCCATCGAGCGGGGGAAGGGATTCCTTCTTCGGATCCAGGTTGGGCCGGAAAGTGCGATGTATTGTAGAAATCCCGGAAGAAGCCTTGGCGGAGTCAGGGAAAGCCTGGCGAGTCCTTCCATTCGGATTGACTACGTTCAGCACACGATATCAGCCATGCTAGAAAGATAAAGAGGTAAATTTTTGACAGGTAGGATTGCTATGGTAAAATAATATTGTTTCAGGATGTTCTTCCAAAGAGTCGGGGTTTTCAGGGTTGAAGAGGCTTTTGTGTAGCTATGTTAAGCTTTTTCTCATATTGACAAAAAACATTTCAATATTATAATGATTATAATATAAGAGGTTGATATGGAATTTCAGGAGAGTCTTTGGGATAGAGAAAGATGAGGTGAGGAAGATGAAAGTCAAAACACGGAACATGATCATCAATTTGACCTAGGCACCGAAATTCGGACAACCAATTAAGCTGCAAGCCGATAATAAACCTCCTCGAACTGGGCAGGGGTCCGGTAGCCCAGAGTCGAATGAAGTCGACGCCGATTATAGAAACGCTCGATGTATTCGAACAGGCTTTGACGTGCCTGCGAGCGATTCCGGTACTTTTGGTGATGAACCAGTTCCTGCTTCATGGTCCCGAAGAAACTCTCCACAGGGGCGTTGTCCCAGCAGTTTCCCTTCCGGCTCATGCTGCACACCATTCCGTATCTTTCCAGAGAATCACGGAATTCCCGGCTGGCGTATTGCGATCCCCGGTCCGAATGGTGAATCAGCCCCCTTGGGGGCTTCCGCCGCTTCACGGCCATCTTCAGGGCATCAAGGACCAACTTTCGGTCTATCCGCTCTCCCATGGACCAGCCCACCACGGAACGGGAATATAGATCCAGCACCACGGCCAGGTAGAGCCATCCTTCCTTTGTCCAAATGTACGTGATGTCCGATGCCCACACCCGGTTGGGGCCTTCCGGGAAAAACTTCCGGTCCAACAGGTTTTCCGCCACGGGCATTCCGTGCCTGGAGTCCGTGGTGGCCTTGAACTTCTTCCGAACCTTCGCTTTCAGGCCATCTTCCCGCATCAGGCGCGCAACCCGCTTGCGGCTGCAATGGATGCCTTCTCCCCGAAGTTCCCGGCGAACCCTCAGGATCCCGTAGGTCCCACGGCTTTCCCGATGGATTTCACGGATCCGCAGCCGGAGGAACCGGTCCCGCCTCTGCCTGCGGCTTTCAGGGCGTCTCCGCCAACCGTAGTAGCCACCACGGGAAACCTCGAGAACCCGACACATCACGAACACCGGGTACTCCGTTTCATGATCGCGGATGAACCGGAAAATCACTTCGGGTCTTTTGAGAAGATGGCCATCGCTTTTTTTAAAATATCCCGCTCCATTCGCAGCCGTTCGTTCTCCCGCTTGAGCTGGCGGATCTGCTCCGCTTCGGGTGCCTGATGCCCCTTTCCTGGAAAGGCCTCCTCCGGTTTCTCAGAAAACTCCTTGACCCACCGGTAAAGCGTGTTCGGATGGATTCCCATGTCCCTGGCGATTCCTACGACGCTGTTTCCCCCATCCACCACCAGCCTGACCGTTTCCAGCTTGAACTCCCTGCTGAAAGACTTCCTTTGCGATCCCATGACAGCCCTCCTCCTGCTTGCCCTTCCCTTTTAGCAGCTTTTCGGACTGTCCTCAATTCCGGGGATAGATCAATTTGCTTATCGCTTATGTCGTCCTAACACGATTGGTCACACCAAGCTACATGGCATTCGCTTTCAGGGCACCGGTCAGCAACCTAGAGAATGAGTACACCTGTAACTGGAACCTGGTGAATCCAGAGGACGTCACCGAGGAGAATTTACAGTTCCTGCTGGATACGGGCGTTTGCCAGAGGGTGGGAGATGTTGGCGAGCAGCCGCTCTTAGCGCCAGCTGGTGATGACGACACCGGCGGCGACGATGACGACACCGGCGGAGATGACGACACCGGCGGCGATGACGACACCGGCGGCGATGACGACGACGACACCGGCGGCGATGACGACGACACCGGCGACGATGACGACGATGACGACGATGACGATGACGACGATGACGATGACGACGATGACGACGACGACGATGATGACGACACCGGCGACGATGACGACGACACCGGCGACGATGACGACGATGACGATGACGATGACGACGATGATGACGACGGCGACGATGACGACGATGACGACGACGACGATGATGACGACGATGACGACGATGACAAGCCCGATCGTCCCGGCCATGGATACGGTGATCAGAACCATGATCATACCGGACCTCCCGGTCAGGATAACGATAACGGCAACGGCGGCGGGAACGGCAACGGAGGTAACGGGAATGCCGGGGGGAACCAGGACGGCGGACCCGGAAACGGGAACGGCAATGACGGGAATCCCGGCAACGGAGGCGGCAACAACAACGGTAGCGGCCCCGGCACCGGCAACAACGGAGAGAACAACGGGCAGGGGTAGGAAGACACTTACAAGCGTAGAGAGAGCGGGGGTTATCCCCCGCTCTTTTTTACTGTTCACAGGCGTGGAGTAGAATGATAAATAGATAAACGAAGGAGGCATTGTGTTGCCCTGGCGAAAGTTGGATCATCCGGCAGATGTACGTATTGAGGTTGAGGCAGAAACACTTGAGGACCTGTTCCGGGAGTGCGCCGATGCCTTTTATTCGGTCAGCCTTGGGACCAGGTCCGCCGAACATTCGATCGGGCACTCACCGGGTGTCTTTTCCTTGCAGGGTAGCGGTGATGACCTGGCGGGTCTGCTCGTGACGTGGATGAACGAGCTTCTTTTTGAGCTTGAAACATCCCGCCGGGTATTTGTCCCGCTGGAGGTCAGGATCGACGAGGGCCTGAACCTCCTGGCGATCGGGGAATGGGTTCTAACCCCGGCCGCGGGGGGGCGGGTCAAAGCGGTTACCTACGGGGGGCTGTCATTCGACCTGGGGCCACCGTTGAGGCTTGAAGTGATCATGGACGTGTAGGGGGTGAACCCTTTGGATATCCAAATTCAGCGAAAGGATCCAGTCCGCTGCCTGATCCCGAAAACGACGATGGAGGGAATGCGGGTGCCGGGACTGCTTTATGCGGATGGGAAGATTTTGTCTGAGGTTCGCGATGACCCGGTCCTTCAGCAGGTGATCAATGTCGCCTGCCTTCCGGGGATCACGGGGTTCAGCTTCGCGATGCCGGACATGCACTGGGGGTATGGTTTCCCCATCGGAGGCGTTGCGGCGTTCTCCTCTGAAGGGGGGGTGGTTTCCCCGGGAGGAGTGGGTTACGACATTTCATGCGGCGTACGGCTTCACATCTCGAGGCTGGCGGAAGAAGCAGTGCGGCCGGTCTTGCCGAGCCTGCTTGATGCATTGTTTGTAGCGATCCCCTGCGGCGTGGGTTCGGAAGGCCTAACCATGCAGAAGGGTTCCAGGCTTGATGCCGTCCTGGAGGGAGGGGCGGGCTGGGCGGTGAGAAATGGCTTTGGGGAAAAAAGCGACCTCGAGCGGATCGAACATGCGGGCTGCCTCGAAGGGGCGGATCCCGTAGAGGTCTCCGGGCGGGCGAAGGAACGGGGGCAAGGGCAATTGGGAAGCCTGGGATCGGGGAATCACTTCCTGGAAATCCAGCGGGTCGAAGAGATCTTCGATCGGTCCCTGGCGAGTTCCTTCGGCCTGGAAGCTGGAAGGGTGACGGTCATGATTCATTGTGGAAGCCGGGGCTTGGGGCACCAGGTGTGCGATGATTTTCTGAGAACTCTCTCCCGTTCGGTTACCAGGCTTGGCATCCGGATTCCCGACAGGCAACTGGTCTGCGCCCCTTTGGACTCAGCCGAAGGGAAAGCTTACCTGGGAGCGATGCAAGCCGCGGCAAATTTCGCAATGGCGAACCGACAAGCGATCGGTTCAAGGGTTCGTGAGGTATTTTCGCGGTTTTTCCCTGGCGAACCCCTCCATCTGCTGTATGACGTTAGCCACAACCTGGCTCTTGTGGAAAAGCATTTCTACGATGGGAAAGAAGGTTTGTTCTGCGTCCACCGGAAAGGGGCAACGCGGGCCCTTCCGCCCGGACATCCTTCCTTGCCTCCCGTCTATTCGAAAACCGGCCAGCCGGTGATCATTCCTGGCAGTATGGGAACGGCGAGCTATGTCCTGGCGGGCGCGGCCGGGGCAGCGGAATGTTTCTTTTCGACCTGCCATGGTGCAGGCCGGGTCAAAAGCCGAAGCGCCGCTTTGAAGGCCCTGAACGCGAAAGAAGTCTCCGCTTCCCTTGAGCAAAAGGGCATCCTCGTGCGTGCGGGAGATCTTCGCACCCTGGGAGAGGAAGCCCCGGAAGCTTACAAGGACGTAGATCTTGTCGTCGATGTCGTGGAACGGGCAGGTCTGAGCCGCAAGGTGGCAAGGCTGGCGCCGATTGCGGTGATCAAGGGATGAAAGAACAGGGCCGTTTCCGGCTTTAGAGGATGCCGTCCTTGGAAGCGATCAGCTCTTCCGTGGTTTCCTCTTCCAATCGGGCCATGTTCCCAACCTTGGCAAGCCTTCCTTCCGCCCAGCGGGCCAGCCTGACAAACGGAAGCCCGAGAAGAAGATAGATGCCTGCCACGATGATCCCGGTCCCAAAATAATCGTAATAGGTGGTCGCCAGCTGCCCGTAGGCCTTGGTCAGGTCCACCATCGTGATGACCGAAACCAGGGAGGAATCCTTGAGCAGGGAGATGAAGTCGTTCGTCAGGGGAGGCAAAACCAGGCGGAAAGCCTGGGGAATCACCACGTGCCGCAACGCCTGCCATCGGGTCATGGCCAGGGCGAGCGCCCCTTCCATCTGCGCCTTCGGGACCGAAATCAGGCCGGCCCGGTAGTTCTCTGCCTCGTAAGCGGCGTAGTTCAGTCCCAACCCAACGGCGCCGGCCACGAAGGGGGAGAGCTTGATCCCGATGTTCGGCAGTCCGTAGAAGATGAAGAAAAGCTGGATCAGGACGGGAGTCCCCCGAATCGTTTCAATGTAGGCCACGGCAAGCTTTGAAAGGGGTTTGGGCCCAAAGACTCGAGCGACGGCCAGAACAAAGCCGAAGGCCATTGCCAGAAGCATCGCCACGATGGAGACTTTCATCGTGGTTAGGGCGGCCCTTCCCAGGACCGGCATGAACCCGGCATACCGCTTCATTCGGTCCCTGAAGGTAAATTCGGGGCGTTGAAGTTCGGCCCATTCGTTGAACATGACGGCGTCGGCCTGTCTTGGCCGGTAATCGTTGAATTCCTTAGCCATCATGGGGCTCCAGAGGTTCCAGCGGTCGTAGATTTTCCGCAGCTCGCCGCTGTCTCGAAGCGCGACGATAGCGCCGTTGATTTCCTTCAGGAGTTCCTTGTCTTCTTTCCGGACCGCGATGCCGTATTCCATCCGGCCGATCTCCGGTCCCACGAACTTGATCTCGGGGTTGAAACCGGCATAGAAGACGGCGATCGGCGCGTCAAAAAGAGTGGCATCCAGGCGTCCGTTGACCAGGTCGCTATAAGCGTTGATTTCGTCCTCGTAAAGCCGGATCTCGATACCTCCGAATTCCTCGAGCACCTGGTGGGAATAGGCCTGTTTCAAGGTCCCCACAACCTTTCCCCGGCAGTCCTCCAGGCTCGTGATGGTCTTGTTGTCCCGCCGGACGGCAAGCTGCAGGAAGGTTGCGTAGTACGGGATGGAGAAGTTGACCTCCTGCTTGTGTTCCGGGGTGATTTCCAGTCCATCGATCGAGACGTCGTAGAGTTTTCTCTGGAGACCGGGGATCAGGTTGTCCCAGCCGTTCTGCACGAAGACGGGCTTGCGCCCCAGCTGTTTCGCGATGGCCTCGATGATCTCGACCTCGTAGCCGATGATCCGCTTTGTGTCCTTGGGATCCTGGAACATGTAGGGAGCCCCGCCCTCGGTGTCGCCGCCCCAGCGGAGTTCCTTCTGTGCGGCCAAACCCGGCAGGGCGAAAGAAAGTGCGAGCAGTACCGCGAAACCCAGGATTGCCAGTGATCTTCTCATAGGGCATCCCCCTCGAAGTGCCTTAAAAACTCCCGGGTGCGTTCGTTTTTCGGGTTGGTGAAAAGAATGTCGCCGTCGTCAACCTCGACGATTTCGCCCTTGTCCATGAAGACGATGTAGTCGGAGGCCTTACGGGCAAAGCGCATTTCGTGGGTAACGATGATCTGGGTCATGCCCTCTGCGTCCAGGTCGCGCATGACCTGAAGGACTTCCTTGACCAGTTCCGGGTCTAGGGCGGATGTGGGTTCGTCGTAAAGCATGACCTTTGGATTCATGGCTAGAGCCCGGGCGATGGCCGCGCGCTGTTTCTGGCCGCCCGAAAGGGTCGAAGGGTCGCGGTGGATGCAATCTTCCAGGCCGACTTTTTTGAGAAGGCGCACCGCGTTGTCTTCGGCCTGTTCACGGCTTTCCTTCTTGACGACCATCGGCGCGAGAATGACGTTTTCGAGAACGGATTTGTGGGGAAAGAGGTTGAAAATCTGGAAGACCAGCCCCACTTCCTGCCGAAGGAGATGGGCTTTTTCCAGGAGGTCGTCTGTGATGGGGTCTTTCGGACTCTTGCGGGAAACCGTGACACCGGCGATCGAGATACTCCCCGAATCGAGGATCTCGAGACAGTTCAGGCAGCGCAGAAACGTGGACTTGCCGCACCCCGAGGGGCCGATGACGGAAACCAGGTCTCCCTCGCGGATGGAGATGCTGATATGGTTCAGCACCTCTCCCTGTTCGAAGCTCTTGCAAAGATTATCGACAAGAATCAAGGGCTGGTTCGATGGAGCCACCCCTTATCTACCCCCCTTCTTATCCTGCTGCACGGGTATTATGGAGGACGCAGGATGAAATAGCAAGCAAAACAGCAGGAATCACATCGAGAGGTGCTCGAACAGGATTTTCAGACCGATCCCGATGAGGACCAGCCCTCCAGCCACTTCCATGCGCTTTCCTGCGAATCGGCCGATCTGCCGCCCGCCGACCATGCCGATCCAGCAGCAGATGAAAGTGGTCGCGCCAATGATCGAAACGGTGCTCCAGACGTTCAGTTTCAGCGCCACGAAGCTGAATCCGACCGCCAGTGCATCGATGCTTGTTCCAACGGCAAGTGTCAGTAGGGGCCACCCGGATGTCGGGTCCGATCGGCTGTTGCAATCTTCTTCTTTCCGAAGCCCTTCCACCACCATTTTCCCGCCGATAAAACCGAGAAGGACAAAGGCCACCCAGTGGTCAAAAGGAGCGATTACCTTGGAAGCGAGGCTTCCAAGTCCCCATCCCAGAAGTGGCATAAGGGCCTGGAACAGGCCGAAAGCGCCGGCCACCCGGCAGATTTGGCTCATGGTGAGGGAAGGGACGCAAAAGGGCAATGCAACAGAAACGGCGAATGCATCCATGGAAAGACTGAGTCCGAGGAAAACCGGGAACAGCGGGTTCATGCACATTCCTCCCCAAGAAAAAAAGACTTTTGGCATGGGCAATCCCCCGCCAAAAGTCTCGCTAATCAGCCCTTTCCGGCCAACGGCCACACCAGGCGCCGAAGCGCCAGCCTGTTGATGCGGCCTTTCTAGCTACTCCCTTTTGAACGGCTGTATCGTATGACAAGGAAGTGCTGCAGGTCAAGGTCCGGATTGAAATGCTTGCGAAGGAAGACTTTAGTAGTTATCCTGATAAAGAAGAAAAGGAGGGAAGGCTTCATGTTCATCGAAACGGCCGATATTGTCTTTTTACGGCTCTATGACGTGGCGGACGAAATTCGTCTCGACCGCCTGTCTTCCAACCTATTTTCGGGAAGGCTGCCCTTCCGCCAGGGACTGGTGCGGGTCGACAACCAGTCCATCGATCTTGTCCGCCCTCCTGCCGCGGTCGAGCTTGGACCGCAGTCCTGGGTTGTCGGGGGAGAGCATCTGGATGTTTCCCTCTCCGCGCGATTTTTCGATTTCGGAGTGATCTCCCTTGGCGCAACGGCCACGCTCGGCAACCTCGACCTGGAGCAATTTGCCGATCGGGCGATCCAGATGGGGATGGGGCCGGATCTCGACCGGCTGTTCGAAACGGAACTTCGAACGCTGATGGATTCCGTGTCGGAATCCCTTGTCGATCGAAGGGAAACTCCCTTTTTTTCCGAGGAATACACCCTTTACGTGGTCCGGCGAACCGCCGAACCCGTCACCAAGAGCGATCTCAAGGATCTTCCGGCACTAATCCGGCTGATCTTCGGCGAGAAAAAGCCCCTGAGCCGCCAGCAGGCACACCTGGCCCTGGAAAACGCCTTTTCCTACACCGAGAACGACCTGATCATCCTGAACTACAACAATGCCTTCATTGTGGAAGAAGGGGATTACGCGGACCTCCGGCTCCTGCTGGAATACGCAAACGTCCAGCTTTTGGAGGCTCGCTACTACGACGACCTGTTGAACCGCCGGCTGGAGAAACTGTTCAAGGATCTCGGCGAAACAAGATGGGGACTGACATCGGTTTTCTCCGGGAAAATGAGCCGGATTGCCAGGACCGCGATGCAGCTGATCCTGGAGACGGAGCTCATGACCGATCACCTGACCTCCGCGGTCCGTGTGACGGAAGACGTCTACTATGCCCAGATCTATAACCGGGCCCTCCAGCTTTTCAGGACGAAAGCCTGGTTGTTGCGGATGGACGAAAAACTGCGTGCGATGAGAGAGACCGTGGAGCTGCTGAACCAGGAGTTCACCAGCAGGCGGGCTGAAATCCTGGAATGGATCATCATCCTGCTGATTGCCGTGGAAGTTGTCAAGATCTTCCTATGAACAGGCCAACCGAAAGAATGGATTTCCTCCCGGTTTCCCGGAAGGACATGGAAGCCCGAGGATGGAACGAGCTTGATTTTCTGGTGGTCAGCGGTGATGCATACGTGGACCATCCGAGTTTCGGGCATGCGGTCATCGCCAGGGTGCTGGAGCGGGAGGGATACCGCGTCGGGATTCTGGCTCAGCCGGATTACCGTTCCCCAGCGGCCTTCCTGGCCCTGGGACGCCCGCGCCTGGGCGTGCTTGTTTCGGCGGGCAACCTGGATTCGATGCTGAACGCCTTTACGGCAGCGAAGAAACGGCGGCACACGGACAGTTACTCCCCGGGAAACAGGGCGGGACGAAGGCCCGAAAGGGCAACCATCGTCTATTGCAACCGGGTCAGGCAGGTTATGGGCGACGTTCCTGTCATCATCGGAGGGATCGAGGCCAGCCTGAGGCGTTTTGCCCACTACGATTACTGGGACGATTCGGTCCGGCGTTCGATCCTTGTGGATAGCGGAGCCGATCTTTTGGTGTTTGGAATGGGGGAGCTGCAGATCGTGGAGATCGCCCGCCAACTGGCTATTGGGATCCGGCCGGGTGATATCCGGGACGTGGACGGAACCTGCTGGATGGCATCGGAAAGGGACGAAATCTGGAAGGAATCGGTGGAACTCCCCTCGTTTGAAGCCGTGGAAAGCTCGAAAACCGCTTTTGCCGAAGCATTCCGCCTTTTCTACCTGGAACAGGACCCGATCCGGGGGAAAACCCTGCTGCAGGCCCACGGCGCAAGGTGGGTCGTCCAGAACCCTCCGGCAAGGCCGCTGACGACGGAAGAACTGGACTCGGTCTACGAGCTTCCCTACACGAGGGCCGCCCACCCGGATTACGATGCCGAGGGTGGGGTTCCGGCCATTCAGGAGGTCCAGTTCAGCCTGGTGAGTCACAGGGGGTGTTTCGGAAGCTGCAGCTTCTGCGCCATCACTTCTCACCAGGGGAGGATCATCCAGTCCAGGAGCAAGGAGTCGCTGCTGAGAGAGGCGGCTTTGCTGACCGCGTTGCCGAATTTCAAGGGGTACATCCACGATGTGGGAGGGCCGACCGCGAATTTCCGGCATCCTTCCTGCGAGGGGCAGCTGGATAGGGGAACCTGCCGCGGGCGGGAGTGCCTGGGCAGAAGACCTTGTCCGAAACTGGATGCCGACCACTCTGAGTACCTGGACATCCTGAGGGCGATCCGTTCGCTACCCCGGGTCAAAAAAGTCTTTGTCCGTTCGGGGATCCGCTACGATTACCTCCTGCTGGGCGGACTGGAGCCTTTCCTGACTGAGCTTTGCGAACACCACGTGAGCGGACAGCTCAAGATCGCCCCGGAACATATATCCAGGCGAGTGACCGACCTGATGGGGAAGAGCGGGAAGGATTCTTTTCTTGCTTTCGCGGAAGCGTACAGGCGGGTGAACCGGAAGCTGGGCAAGGAGCAGTATCTCGTTCCGTACTTCATGTCGAGCCATCCCGGTGCCGGGCTGAAGGAGGCGGTCGAACTGGCGGAGTTCCTTCGGGACACGGGCATCCACCCGGAACAGGTACAGGATTTCATCCCGACTCCCGGGACGCTTTCCACCTGCATGTACGCCACGGGAATTCACCCTCTAACGAAAGAGAAGGTCTACGTGGCGAAAAGTCCCCATGAAAAAAGGCTCCAGAGGGCTCTTTTGNAATACCGGGATCCGAAGAACGCGGATCTTGTCCGTGAGGCGCTGGAAAGGGCCGGGAGGACGGACCTGATCGGTCTGGGGGGCCGGTGCCTCGTCCGTCCCAGGGACTTCTCCGGGGATGCGGCCAAAGGGAAGAACAGGATGCGACAGGAAGAGGAGGTGAAGAGGCGTGCCGATCGAAGGGCAAGGTGAGAGCCGCCTTCAAACGGCAACGTTTGCGCTGGGCTGATTCTGGGGTCCAGATGCCCGGTTCGGGAGTCTTGAAGGAGTAATCCGGACACGCGTGGGTTATGCCGGGGGAACATCCCCGAACCCGACCTATCACGACCTGGGGGACCACACGGAATCCGTGCAGATCGATTTTGACCCGGAAGTCCTATCTTTTGGCCGGCTGCTGGATATGTTCTGGGCATCCCACGATGCCACCCGGCAGGCCTGGTCACGCCAGTACGCTTCGTTGATCTTCTTTCATTCGAAAACCCAGGAAGAAGAAGCAGAAGAAAGCAGAAACCGGCATTCGGGTAAAGCAAGCCGTCCCGTTATCACGGAGATCCTTCCCTTCACGGGATTTACCCGAGCCGAGGACTACCACCAGAAGTTCTACCTGCGGCGCGATTTTACCCTGATGCGAATTTTCAGGGAGCTTTTCCCTGAAGAGAGGCCCCTGGTCGACTCCACGGCATCCGCCCGGGTGAACGGTTTTCTTGCGGGATTTGGAGACCCGCTTTCTTTCATGAGCGAAATCCCGCTCTGGGGGCTTCCGCCAGAGGCTTGGGAACGTCTCCGCCGGATTGCAAAGGGGCGGCTTTAGCCGGGAATCGACCTCTTCTCATCCCGCAGGCCGACCGCCGAAATCTAGGAAGTGGATTCTCCCTCCTGCGGGGTGCCGGCGGTTCCGGAACCGGAGCTTTCGGGTGCCTGGACATCCGCCGAGGAGGGAACCGTGTCCGCAGCATCCCCCGATTTCGTTTCCCCGGAAGGCAGGGGAATCCCCTGGGCTTTTGCGGGAAGGACATTTCCCTTTTCTTGTGACGCTTTCCTTGCGTCTTTCCCGCCAAGAGGCTTTTCCCTGATGACAAGCTTCATCCCGGGCTTGACGTGCTTGATCAGCTCCTCGATGTCTTCGTTTCTCAGCCGGATGCATCCATGGGTGACCGCCTTACCGATCGACCACGGCGCGTTTGTCCCATGGATTGCCAGGTTCCAGGGATTCTTGAAGCTGATGGCCCACTTCCCGTAGACGTCCTTCTGCGGTTCTCCGGGTTCGTTGAAGACCTTCGGGTCGAAGACCCAGTTGCGGGCGTCGGCGATGCGCCGGATCGTGAAAACCCCGACCGGGGTGATCTTGTCGATCGGACTTTTCTTGACGCCCCTGCCGCTGCCGATGGCGACACGATACGCCTTCAGTATCTGGTCTCCCTGCCTGAGGTAGAGGCGCCGTTCTTTCTTGACCACTTCAAGCCATCGTTCTGAGGGTTTTGGCGACCATTCCCCCGGCTGCTTCGTATCGGAGGCAGAAACCCCTGCCGGATAGCCGAGAAGGATGACCGCCAGAAGGGCCAAGATCCATTTTTTCGCGGAATTCAAACCATTCGTCCCTCCCGTTTGATCCTCACCGTTTTCTTTCAGGATACCAGCAGATCGATCCCTTTGCATCCATGGAAAAAGGCAGGCCTCCATCTCCGGGGCCTGCCTTTTTCCATGGATGCAGCGACGATGCAACCTACAGTCCCATGTAGGCCTTTCGGACCGAATCCGACTCCAGCAGGTCTTTCGCCGGACCCTCCTGGACGATCCTCCCTGTCTGGATGACGTACCCCCGGGAAGCAATTTCAAGGGCTTCCTGGACCATTTGTTCCACAAGCAGGATCGTCGTTCCCTTTCGGTTGATTTCCACGACGGTTTCAAGGACTTTTTCGACGAGAGAAGGCATCAGCCCCAGGGAGAGTTCGTCCAGCATGAGAAGTTTCGGGTTCGACATGAGTCCCCGGGCGATGGCGCACATCTGCTGTTCCCCGCCGCTCATGGTTTCTGCCACTTGGTTGGCCCGTTTCCGTAGGATCGGGAAAAGCGTCAGCACCTCTTCCAGGCGTTCTTCGATCACTGCGCGGTTCTTCTCCGTGTAGGCCCCCAGCTCGAGGTTTTCCTTTACCGTCAGCTTGGAGAAAAGACGGCGGCCCTCCGGCACGAAACTGATCCCCTTGGTGATCATGGAATGCCCGGGAGTCCTGGAAATGTCCTCCCCGCAGAAGAAGATCGAGCCCTTTACCGGGTGCATCAGCCCGGCGATGGTCCTCATCGTCGTGGATTTCCCCGCCCCGTTGGCTCCAACGATCGCGACGATCTCGCCTTCCCTGACTTCGAGGGAAATGCCGTGGATGACGGGAACCGCGTCATAGGCGCAATGAATGTCGCAGACTTTCAGGATCGCTTCGCTCATAACCGCCCACCGTCCTTCATGGCCTTCAGCCGCTTGCTGAACTTTTCACCGAAGTAGGCCCTGATGACGTTCTCGTCCTCGATGACGACCTGGGGCCGGTCATCGGCGATCTTGATGCCGCCGTCCAGAACGACGATCCGGTCCGCGATCGGCATGATCGCCTCCATGATGTGTTCAACCATCAGGATGGTAACGCCGCTTTCCCTCAGGCCCTTGATCAGTTCGACCATTTGCTTGACCTCGGTCGAAGTCAGGCCCGCCACCGCCTCGTCCAGCAAGAGCAGCTTCGGCCCTGTGGCGAGTGCCCGGGCCACTTCCAGGCGTTTCTTGTTCCCGATGGTCAGCCCGCCGGCCGGCCGGTCCCGGAATTCTTCCAAAAAGCAGATTTCAAGGCATTTTTCCGCGATCGCCTCCGCCTTTTCGGGATCCGGTTCCCTCAGGTAGGCCCCCACCAGGATGTTTTCCAAGACGGTCATTTCCTTGAGGGGGCGGACGACCTGGAAGGTCCTGGCCATGCCGAGGCGTGAGATCCGGTAGGCGGGAAGGCTGGTGATGTCTTTCCCGTCGAACCGGATTTTCCCATCCGTGGGCTTGTAATATCCGGCAACACAGTTGAACAGGGTCGTTTTCCCGGCGCCGTTCGGGCCGATGAGTCCGACGATCGTTCCCTGTTCGACGTCAAAGGAAACATCGCTGTTTGCCACCAGGGAACCAAATTTCATCGTCAGGTTGCGCACTTCAAGGAGGGCCATCTCAGTTTTCCTCCCTTTCCGGTTTCCTTTGCCCGGTTTTGATGCCGAGGTCCTGGAGAATTCCCATGATTCCCTTGGGTTGCCTGATCATCATGAGCATGATGATGATCCCGAAGATGATCAGGTCGACGCCGCTGCCCAGCGAGGTGAGATAGGCCCGGCTGTACTCCTGGAGGGGGACCAGGATTGCCGCCCCGAGGAGGGGACCCCAGAAATTGCCGACACCGCCAAGGATTGTGATCAGGACGAATTTCATCGACATGTCGAGGGACATGACCATGGGAGGATCGACGCGGTAGTTGTATTGAACGAAAAACCCCCCGCATAGCGCGGCCAGGAAGGCCGAAAAGGCCATGGCGGATAACTTGACGGCGGAGCTGTTCACGCCCAGGGATTCCGCGGTTTCCTGGCCTTCGCGGACGGCCCTGAGATAGTAGCCCAGGCGGTGTGTTTCGATCCAGCGTACGACGCCGAAAATCAGGATGAAGAGCCCCAGTGCTCCGTAGTAGAAACCGACCTTCGTTTCCGACCACACAAAGTTTTTCCAGCCGTCGGGAAGAATCGGGTAATCCAGTCCAAGTGCGCCTCCCACCCAATCCCAAACCATGAAGAGCCGGTTGAAGATCTCGACGATGGCGAAGGTCGCGATGGCGAAATAGTGCCCCTTGAGCTTGAAACAGGGGTAACTGATGAGAATGGAGGTCAAAGCTGCCAGTAAGGCGCCGGCGAGGACCCCCGGCCAGGGTGTCAATCCGTAAGTGACGACTGCCATCCCGGCTCCGTAGGCCCCAATACCGAAGAAAACCGAGTGTCCGAAGGAAACCTGTCCGGCATAACCGCTGACGATATTCCAGGATTGGGCCATGCTCGCGTAAAGCAGGACGAGAATCAGGACATGGGCTCGGAAGGTATTGCCGATCAGGCCTGGAACCATGGGCAGCAGGGCAAGGAGGCAGACCAGGCTCCCCCAGATGTAGTCCTTGGATTCGAATTTCCGTTTTTTCACGACGCCTCACCACCCGAAGAGGCCCTTGGGCCTGACCATGATTACCGCCAGGTAGATGGCGAAGACTGCGACATACTTGAAGACCGGTGCAATGTAGAAGCCCGCAAGAGCCTCCACAAGACCGATGATCACCGCCGCGGCCAAAGCGCCGGGGATGCTGCCGAACCCTCCCAGCGCCACGATGAGGAAGGCGATGAGTCCAAACAGGGAGCCGACTTCGGGGTGAACCGCCAGATAGGAAGTCAGGAGTCCGCCGGCGATGCCTACGCAGGCTCCCCCCAGGCCGAAGACCAAAAGATAGATGCTGTCTGTGTTGATGCCCATGAGCTCTGCGGCTTCCCGGTCCATCGCTGTGGCCTGGATCGCCCATCCCAGGCGGGTCTTTTTCATAAGGAAGTAAAGGGCAAAAAGGAGCAAAATCGAAAAGAGACCTGTTACGAGTTGGGGAAGGCCGATTACGATGTCTCCCAGCAGGATTTTTTTCCCCTCGAGAAGAGTGGACTGCAGAATCCTGAAGTTCGGGGAAAAACGGTTCAGGCAGAGGTTCTTGAGAAACATGGAAAGCCCGAAAGTTGCGAGAAGCGGTGCCATGGCGGCTTTGCCGATGCAACGGGAGACGAGGAACCGGTACGTCAGCGCACCGAGGATGAAGACAAAGACCCCGGATGCGATCCAGGAGAAAAGAGGATCCACGTGGGCCAGAAACCCTATCCAGTAGCTCAGGTACATGGCCACCATCAGGAATTCGCCGTGGGCGAAATTGATGACGTCCATCACTCCCCAGATCAGGCTTAGTCCGGCAGCGACCAGGGCGTAAAGCATACCGGCCAGGAGCCCGTCCAGCATTACCTGCACAAACGTGCTCATGCGAGTTCCTCCTAACGGAACGGATCGGATTCGAAAGGGGCGGGGGCTTGCAATCCCCCGCCCCGGGTTGGTGCTTCCTGTAGAGCGAATCTTAGCGGATTAGCGCTTGTCCCAGGGGGTCATGGGAACCGTAGCCTTGATTTCGGCGTAGCCTTTCGGGTAAACCGGCATGTACTTCCCGTCGTGGAGCTGCGTGATGATGCTGGTGGCCTTCATGTTCTGACCGCCGGGCCCGAACGCGACCTTGCCGCCGAGGGAGAGGGGCGAATCGAAGGTGGTGGTGCGGAGAACCTGGGCGACCTTCTCGACGTCGAGGGTCCCGGCCTTCTCGATGGCCTGGGCAAGGATGAAGAGGGCGACGGCTTCCTGAATGGAATCGCTGTCAAAGGGCACGCCGACCTTCTGGGAGTAAATCTTCTCCACCGCAGCGACCTTCTTCATGTACTTGGCCCCGATCTCGGGGGAATAGCCCGTTCCGCCCATGAAGAAGTTGCCGTCGGAACCCAGCTGCTGGGCGATCTTCGGGTCCTGGTAGCCGGTGCAGTAGTTCAGCGCAACCTTGGGCAGCCAGTTCATCTGCTTCATCGTGCGGACCCACAGGGTGTAGTCGCCGCCGAGGCAGGCACCGAAAACGGCATCGGGATTCTTGGCCTTCAGGGTCTGGACTTCGCTGTTCAGGTTCGTGGCTCCTGGGTTGAAGGCCACGTCGGCAACGACTTCGAAGCCGGCTGCCTTCGCGGCGGCCTTGCCTTCATCGGCCGCGTGCTTCCCGAACTCGGTATTTTCGTAGATCAGGCCGATCGTCTTGATGCCTGCTTTCTGGTTCTTGTTCAGCCACTCGATGTATTCGACGAATTCCTTGGACTCTGTCTTGTCGGTCGGGGCGAGGCGGAAGAAGTACTTGAAATCCCGCTCGGTCAAGGCAGCGGAACTGGAACAGCCGCACATGAAGAGTTTCTTCGCGCGCTCCGTCACCGCGGAAGCCGGCTTGGAGGCGGAGCTGTTGTAGGACCCGATGATGGCGTAAACGCCCTCCTGGTTCACCAGGCGCTCGGCCTCGGATTTCGCTACGTCGGGCTTGCCCTGGGTGTCGGCAACGACAAGCTGTACCTTCATTCCGTTGAGGATGCCTTCCTTTTTGGCGAGAGGAACGTCCAGCTCGGGGTGTTTGTTGTTGATGACTTCTGCTGCTGTTTCCACGGCGGCCACGCATCGCTGTCCGGCCGTTGCGCAGGGACCGGTCAGGGGGAACAGGACACCCAGTTTCAGGACGTTCTCCGCGGCGAAAGCACCGCTGGCGGAGAGGAGCAGGGCGAAGACGAGCAGCGAAACGATGGGCAGGAACTTGCGCTTTTTCATGACTTCCATCCCTCCTAAAAATTGTGGTGGCATGGCCTGGTTCGCAGAAACCGCTCTCCCGGCAACCCCGGTTCAGTATATACCAAGCCGGGAAAATGGCGTCAAGATAAGCTAAATGTCATCCTCAGCCTAAGAATAAAAGAATAAATTCTTCCTTTACTTCTTTTAATATAAACCTTTTTTATTTTAAAAATTATTATTGGATAGAATCCAACTGCCCGGAGAGAGTATTCTCCCCTTGTCTGGTAAAATCCAATCAATACAGGCAACGCGCATCCATAATCACGGATTTGAGGAGAGACGGCCAAATGCCGGAAATTGTACAGGTTTCGGAAGCGGTCTCGCTTGCCTTTCATGGATTGGGGCTTCTGGTTTCCAGGAAGGGGCGCGTCAGTATCCGTGAAATGGCCGGGATCATGGGTGTTTCGGAAGCACACCTTGCGAAGGTTTTTCAGAGGCTGTCAAAGGGGGGGCTGGTCCGTTCTCTGCGAGGACCTGGAGGGGGCTTTGTCTTGGCCAAGGATCCCACCGAAATCAGCTTGTACGAGGTTTATACGCTGATCGAAGGAGAGCCGGACGTGAATATCTGTCTGCTTGACTGCGGGAAATGTCCTTTCCAAAAATGCCTTTTCGAGGGGCTTCTGGTCAGGATGAAGCAGGAGTTTATCGAATTCCTCAAGAAGAAGCGCCTGAGCCAGCTTGAAGAGTAAAAAGGGCGACGTGCACCGGCACGTCGCCCGAAAATTCTCTGGACCCCTACCTCAGGGGTTTCCTTCTTCCTTCTCTTTTTTTGCAATTCTTTCGAGGACGAGGGTAAAACCGTCGGCACCGTGTTCGATGAGGTTCTTTGCCCGACTGATGGTCGCGGTGCTGGCCCCGGTTTTCTGTACCACCTGGGGATAATTGTTCCCTTCATAGAGAAGCCTTGCGACTTCGAGCCGCTGGGCAAAAGCGATAATTTCACCGATTGTTGCTACGTCTTCCAGAAAACGGTAGGCCTCGTCTTCCGATTTGAGGGAGAGCAGGGCCTTGCAGAGCTGATCGGTCAGGCGGTCTTTCCACTTTTCGGACACGCTCACCAACTCCTTTGGAAGTCTTCAGTGTTCGGTTCGTCATTATAGCAGAAAACTTTAATGCGTTCAATCGCCATTAAGCGCCCGAAACGGTTTTGCTTAACAGTTTCCAGACCAGATCCGGCATCGAGGACAGTAGGATCGAGCCCCGGGTAGGGCGTCACAAAGCCATTCCCCGCAGCGGGCGCAATGGATGGGACTGAGCTTCGTCCGCGCAGCAGGCGGTACCTTCTCTTCCGGCAAGGGGTCCGTCAGGTCCTCGGCCAAAACGGTGGGACCGATTTCCTGTGGGCGTGCCTGGGGAAAAAGATCCAGCTGCTTCTGTTCGCTTTTCATCCATTTGCTCCCTTCCGCATCACCGGGGTTGTTCCTGGAGGTCAAGCCTGTCCGCCAGTTCCTCGATGGAACGGCGAAGATCCCGCAGTCGCTGGAACGCTTTTTCGTATTCACTGAAGAGCCATTGGTAGTCCCCGGCGAGCATCCGGTACCGTTCGACCGCCAAAGTCCTTCTGGCCTCGGCTTCAAGGCGCTTTTCGCCTGAACTAATGCGGATCACCCGTTCCAGGCCGGTGATCCGCCGTTTCCCGTCTTCCAGTTGGCTTTCGAGCGCCTTCAACTTTTTCTCGAGTTCGGACACTTCCCCTTCAACCCATGCGGCCTCTTCTACAAGGCGCTCGTAAGCCTGCCGCGCCTCTCGCATAGAAAAATACTTCCATACCCGCACAGCCCCGTTCGCGGCCACCAGGATCAAAAAAGCGGCGATCAAGGGACCTAGGCGGGCCTTTACCGATCGAGACCGGGATCAAGCCCCTAAAGTGCTGTAAAAAGGTCGTCTGAAAAAGGCGGCAATCGGTGGGAAGACAAAAAAGCCACCGGGACTTCGGTTACAGTGTAGTCACTGAGAAAACACAAACCGAAGGAGTGATCCCGGTGGCGAAAACGAAGGTAACCCTTGACGACGAAA
>AQRZ01000045.1 GCA_000402835.1 Synergistetes bacterium JGI 0000079-D21
CGTGCGGGTGATGGAGCCGTGGAAGGACAAGACGAAGGTTGTCCACGTGGCGGTGCCGAAGACGCTGGTGATGGACATCCGGGCCATCAGGGTGGTGAAGTAGCCATGGAAGACAAGACGAAGGACATCATCGTCTGCCGNTGCGAGGAAGTGACCATGGGNGAAGTNCGGGAGTGGATCGCGAAGGGGTACGACACCTTCGACGAGCTGAAGCGCCTNCTGCGGGTGGGGATGGGCCCCTGCCAGGGGCGCGGCTGCCGGGAGATCATCATGCGGGAGATCTCCAGGGCAAAAGGAATCCCCATGGCCCAGGTGGATCCCGGGACCTTCCGGCCTCCCGTCAAGCCCGTCAAGCTCGGCGTTCTCGCGACCTGCGACATCGCCAAGGAATAGCAGAACCGGACGATCTCCCGAAACGATAAGGGGCGGTGCCGTTTGCCGGCAACGCCCCTTCATCATTCCTTTAATGTCCGCCAGGCTTGTTCTTCGGCCCTCCGGAGAATTTCCTTCAAGGGGAGACCGGTCTTCTCTGCGAGGGCCCTGCAATCCTCGAATTCGGCCGACAGGTTCAGGACCTTTCCTTCGGGATCGAAGGCCTTCTTGATCCTGATCTCGGCTTCTTTTCCCATGGGCAGGGGCAGGCAAACGGTTTCGAACGACCTTTCTGCGACGAACCGCTGCACTGAAGGCAGGACTCGGATCCCCAGGGTTCCGGTCTGCCTCATGACCTCGAGGGCGAGATCCCTGCTTTTCTCCGGATCTGCCAGTACCCGGAGAAGGTGCCCGGGCCTTCCCTTTTTCATCGTGAGGGGCGAAATGCTGACGTCCCTGGCTCCCATTTCGGACAGGCGTTCGAAGAGATGACCGAGGATTTGGCCGGAAACGTCATCGAGGTTGGTTTCGAGGATGTCGACCCGGTCACTCCTGCACTCGGCCGGAAGCTCCATGAGCACGGCGCGCAGGACGTTCGGCTGTTCCGTTTCGGCTTCGCCCGCCCCGTAACCTGCTGAAAGGGATTTTCCCAGGGGAAATCCCTCGGTAGGCCGGGCGAAATGGGCGAGAATGGCGGCTCCCGTCGGAGTCAGGAGTTCCCGCGTACCGCCTCCGTGGAAGGGAAGGCCGAACCGCGTGAGAATCCGGAGCGTGGCTGGAGAAGGGACTGGAATGGTTCCGTGTGCCGAACGGACCTGCCCCCCTCCGACGTTTATGGGGGTGCAGAGAACGGCGTCCGGGGCCAGGTCCGCGAAAGCCAGGCAGGATCCGACCACGTCGGCGACGGCATCATCCTGTCCTACCTCGTGAAAGTGCAATCGCTCCAGCGGTTCCCCGTGGGCCGTCGACTCCGCTTCGGCAAGGATCCCGAACACGCCGGCGACATCCTTTCTTACCCGTTCCGGCAGGGGGATTCCCGCGATCCTATCCATCAACTCGAAGAAGGAGCGCGGTCGCGTCTCCTGGCGAACCTGGACCCGGACCTTAAGGGCGCGGATTCCGCTCTTGGTAACCGTGTTCACGGTCACCGAAACGTCGGCTGCCGATTCCACGGCTTGGATGATGCTCTTCTGGTCGGCTCCCAGGTCGAACAGGCTGGCGAGGATCATGTCGCCTGCCGCCCCGGAGCATGGATCGAAAAGGATTGCCTTCATCGCCGACGCACTCCCCCGTTCGAAAGTTGTATGGCTAAAAAACAGCATAACCTGCCGGATGGTTTCGATCAAATCGCCCAGTCTTGAATCGCTGTGGGCCCAAGTTTATGGATGAAAGGCAAGCCCGATTCTTCCGCAGCCAAAAGGCTAAACCCATGATATTTATTAAAGAACTCCCTAAACCCAAGTAATGAGTTTTGTCAAAAACATCGGGTTTTTAATAAGATTAAACAAATAACAATAAGTATGTTTTATTGTTAAAGAATAACCATAGGGCTACTTGCCTTGGTGAAAGGACTAAACTAGCATGACAACAGTGCTGAAAAAATCTAGGAAATGAACGGATTCCCCCGGGGAGAGAGGCGGTGTGCGCAGCACAAAGAAATCCGGCGGGATGAGAGGGAAGTCCAGGAAGGAGGAAAGGGCCCAAGCGAGCGGTTTGAGCAAGGAAAGGAAACAGAGCCGAGAGGAGGATGAGCATGGGAAAGAAGCTTGAGGGCAACATGTGGACCAGCCGATGGGGATTGATCCTGGCATCGATCGGGATGGCGGTCGGGACGGGGAACATCTGGCGGTTCCCGAGGGTTTCGGCAGCGAACGGAGGGGCAGCCTTCTTCTTTGCCTACGTTTTGGCGCTTTTCCTTTGGGCGATTCCCCTGATGGCTGCCGAAGGCGTTTGGGGGAAGGTTTCCCGCATGGGCATCATCGGTTCATTCAAGCACATGTGCGGACGCGGGTGGACCTGGGCCGGAGCCTTGATGGCCGTTATCGTGTTGGGCATCGTTTTCTATTACGGTGTGGTCGTGGGATGGTGCATGCGCTACCTTGCATATGCCGTGATGGGGGTGTTCAGGCCCGGGTTGGACACCGAGGCCCTGTGGAAGGCTTTTGCGGCCAACGGGATGCAGCAGAGTCTCCTGTTTGCGCTGGTCGTGGCCATCTGCATGTTCATCACTTCCAAGGGTGTGGCCGGAGGCCTGGAAAAGGCCTGCAAGGTCATGGTTCCCGGTATTTTCATCCTTCTTGTTTTCCTGGCGATCCGGGCTGCATTCCTGCCCGGTGCAGTCAAAGGCTACGAGTTCTACTTCACCGCACGCGCGTCGGACTTCCTGAACCCAAAGACGTATCTTGAAGCCTTCACCCAGGTGGCCTGGTCCACCGGGGCCGGTTGGGGGCTCTTTTTGACGTATTTCGTTTACGTCAAGAAGAGCGAGGACATCATGCTCACGGCGACGACGACCTGCTTCGCGGATACCTCGGCGGGATTCCTCGCCGGGATGTGCGTCATCCCCACCATCTTCGCCTACTCGCCCGATCCCATGGCGGCGGTGAAATCCGGCAACACGGGGCTGGCCTTCATCCACATGACGAAACTCTTCTCGGAAATTCCAGGGGGAGCGATCATGGCCATCGCCTTTTTCCTCGCTCTGGTCCTGGCAGCTCTCAGTTCCGAGATCGCCATGATCGAAATGGGCGCCCGTATCCTGGAAGACGCGGGCTGGGACCGGAAAAAAGCGACGTGGGGCATCGGAATCACCACTCTGCTGCTGGGGCTTCCCTCGGCCATGAACATGACCTTCCTGGACAACCAGGACTGGGTCTGGGGGATAGGGCTGCTGCTCGCCGGGCTTTTGATGGGGCTGGGTGCCATGAAGATCGGCGTGAGGAAGATCTGGGACGAGCACATCGAACCCTACACGCAGATGAAGCATTACTGGATGTTCGCCGCAATTCGGTTTTTCCCCGTGTGGTTCGCGATCATCTTCGGATGGTGGACCTGGCAGGCCATCACCTGGTATCCGGGCGAGTGGTACAAGTGGCTTCCCATCAGCAAGTACACGTTTACGGTTGGAACGATGTACTGGCAGTGGGCCATCGCTGCGGTGGTCTGCATCCTCCTAAACAACTGGCTTGCCGACAGGATGACCCACCGCCTGGAAGTGTAGCCAGGCCGGGATGGAAGGAGAGATCTTCATGTGGATGTTTAACATGGCAGTCGTGATGGTCGTCGTTCTTGGAGGGCTGATCTGGTGCCTGCGACACATCGCCATGGCCAAGGACGGGGAAGAATAGGGATCAGGACAAAACCCCACGAAGGGCCGGGGGAAGGACATTCCCCCTCGGCCCTTTTGCTTTCTCCATGGGCTTTTCTTGACTATGATAGAAAGAAACGGACCTTTTCCGACAGAGGTGAGTTCTCTTGAGAAGGGTTTTCGTTTCAGGGGCTTCCGGCAACGTGGGGCGGTTGGTGGTGCGGAATGTCATCGAACGGGACGGGTTCGAGCTGGCGGGAGGATTTTGCAGGGAGTGCGCAGAGGACCTGGGTGCTCTGGCAGGACTGCCGCCCATAGGCCTAAGGGCTTCGCGGACCCTGCGCGAGGGGCTCGAAGAAAGCAAGGCCGACCTGGTCATCGATTTCACGAGTGCCGCCATTCTGATGGCGAACCTGGAGGTGTACGCGGACCTGGCTCTCGACGCTGTAATCGGAACGACCGGCCTTTCGGCGGAGGATTTCCTGAGAGTGGAAACACTTGTTTCGGAAAGGGGGCTCCGTTGGGCGATCATTTCCAACTATGGCCTTGGAATCAACCTGGTGATGGACTTCCTGTCCAGGGTTCGGCCGTATTTCCCATACGTTACCATCTCCGATCGCCACCATCCGGCCATGGCCAATGCGCCGAGCGGGACTGCGGCCATGCTGGCCCAGGCGGTTTCGGAAGGACCCGAAGGACCCGTTGAAAGCCGGGAAGTGTACGAAGGGGTTCTTGGAGGAAAAATCGCGGGTATCCCGGTCCATTCCGAACGCCTGCCCTATCCGGCTCCGTTCTCGGAACACGAGGTCGTCCTGGGGAGAAAGGATGAGATCATCCGGATCACGATCTCGGATTTCACGAGCGAGATCTACATGGATGGCGTCTTTCTGGCGGCGGGGAGAATTTCCTCCATGCCCGCGGGAACCCTTGTCCGGAAGCTCTCCGAGTTCAACTAGCGGCTGCGGGATTGGGAACCAGGGGGATCCTGTTTGCGGCCGCGTGTTTCCCGCCGCCTTTTTCTGCGAAAGCTGCGGCAGGAAGGAAGCGGCACGAGTCGGAGGTCGGCCTGCGGTCGGAAGGCAGCGGAACGGCCGTGGGAACGGACGAGGCTCTTTTAGGCCAAACCCTTTTGAAAACCATCTGGGAGGACGATACAAATGGCGATTTACCGGATCAAGAGCAAGAAGCGGTCCTGGGACGGGGAGGCCATCGGGATCCTCATCCTGGACGCAGCCTATCCCTGTGTTCCCGGCAATGTTGGCAACGCCACCACCTATCCATTCCCCGTCCGCTACAAGGAGATCCGGGGATCTTCGATCGAGCGGCTCCTGAACGAAAGGGATCCCGAACTGCTCAAGCCCTTTATCGAGGGAGCCAGGGAGCTGGAGGCGGAGGGAGTGCGGGCGATCACCGGGGCTTGCGGGTTCATGGCGCTTTTCCAGAAACAAGTTGCAGAATCCGTCGATGTCCCGGTTTTTCTCTCGAGCCTCCTGCAGGTCCCCTTCATCTGCAGGACGCTGACCTCGAAGCAAAAGGTCGGGATCATCTCGGCCAATGCCGCTGTTCTGACCGATGAACATTTCGAGAACGTCGGGATCACGAAGGAGATGCCGATCGTCGTTTACGGGATGGAAGACCAGGAGGAATTTCGTACGAGTATCCTCGAGGAAAAAGGGACCCTGGATTCAGACCTGATCGAAAAGGAAGTGGTGAGCGTCGCCGAGAGGATGGTCCGGGAGCACCCGGAAGTCGCGGCTATCGTGCTGGAATGCAGCGACCTGCCTCCCTACGCGGCGGCAGTACACGCAGCGACGGGCCGGCCGGTCTTCGATTTCATCACCATGATCAAGTACGTACACTCCGCCCTGGTGCCGACAAAATACGAAGGGTACATGTAGGCTTTCGTACAGAGAAGCCAATCACCCGTGCTGCGGGTCTCGTCTCGTTCCGCGGGGAAATCGATTGAACAGACCGAGGAGGGGATGCCGTGTCCCGGATCTGGATCTTTCTGCTGATGGTCATGGCGGGAGCTGTCTCGGCCCTGCAGCCCGGCATCAACGCCCGGCTGGCCCAGAAGGTCGGGATCCTGGAAAGCGCCTTCGTTTCCTTTGCCGTTGGGGCTTTGTGCCTTGCGGCGGTGGTCCTCCTGTTCGGAAGGGGAAACCTGAGGGGCATCTCGGAGGCTGCCCCTTGGGAGGTCCTCGGGGGGGGTAATGGGTGCCTTCTACGTCACCTGCCTCGTTCTTGCCGTTCCCAGAATCGGCACCACGGCGGCCATGGCCGCGGCGATCGCGGCGCAACTGGCGGCGGGCCTGGCTCTGGATTCGATGGGGGCGTTTGGTTTCCGGGAACTTCCCGTGGATTTTCCCCGCCTGGCGGGAGTCCTTTTCCTTGTTTTGGGATCCCTGCTGATTCTTCGCAAATAAGGATTCGGTAACGACGGGAAACCGTCCTCAAGGGACGGACATCGCGATTCCGAAGGAGGTTTGTGCCCGAATGGAGTACGAGAAGGAAGCGGTCCTGAAAAGAGCCGCCGAGGAAGCCTGCCGGAACGAAAGCCGCTATCACCTTTGCAGTCAGGGCACACTGGCGGCCCTGATGCGATCCTTCGGCATCCACGACCCCGACCTCCTGCGAGCCTCAACGGCCTTCGCCGGGGGAGGAGTCCGCCGGGGGCACATGTGTGGGGCCCTGAGCGGCGCGCTCTTGTTTATCGGGCTGCTTGCGGGGCGAGACGACCTGGAAATGAAAGAACAGGCCGTCAGGGGATTGGGGTATTGCGACAAGCTTTACCGGGTTTTTGAAGAAAGGTTCGGGACGGTCCTTTGCAGGCAGATCCAGAAAAACCTCTATGGGAAGGAATACGATCTGACCCGCCAGGAAGAGCGGGACGAAATGCACACCCTGATGGAAACGATGGAGTTCGCCTGCCCCCAGGTTTGCGGGGAGGCTGCCCGCATGGCGGCTTTGGTCGCGTTCGAGATCCTCGAGGCAGGACACCCTGTCGCGAACTCCCTGATCCGCTTGACCCACTAGGCGAACGCCCCTTCCCGTTCCTGCGGCCGCTGATCCCCTTTGAAAGGTGGGAGCAGCGGCCTCTTGCGTGCAAGGTGCACGAGCCCTATAATTTTCCATAAGGTTGCATCCGCAACTAAATGGACGGAGGGGGTCAAATGGATCGCCAGGAACGGTCGTTGGGAAGATGGATCGCTACCCTTTTCCGGCGGAGCCGTGTCCACCTCGACAGGGTTTTTGAACCGATGGGGCTCGGCAAGGGGCTCTACCTCTACCTCGCCCTGCTGTCGCGGCAGGAGGGCCTGACACAGCATCAGCTTGCCGTGGAATTGGCCTTCGACGAGGGCACGGTTACCCGGGCGGTCCAGCGCCTTGAGAAAGAGGGATGGGTACGAAGGGAACGGGACGAAAGGGACGGACGGGCTTTTCGCGTCTACCTCGGGGAAAAGGCCCGCGAATCGATTCCGAAGCTGCTGGAGGAGCTTGAAGCCTGGAACAACCGCCTCGTGAAGGGGTTCACCCCGGAGGAAAAGGAATGGGCGCTCCGGCTTTTGGTGCGGATGGCGGAAAACGCAGACAGGGACGGAAAAGGGGGGTATGACGGAGATGGGGAAATTTGAAGAAATGAGGGCGAAAGCGGAATTCCTGGATGCAAGGGATTCCTTGAGGACGTTCAGGGAACGGTTTGTGATCCCGCAGGGGCGGATCTACATGGACGGCAATTCGCTGGGGCTTCCCCCGCGGGAATCCATCGAGGGAGTCCTTCGCGTCCTGGATGAATGGAAAACCCTGAATATCGACGGCTGGCTCGAAGGCAGGATTCCCTGGTTCACCCTGCCGGAAGAGATGGGGCGCAGGATGGCTCCCCTTGTCGGGGCATTGCCGGAAGAAGTCGTGATGTCGGGTTCCACGACCTCCAACCTCCACAGCCTTGTCCTCACCTTCTACCAGCCCGAGGGGAAGCGGAGAAAGATCCTTGCGGACGAACTCAATTTCCCTTCTGACCTCTACGCCCTTGAGAGCGAAATCCGCCTGAAGGGGGGAGATCCTGCGGAAGACCTGGTTCTTGCCCGGTCGAGAGACGGCAGCACCCTTGAAGAATCGGACCTCATCGGCCTGATGGATGACACCGTTTCCGTGGCCCTCCTTCCGTCCGTCCTCTATCGAAGCGGGCAGCTTCTGGACATGGAAAGGCTGACCCGGGCGGCCCACGAAAAAGGGATTTTCATCGGTTTCGACTGTGCCCACTCGGCGGGATCCGTCCCTCACCGCCTGCACGAGTGGGACGTGGATTTCGCATTCTGGTGCAGTTACAAGCACCTGAATGGGGGTCCAGGAAGCCCGGCCTTCCTTTTCCTGAACGAGCGGCATTTCGGGAGGGAACCCGGCTTGGCGGGGTGGTTCGGCTACGTGAAAGACCGGCAGTTCGACATGAAGATCGATTTCGAGCATGCGAAATCCGCGGGCGGGTGGCAGCTCGGAACGCCTTCCGTCCTTTCGGCGGCTACGCTGGAGGCGGCTTTGAAGATCCAGGAGGAGGCGGGCATCGACCGGATCCGGGAAAAATCTTTGCAATTGACCGATTTCCTGATCGAGCTGGTGGATGGCTTCCTCTCGGGTCAGCCCTACGGCTATTCCGTCGCCACCCCAAGGGAGCATGGGAGGCGCGGCGGCCACCTTGCTATCGAGCATGCGGCTGAAGCCTGGAGGATCTGCTGTGCTTTGAAAGCCCGGGGAATCGTCCCGGATTTCAGGCCCCCAAGCGTTATCCGCGTGGCTCCGGTTGCCCTCTACAATACTTTTTCCGAAGTTTGGGAAGTGGCCCGGGCACTGAAGGAGATCATCGAGAGTCGGGAGTACGAACGGTTCCCGAAAGAGCGAAGCGCGGTTTCCTGACAACTCGGCGGGATTGTTCTTCCAGGGGATCGCGGCGCAATGCCGAGGTCCCTTTTCTGGTGTACCCGCGGCTTCATGAGTTCAGCGTGATATAATTTTACTGACCCTCCCAGGGAGCCATCGGGCGGTGCGAATTTCGCCGGGAACGGGGGAAGCCTCGTGATGGGACGGGAACCCCTTTGGAAGCTGGAACGAGTGACGAAAACCTATTCGATGGGGCAGGTCCAGGTGACGGCTCTCCAGGAAACCTCGCTGGAGATTGCCGAAGGGGAATTGTTGGTCATCCTGGGGCCCAGCGGGTCGGGCAAAACCACCCTTCTGAATCTCATCGGCGGAATGGATGTCCCCACCCAGGGCAGGATCCTGTTCGACGGGGAGAGCCTCGAAAAGGCGGACGAAAAGCGCTTGACGGCATACCGAAGGGACGTCGTCGGTTTCGTGTTCCAGTTTTCCAACTTGATTCCCGACCTGACGGCACTGGAGAACGTGACGCTGGGTGCCCACCTTTCCAGGAAGCCGCTTTCGCCTGAAGCGGTCCTGGAAGAAGTCGGCATGGCCGACCGGATGCAGCATTTCCCTTCCCAGCTGAGCGGAGGGGAACAGCAGCGGGTCGCCATCGCCCGGGCCGTGGTCAAGAATCCCAGGCTGCTCCTGTGTGACGAACCGACCGGGTCCCTGGACTGTTCCACGGGAAGGCGGATCCTCGAACTTCTGGAAAGAGTGAACCGGATCTACGGGACGACTGTGGTGATCGTCTCGCACAACGCGGCCATCGGGGGGATGGCTAAACGGATCGCCCGAATGAGCAGCGGGCGGATCACGAGCTGTTCGGAAAACCCCTCGCCGGTTTCGCCGGGAGAAATCGAATGGTGAAGTCGCCTCTTCTAAACAAGCTCTTTCGCACGATCGGCTCCACGCGGGGGCCCTTTTTCGGTGTCGTTGCCGTCGTCGCAGTCGGCTTGTCTGTTTTTGTCTCCATGGCTGCGGTGTCGGACAACCTCATGCGGTCCAGGGAAAACTTCTATCGGCAGACCGACTTCGCAGACCTGTTTTTCCATGTCGTTCGGGCCCCGGAGGGGGTGGTCGAAAAAGTTTCGGCCGTAAACGGCGTCAGCCGTGCCAGCGGTCGGATCCAGAAGGACGTTTCTCTCTTCCGGCAGGACGGCACGCGGGCAACGCTTCGTCTTACCGGTTTCAAGCTTCCGATGGAAAACGAACTGAACCGTATCCTTGTGCAGCAGGGGCGGCTTTTCGAGAAAAATCCCGAAGGGGGAGCCCTGGAAATCCTCCTTAGCTCCCAGTTTGCGAAAGCCAACGAATTCCGCCCGGGAAGCACGGTGTCCGTCGCCGCGGAAGGGAAGGAAAAACCCATGGAGGTTGTCGGGATTGCCGCAAGCCCCGAGTTCGTCTACGCCATCAAGAACGCCGCGTCCGTTTTCGAAGACCCGTCCGGGTTTGGGGCCGCGATGATTTCCTTGAAACAGGCCCAGCAGGTCCTCGATTTCGAAGGGTCGGTGAACCAAATCCTGGTGCGGCTCGTGCCGGGCTCCGATCCGGATCGGGTCCGGAAGGAAATCCGAACGATCCTTGAGCCCTACGGGAACCTGGCGGATTACCCGCAGAGGGACCAGGTCAGCGAGGCGATCCTCCGGGGCGAACTGGAACAGCTTCGGGTCGCGGCAACCTTCCTCCCGGCATTTTTCCTGGGTTTGGCTGCCCTGATGCAAACGGTATTTCTGAGCCGTTTGGTGAAGGCGGCAAGGACACAGATCGGACTGATGAAAGCCCTGGGATACGACAACGGGAGGCTGATGCTCCTGTACGGTGGCTACAGCCTGGCCTCCTCCGGAATGGGAGGGGTAGCCGGAATCCTGGCGGGATACGGCCTGGCGCGGGTTTTCACGCGCCTTTACGCGACCTATTTCAACCTGCCTCGCCTGGATGCGGCTTTCAACCCCCGTTCCGCCGGCCTTGGGTTGGCCCTGAGCCTTACGCTGGGCTGCTTGGCGGGCTTCGCGGGGGCAAGATCCATCCTGGGGGTTCGCCCGGCGGAGGCCATGAGGTTGCCGCCTCCCCGAGGGGCGGTGAAGCTTTTCCTTGAGAATTGGCATTTCCTCTGGGGCCGCCTTGACCTGGCGTCCAAGATGAGCCTGCGATCGATCTTTCGCAACCGTTTCCGGTCTGCGGTAACGTTTCTCGGTGTCCTCGTTTCGATCGGAATGCTGGTGGTTTCCCTCTTTACCCGGGACTCGGTGGAATCTCTTTTTGATCGGCATTTCAACCGGGAACTCCGGTACGATCTGCTTGCCCGGTTCCCTTCCCCCGTCAGAAACGCGGAGTTGCTGAACCTTGAGCGTTTGCCCGGAGTCATCCGCGTGGAACCCCTGTTCGAGCTGCCGGTTCGCTTGATGCTCAGGGGGCGCCGGGAAGAGACGGTTGTGGTGGGGATCGACCCCGGTCAATCCCTTTTGGGGATGAGCGACGAGGGGAATCGCCCAAGAGGACTGCCGGTCTCGGGTCTGCTTCTGGATTGGAATTCCGCGCGCAAGCTTGGGGCAAGGCCGGGGGACTTCCTTGAGGTGGAAACGCTTCTCGGGAAAGGTCCCTCGAGAAAAGGCACGGTTGCCGTGGCGGGCCTTAGCCGCAAATCGGTCGGAGGGGTTTCGTACCTGGATCTTGAAACCCTGAACTCGATCCTCCAGGAGAAGGGACTTGTAACGGGCGCAGCGATCAAGACCGAGCGGGGCCGGAGCCAGGAGGCAGAAAGGGCGATGGCCGGGATGATCAACGTTTCTTCTGTCCTTAGCCGCCAGAAGGAGAGAGAGTACCTGGAGAAAAATCTCGCTTACATGAACCTTTCGATCGCCATCCTCGTGGCTTTTTCCAGCCTCCTGGGACTGGCGATCATTTTCAACGCCTCCGCCCTGGCCTTCTCCGAACGGCGAAGAGACTTGGCCAGCCTGCGGGCCATGGGGTTCTCAAGTGAGGAGGTCGCGCTATTCCTGCTGAAGGAAAACCTTTTTCTCCTTGTCGCGGGAACGCTTGCCGGGCTGCCGTTCGGAAAGCTCCTGTCCGAGGCGTATGCTCGGGCGGTCAGCACGGACCTTTTCAGTTTCGTCGCGGTGGTTTTCCCGAGGACTTACATCCTTTCTGCTGCCGGGGGGGTCGCCTTTGCGGCCCTGGCCTTCTTCCTCGGCATTCGCAGCCTGGAACGGCTGGACTTTGCGGAAACCGTCAAGGCCAGGGATTGAGGGAGGAGACCGTTGATGAGGAAGATCCTTTTTGGGATCCTGGGCTTCGGGGTGATCGCCGCAACGCTCTGGTTCGTCTTTCTGAGGGGCCAGGTTGTCGAAACGGTCAGGATCGCCCGTGGAGACCTCGTTCGAACGGTGGAGGAAGACGGCGTCGTAGAGGTGCCGGGAGACCGCAGGATTTACGCGACCCAATTGGCCCGAGTCGTGGATGTTCCCGTCGAGGAGGGGGATTCTGTCTGCCCCGGGACGATCCTGGTACGGATGAAAAACCCGGACCTCGATGTCCGCATTCAGGAGACCCGAACTCTTCTCGAACAGGCGATAAGGGATCGACGGGGAGCGGCAGCTCTTGTCGAATCGACCCGCTTGCTTCTCTCGGACGCAGCCCGGATTGCCGGCAGGAAAAAGCGGTTGTACGAAGCCGGGGCGATTTCCCTTTCGGAACTGGAAGATGCCGCCTTGGCTCTTGAGAGGCTTGAAAAGGGTCTCAAGAGGCATAAGTCGGAGGAAGATTCCGCCGCGGCCCTGGAATCGGGACTGAAACGAACGGTTCTGGACTTGCAGGTAAAACAGGCCGAACTCGTGGTCAGAAGCCCCATCAAGGGGATCGTCCTGGAGCTTCCCCCTGAGAAAGATGGGGTTGTCCAGCCTGGGGACCTCGTTGTGACGGTGGCCCCGGAGGCCAGGCTGGAAGTGGTTTCGGACCTCCTGGGCGATGCCATGGGAAACGTGACAGTCGGCCAAAGGGTCAGGGTAACCGCCCCGGTGCTCGGGAACCAGGTATTGGAAGGCAAGGTTGCAAAGATCCATCCGCAGGCCTTTGAAAAACTCTCGGCTCTCGGTGTGGTTCAGAGGCGAGTGAAAGTCAGGATCGATCTTCCGTACAACCCCCGCTTGAAGCCTGGCTTTGAAGTCCGGGCCGCTATCGAGACGGAACGCCATCCTGGAGTCCTTCTTCTCCCGGTTGAATCGGTTCGGACGACGGAAAGCGGAGAGCGGGTCGTGCTGAAGGTCGAGAGGGGGCGAATCAAATCCGTAGGGATCCGAACCGGGCTATCGGACCGGCGCTCGGTGGAAGTCCTGGAGGGGCTTGACGAAGGCGACGAAGTGGTACGGGACGCAGGCCTGGCCCTGGAGGAGGGAGCCCGGGTTCGGGTTCAAAGGTAAAACAGGCGAACGAGGGCCACGGCAACAAAGGTGAAAAGAACGGTCATGAATCCGCCTGCCTTGATGAAATCGGCGTTTCTGTATCCCCCGGGTGAAATCAGAAGGGCGTTCACCTGGTGCGTGGGGAGGATGAAAGAGTTCGCGGCGCAGATCGCCACCAGCATCGCGAGCCCCCTGGGATCGACTCCCGATTCTTTCCCGATGAGAATCGCAAAGGGAACCAGTAGGACCGTGGCAGCGACGTTGGACATGAAAAGGGAGAAAACGGTGGAAAGCAGGGCGATCACGAGAAGGATCACCGTCAAGGATTTTCCTGCCAGGAAAAGGGACAGCCGCTCCGCGAGGAACCTGGCGGCTCCTGTGTGGTCCATCGCGAGCCCCAGGGGAATCAGGCCCGCAAGGAGAAAAACGGTTTTCCAATCGATGGCCCCGTAGGCTTCATCCATTGACAGGACCCCGAGGAGCACCATGGCCAGGGCACCGCTCAGCAGGGATAGAGAGAGCGAAAATCCTGAAACGGCCAGCCCGATTGAGCCAAGGAAGCAGGCAACCGCAGGGATTGCCTTTGCCTCCCTGGCGGGGTGTCCCGAAAGGGGCGTGACGAGGGCCACCCCTTCTTCCTTACCCAGCCTTCGGAGGTTGTCCCAGGGGCCGTAGACCACGAGCGCGTCTCCCGGCCGCAGAGGGATGTCGGAAAAATCTTCCCGGAAAACGGTTTCTCCTGATAGCAGGACCAGCGGTTCCACCCCGAAATTCCTTCTGAGTTGAACCTGGCGGATGGTTTTGCCCGCCAGCGGGGAGCGGGGCAGGACGACATACTGGGCAAAAGAGGCGTTTTCAAGCAACAGCACCTGTTCGGGGCCTGCCCCGGGATTCAGCCTCTTCAGCCCGAATGCCTCCAAAAGGGCCCTGCTTCCTTCCTGCGTTCCCGCGACTCCCAGGACTTGTCCTTCCTTGAAGGGGAACCTGCGCCAGGGGGCATAGATGGATTTCCCCTTCTCTTCCACGAAAAGCAGGTGCAACCCCCAGCGCTGCCAAAGGCGGATCTCTTCCGGGGTTTGCCCCGCAAGGGGAGACCCCGGGGGAATTTCGAGACGGAAGATTTCAGTCGGGAGTCCCCATTCCTCGATCAGTCGTTCTCCCTCACCGGTTTCCCGGTTTGTGGGCATTCCAGGAAGCACGAATTTCCCGAAGAAGAGAAAATACAGGATTCCGCTCGCCAGCAGGACACCCCCGACGGGGGTCACGCTGAAGAGGCCGAGCGGGGCAAGGCCGCCCTGCCTGAGCAGATCGTTCAGGATGATCATGGGGCCGGACGCGACGAGGGTCAGCGTACCCCCGAGGATCGCGGAAAACCCCATTGGAATGAGGAGCCGGGAAGCTGGAATTTTCGTCTGCCTGGAAATTCCGAGTAGAGCAGGGAGAAAAAGGGCCACGGCACCGATATTCTGCATGAAGGCGGAGATCGAGCCGACGATCGCCGAGACGAGAACGATCAGGCGCTTTTCGTTCGAACCGGCCTTTTGAACGATCGGGCGGGCGATCTTGCTCATCAGGCCCGTGGACTCGATCCCGGCGCTCATGATCATGACGCCCATGATGGACAGGACGGCGTTGCTTGAAAGACCCGAAAAGGCCTGCTTTGCTTCGAGGAGGCCAAGCCAGGGCAGGGCCAGCATGACCAGCACGGCGACGATGTCCGAGCGCAGCCATTCCGTGATGAAAAGGACCATCGCGGAAGCCATGACGAGGAAGGCCAGGGCGATTTCCCGCGTCATGCCGGGCCTCCATTCAAAGGCCAGTCAGGGAAAAGGCAGAAAGGACTGCCGCGAGAAGGGCGGCGACCGCGATCACCACCTTCCACCTGGAAGCGCGGAGGAGTTCGGGCAGGGTGATGTCCCCGAACGATCCCCAACGGAGCACGGTAGGCTCGATCTGGTGGTAGATTTCGGAGTAGAATGCGGTTCCCAGGAGCATTCCGCCGACTCCGCCGAAAAGAGCGTCCAGGGAACCTTGCCCCGCGGCACCCGCGGCGGTTCCAGGGCAGTAGCCCAAAAGGCCGAAACCCAGGCCGAAGATGAGTCCTCCGATGACGGAGGATCCGAACGATCCGTGCCTGGGATGAAGGGTTACCAGGTTGATCTGGAGGAGGACCTGGATGCCCAGCATTCCCGTCAAAACGGCCGACAGCATGACCTTCAGGACCGTGAAATCGACCATCACGAGCTGCCCCACGATGGTTTCGTACCGGGTTACGCCTCCTTTCTGCAGGAGGAAACCGAAGACGACGCCGAGGAAAAGAGCGGCCGGTTTCTTCGCCGATTCAGGCAACAGGAAAGGAATTCGTTCCATTTCTTTCGCCTCCTATCCGCCGGCCAGGGAAAAAAGCAGGGTGGCGGCTAGAATCCCGCCGGTAAAGAAGGCCGCGGAAGCAAGCCAGCTGCTTACCGCCAGTTGCAGGCATCCGCTGATGCCGTGCCCGCTCGTGCAACCGCCGGCCCACCGGGCCCCGAGTCCTACGAGAAAGCCCCCGGCAAAAGCCGTGGAAAGTCGCGGCAAAATCCCGGGGCCGAAAACGGTACCCCACAGGGAGGGAACCCATTCGATCTTAAAGGTTCCGCTGGAAACCGCAGAGAGAAAAGCTCCCAGGGGAATTCCCGCGACGAAAACCAGTTCCCAGTCGATCACCGGGGGGAAAAGCCGGTAGTAGGGTTTTCCCGCGGCTGCGCTACCCCGAATGGCTTTTTCGATGAGGCCGCTCGTCCGCGCAAAGGCAGTCGAACACCCGATCGGTTTGTCCAGGAACAGGAAGGTCACGCATTCCAAAAGTCCGATCGCAACCCCGACCGCGATGGCCGGCCATCTCGGCATGAAGAGCCAGTCCATGAAATCACCCTCGATCTTCCGAAAGTGCTTCTTCGGTCCGTTTCCCCATGAAGCGCGGACCGTGGGGCGAGACGCAGAGAGGACAGGAAGGACCGAGGCCGGCCTCGGCATATCCCATCATGCCGCCCGCAAGGTTGTGGACGTTTTTGAAGCCTCGCTGAAGAAGGAGGCTTGCGGCCAGGCTGGAGCGATGACCCGTGCCGCAAACCGTGACGATCCTGGAACCAGGGTCCAGTTCTGCGAAGCGGTGCCTCAGCTCGGGAGCGGGAATGTTCACCGATCCCGGGATATGGAAACTTTCGAATTCCGACGGTGACCGGACGTCGAGGATCGTGACCGAAGTTCCGGTTGAAGAGGCAAAATCCTGGAGCTCATAGGGTGAAACCTGGGGGACATGGGCGGTTGGCAACCCTGCCTTGGCCCAGGCGAAAATCGACCCCTCAAGCGTCGCTGTGACACGGTCCAGGCCGACCCTCCTGAGCCAGGTGACGGCGGTCTCGGCGGCTTCCGGGCGGTCGGAAACAAGCAGGATCTCCTTCTCCGGCGGCAAGACCCAACCGGCGAAGGTGGCAAAGTTCCCACCCAGGTCCAAGTTGACCGATCCTGGGACGTGGTTTCCCCCGAAAGCGCTGAAGTCGCGGATGTCCAGCACGAGTGTCTCGGGAGACGCCATTTTTTCCGAGAAAGCACGGGGTCCGAGGGGGGATGGGAAGGGCAGGGAATCGACGAGCGTCGGTCCCTCTCGGTTGATTTCGCTGCATCGGGCGAAATGGTCCGGTGCGGCGGGCATCCCCGAGGTGAGGGCGATCACGAAGGCGTCCCGATTGATGATCCGGAGGGCTTCGTTGAAACGCCTTTCGTAGCCGATGGTGCTTTCCCTTTTGGCTCCCATGGATCGGCCGCAAAGCGATCCCGCCCCGTGAGCGGGGTACACCTCGCAGAAATCAGGGAGGGGCAGGATTTTGGCGTGGAGGCTGTCGTAAAGGAGCCCGGCGAGTTCTGCCGCTTTGCCGGGGAATAGGTCCGGCCTCCCGACATCTCCCACGAAAAGGGTGTCGCCGCAGAAGATGGACACCGGCTCGCTTCCACGGGCAAGGTCACGGGCTACGTAGGTCACGTGTTCGGGGGTATGCCCCGGTGTTTCCAGGATTTCGAGCAGGACGTCCTCCAGGCTCAGCGTGTCTCCCTCGGAGACGGGAATGTGTTCAAAGGCGGCTTTGGCTGCTTTGGGCATGACGATCGAGGCCCCGGTGGCCCTTGCGAGATCCATGTGCCCGGATACAAAATCCGCGTGAAGGTGGGTCTGGAGGATGTGGGTGATTTTCAGGTTCAGGTCTTTCGCGGCCTTGAGATAGATTTCGATGTCCCGCCGAGGGTCAACGATGGCGCAGGTTGAGGAGCCCCCCAAGAGGTAGGACGAATGGGCAATCCCATTGACAAAAAAGGATTGGACAATCATGGGCCTTCCTCCTTTCTTCTCTTCACGTGGTGCATATTCCTAATAGTATCATGGAGAATGTAGAAAAAGGCGACCGGGTGTCATCAATTGCGAGTGCCTTGAGGAAGGCTTTGTGGTAAGGTCAGGTGAAACAGCGGAAATGTCGTTTGGAGAATATCGGATTGAACAGGAGGGATCCAGGGAAATGTTCCCCAATTCTGTACCGTTCGGTTCCTTTCAGAATCCCGTGAGGCTCATTTTTAAGCCCGGGGCCCTTTCTGAACTGCCTGGGTTGATCGATGCCGGAGAAACACCCTTGATCGTGACGGATCCGGGGATCGAGAAAGCAGGGATCCTGGACCGGGTTTGCGGTGTCCTGGATGAGGCGGGGGTCCGGTATGCCGTTTTCGCGAAGGTCGAAAGCGACCCTTCGGTTGAAACGGTCGAAGCCGCAGCGGCGTTCTACCGGGAAAGGGAGTGCGGCCCGGTCATCGGGCTCGGGGGAGGCAGCTGCATGGATGCCGCAAAGGGGATCGCCGTCGTCGTTTCGACGGGACAGGGGATCCGGGCTTTCCGGCAAGGTCCGATCGAAGCCCCCGTGGTGCCGGTAATTGCCATCCCGACAACTGCGGGCACGGGCTCGGAAGTGACAGGGGTCATGGTCATCAGCGATTTGCAGGAAAAGGTCAAGATGGTCTTGCGGGGCCCTTCGCTTTTCCCGAAAATCGGCATTCTCGATGCGACCCTGCTGGAAGGGATCCCTCCCAGAATTGCCGCTGCAACGGGCAGCGACGCTTTTGTCCATGCGATCGAGGCTTACCTGTCCCGCAAGTCGACCGCGATTACGGATGCACTGGCCCTTGAAGCGGTTCGTCTCCTGGCATCTCACGTACGGAAGGTCGTCGCAGACGGACGGGATCAACCGGCGCTGCACGCGATGCTCATGGGAAGCTGCATGGCCGGCCTCGCCTTTTCAAACGCGGGTCTTGGCCTCGTGCATGCCCTCGCACATCCCGTGGGGGCGTTTTACCATGTTCCTCACGGCGTCTGCTGCGGGCTGTTCCTCGAGCCGGTCCTTCGTTTCAACCTGCCGGTATGCGCGGAAAAGCTCGCCAGGCTTGCCGTTCCCCTCGGGCTTGACACGGGCAGGGAGAATGCCGTTTCAGGAGCGAAACGGGTTATCGAAAACCTGGCGGAGATCTTCGAAGAGATCGGAATTCCCAAAAACCTTCGCGAGCTGGGCATTCCGGATTTCCAGGTAAACGACGCGATGCTCGACGATGCGATGGGAGCCGTCCCGAGAAGCCTCAACATCCGTCAGTCCGGCAGGGAGGAATTGCGGGCCCTCTTCGAGTCGGTGCGATAGCGGGAGGGTTGAAGCCGGGAAAGGGAACCCCTTTCCCGGCTTCAGGATTTTCCGGTGACCGATCAGACTTTTGCCTTCGCGATGATTTCCCGGGCGATAGCCTCGGCGCCAGCCCCCTTGCTTTTGATCAATTCGTCGATGACCGATTCGGAAATTTCGTAGTCCGCGATCTTGAAAATAGCTGCACAAACATACTGGATGGCCTTTGTTTCTTTTTCCCTCGCCCTGGCCCTCAATTTCCGGGCCTTCTCCTGGGCTTCCTTCAGGCGCTCTTCCAGGGGGCGCCGAACTCGGGTCGCTTTCTTAACCGGTTCTTTCCCGGCGGTCATGCGGAACACTCCTCTCTCAGCGGGTTTTTAAATTGCCGAAAAGAATCTTTTATTTGACAGTATAGGAAGAAAAAAGAGGAATGCAACCGTTTTGGAAAAACCGGAGGCATGACCGCCGATGAAATAATGGAAATCGATTATACCCTTGATAGCCGAAATCCTTGAAACAGGTTCGAACGTTTTAGTGAATCGGAGGCGGATGGAATCAATGAGTCGCGGAGAACCCGTCCCTTGCGAGATCCTGGAAAATCCCCGCTCGTCGAACGTGAGGCTGCGCATCTCAAAAGAAGGAATTCTGACCGTGGTTGTTCCTCGCGGGTTCAGGAAAAGCCGGATTCTGGAGATCCTTGAAACAAAACGGGAATGGATCCGGAAGCATCGTGCAGGGCCGAAAGAGGCCTCCTTCGCGGCTCCCGGCCCAGGACGGATCGAGCTCGCCGCATTCGGAGAAAGCTGGGAGATTCGGTTTGTGCGAAACGGAGAAAGTTCGGGGGACCTGGACGTGGATGAGGATGCTCACTTGCTTGCGGCGGAGGGCTCCTGGCAGGACGAAGAAACCCTTGTTCGCTTGCGCAAATGGCTCGTGAAACGCTGCAGGAAAAGGCTCGGCTCCCGGCTCGAGGAACTGTCGGCGCTTCATGGCCTGCCTTACGCAAAAATGACGGTAAAAATCCAGAAAACCCTCTGGGGAAGCTGTTCAGCGAAAAAGACGGTCAGCCTGAACGCCAAGCTTGCCTTTCTTCCGCCCAGCCTCGTCGATTATGTCCTATGCCATGAGTTGTGCCACACCCGCCATCTCGATCACTCCAGGGCTTTCTGGGAATACCTGGAAAGGATCCTTCCCGGGAGCCTGGATCTCAGGAAAGCCTTGCGAGGGTGTGATCATCTTGTCCCGGGATGGGTCCATTCATCGATAGACTCCTCCAGGCGATCTCCCAGGGAATATTTGACATTTTATCTACGATAATTATTCTATATGAAGAAAGTTCTTCGAAAGCCGGGGTGACGAAAGGATGGCGGAAACGACCCGGGATATCCTGGCCCAACTGGCCGAACTCTCTCCGAGGCTTGCACGGCAGCAGCTCAAGTTGGCCCGTTTCATTCATTCGAATCCGCGAAGGGTGGCCTTCATGAATTCGGTGAAGTTGGCCCAGGCCGCGGGAGTCAGCAACCCGACCGTGATCCGCCTTGCCGTCCGCCTGGGGTTTGCGGGCTTCCCCGAATTCCAGAAAGCCTTGCAGAGGGAAACTCAACGGCAGTATGAATCCCTGGAACGGTTCCTGGACGATTCCGCATCCGGCGAGGAAGACCTGTTTCAAAAGGTTCTCTCCCTCGAATTCCACGTCTTGAGGGAAATGAAGGAGAAACTTTCGCACGAAGCGGTTTCGCGGGCCGTTGCCCTCCTGGAAAAACCCGGGGAGGTCTTTGTGGCGGGGCTTCTGGCGAACTCCTGCCTCGCGGAATACCTGGGCTATTTCCTGTCCATTCTCCGGGAAAACGTTCATGTCCTGAAGCGCTTTGACCACGAAGCCTACGGAAAAATCCAGGCGGCGGGAAAGGACGCGGTTGCCGTGATCTACAGTTTCCCGCGGTATCCCTCCGGAACGCAGGACCTGGCGAGGCTCTGCCGAAGCAGGAAAATCCCCGTAATCGGAATTACCGACAGCGTCATGTCCCCGCTGGCGCCCCTTTCCGACGTGCTCCTGGAAGCTCCGATGAAATTCATCACGTTCATCGACCCTTGCGCAGGAGCCTTTGCCCTGACCCATGCCCTGTTGACGGCATTTTTCATGAGTCATCCCGAGAAGATGCGGCAAAAGCTGAAAGAATTCGAGGCCTTCGCTTCGGAAAAGGATCTTTTCGCGAGAAAAGATATCGACATCATTACACTGCTGTGATTCGAAAATAAGGCAAATTACCGACGAGGAGGAACGGAAGATGAAGGTGCTTTGCATGTCACAGGAACAGGTCGAATCGCTAGGAATCCCAGTTTCCGAAGTGATGCGGGTGGTGGAGGAGGGGTGGGTCCTCAAGGGGCAGAAAAAGATCGAGATGCCGGCGAAAATCGGCATTCACCCTCGCCAGGATTGCTTTATCCATGCCATGCCCTGCTGGCTTGGCGGAGACGTGGATGCCGCCGGCATCAAGTGGGTTGCCGGTTACCCGATCAACCAGGCAGCGGGGTTGCCCTATATCACGGGGATAATGGTCCTGAACGACTCACAGACGGGTTTCGTAAAGGCCATCATGGACGCGAACTGGATCACCGCCTGGCGCACCGGAGCCGCCAGCGGGGTCTGTGCGAAGCACCTGGCGGATCCGGATTCCGAGGCGATCGCGGTCATCGGGCTGGGCGTCCAGGGGCGGACCAATACGGTTGCGCTTCTCGAAGCCCTGCCAAAGGTAAAGAGGATCAAGGCCTACGACAACTACCCGGGACAGTTTAAAAAATACCGGGATTTCGTGGAGCCTTTCCTGAAAGGCCGAGAGGTTGTCCCCTGCGGGAGCGTCCAGGAAACGGTAAAAGACGCGGACGTCGTCGTGACCTGTACCCCCATCGTCGCCAAGCCGAAACGGTTCGTCCGGTCGGAATGGCTGAAGGAAGAGATGCTGGCGATTTCGGTCGACTACGATTCCGCGTTTGACGCCGACGTCATGTCCGAAGCGGGGATTTTCGTGTGCGATGACCTGAACCAGTACCTCTGGACCCAGGAACACGGGGTCTATTTCCAGCAAGGGTATCCGAAAGAAGGACAAATCACGGCGGACATGGGGCAAATCTGTGCCGGTCTCGTCAAACCTGCCCGGAAGGGGCGCCGGGGAGCCGTCCTGATGGGAATCGCCAGCCACGACGTGATGACCGCCCGCCTGATCCTCGAAAAGGCGACCCAGAAGAACATCGGGACCACGGTGGAGATCTAGGGAGCCGGGACGAGCGGCCATGCGGCAAAGGCCTACAAGGGTTGCGGCTGCCGTGATCGAAAGAGACGGGAAGGTCCTCCTTGCGCAGCGGGGACCGACCGCCTTGCAGGAAAATGGGAATTCCCCGGCGGCAAGATCGAGCCGGGTGAAACCCCCGAGGACTGCCTGGCGCGGGAAATCCGCGAGGAACTGGGAATAGAGGTGCGGGTCGAGGATTTCCTCTGCTTTAGCCGTTTCGATTACGACTACGCTTCCGTAGAGCTCTACGCCTACCGCTGCAGGTGGGTGTCAGGCGAACTTCGGAAATATGCCCACCAGGCGCTGCAGTGGGTGTTGCCGTCGGATCTCCGGAAGGTCGACCTGGCAGCGGCCGATCGACCGATCGCGGAACGCCTCTTCGTAGGGCAGCCGTTCTAGGTCCCTTGGCGGATGTATTCGAGGCCCCGGGCTTCTGCCCTGGGCCTCGAATTCTTTGAGGGGTATTCCCTGCAGGCAGGACGGACCCTTCAGGCGGCGGGCCTGGTCCGACGGACGATATCTTGACAGCGAATGGGATGGGCTCATAATGGCCTTTAAATTTCAAATGAAGAGCGGTGAGCTGGGGTGGATCGGGAAGGGCAGGCAGTGCGGGTAACGTGGATCGGGCTCTTTATCAACACGCTTCTGACCCTCTTCAAGTACGCGGCAGGCTTCATGGGCAGAAGCGCGGCCATGATCGCAGACGCGACCCACTCTCTCACGGACCTCGCAACCGACATCGTTGTCATCCTCGGGTTCAGGATCGTCCGGAAACCGGCGGACGACACCCACGACTACGGCCACGGGAAGGTCGAGGCCCTACTCGCCGGTCTCTGCGGAATCACCCTGATCGCGGCGGGGGTCGGCATTTTCTGGTCAGGGACGCACGCCATCTGGCATTTCTTCACTGGGCAGGAAATCGAGCGCCCCGGGATGATCGCCCTTGTGGCGGCCATCATCTCGGTCGTTTCGAAGGAGTGGCTTTACCGCTACACGATCGCGTGGGGAAGGAAGCTCGACAGCAATGCCGTCATCGCGAAAGCCTGGGACCACCGTTCCGATGCCTTTTCCTCGATCGGGACGACGATGGGCATCGGCGGGGCAGTGTTCTTCGGGGAAAAGGCGCGGATCCTCGATCCCCTCGCGGCGGTCATCGTCAGCGTCTTTATCATCAAGGCCGCCGTTCCCATCCTGAAAGAGTGCATGGACGAACTGCTGGAGGCTTCTCTTTCGGGGGAGAGGGAAATGGAGCTGCATACCCTCATCATGAGTGTGGATGGAGTCCGGGGCACCCATAAGCTCCGGACGAGGAAGATCGGCCCCGTGATCGCGATCGACGTGCACATCCTCATGGACGAATCCCTGTCACTGGTGGAAGCCCATGACATTTCCGCAAAGGTCGAGCATCTGCTGAGAGAGAATTTCGGATCCGGGACCTACATTTCCCTGCACATGGAGCCGGTTTCCTATTACGCCCCAGTTCCCGCTGAAGGCTCCGAAACGTCCTCTCCGGACACAGTAAAAAGAGCCGGCAAGAACACTCCATAGGACGCATTCCGGAAATCCGCATTCCGTCCTTGACGGGTAAGAAGACGACTGGAGGGGAAAAAATGCGTCTCAGCATTGAAAAGGCGATTCTCGAAAGGTATCCGCAAATCCAGGCAGGCTGGCTCGTTTCGGAGATCTTCCCGAAGCCCCTGGACCCCAGGGTCGAGCAGTGGAAGGGAGCTCTGGCGGAAGAGTTGGCCTCGATCGGGCTTTCCATGGACAAGCTGGCTTCCCTTCCCGACGTGGCGGGTTGGAGACAGGTTTTCAGCTCAATGGGGGTCAAGCCGAGCAAGTACCGGAGTTCCCTTGAGGCACTGCTCAGGAGGGTGTTGAAGGAAAAATCCCTCTGGACGGTCAACAGCGTCGTGGACCTCTACAACTGCGTCTCCATAAGGGCCCTCCTTCCCATGGGAGCCTTCGACCTCGACAAGATCAGGGGAGATATCGAGATCCGCTTCGGAAAAAGCGGTGAAACGTTTTACCCCCTGGGAAGCGAGGAGCAGGAAGATGTCTTGCCGAGCCATGTCGTTTACGCCGATTCGGAAAAGATCTGTACCTGGCTTTGGAACCACAGGGACAGTCGGCTGACGGGGCTGGACTTGGGGTCGAGACGGGCCGTGTTCGTCGTCGATCGGGCCTTTTCCCCGACAACCACGACCATTGAAGCCGCGTTGGAAATCCTGTGGGAAAAGCTGGCGGAAACGGGGTCAAGGCCCTTGGCAAAAGGGGTCTGTACCGCTTCCCGGCCGAACCAGGAAATCGCGTGATGCAGATGGGAAGCCTTTCCAAAATGAAGGAAACACTCAACTCCAGCGGCTTCCCCTTCGAACTTCTTGAAAACCGGGTTCGGATCAAAAGCGCGTCTGAAGGGGCGACCTACTGGGGAATCGAACTGGGCGCCACGGCTCCTGCCCTGATCCTTTGGGGGCAGGGAAGATCCCTGCTGTTGATCGTTTCCGGGATGCTCCGAAAAGTCGACTTCGCCGCGTTGGCCCTGGAGACGGGGATCCCCGGGCTGAGGATGGCGACGACAAGGGAAATCCGTGAACGGTTCGGACTGAAACCCGGAGAAGTTCCCCTTTTTGGTCTCGGGCTCCCGACGCTGGTCGACCGGGCCCTTTTCGCCTACGACTTCGTCTACGGGGGCTCGGGGGATCCAGGCCTGACTTTGAAGATCGCTCCAGGAGCCTTGCTCAAACTGAACGAGGAAAGTCGAATCGTCGATGTGCCATGTCTCGTCGAAGAAACGGAAAAGGGGGAACGAGCGTGAAAAGCCGGTTGACGGCAGCAGCGGCAATACTTGGAGCCCTTGTAGGACTGGGCCTGGGAATGGCCGGTTTTTTTGTCGGAGAGGCCCTGAAGGAAGCCCGGTCCGCGGAACGCTTCGTGACGGTCCGGGGATTCGCGGAAAGAAACGTGGAATCGGACCTCGTGATCTGGCCGATCGCTTTCCGGGACACGGGAAACGACCTGGTGGAACTGCAGAAGGTGGTCGACTCGCACAAGGCCGAAGTCAGAGCTTTCCTTGCGGCGGCCGGGTTCAAGCCGGAGGAGATCTCGGAGATGCCGCCCCAGGTCACCGACCTCAAGGCGCAAACTTACGGGGACGGGCAGAAGCGGGACTACCGCTACATCGCAAACGTGACGGTCACTCTTCGGACCGGGGACGTCAAGGCGGCCAAGAAGGCCATGGAAGATTCCGGCAAGTTGGTCCTCCGGGGCATCGTGCTGGCCGAGCAGGACTATGCGCGCTCCACGGAGTTCCTCTTCACGGGACTCAACGAAATCAAGCCCGCGATGATCGCCGAGGCCACGAAAAACGCCAGGGAAGCTGCAGAGCAGTTCGCCAGGGATTCCGGGGCACGCGTGGGAAGCATCCGGAGAGCTTCACAGGGACTTTTTACGATCGAAGACCGAGACAAAGGTTCACCGGATCACAAGAAGGTCCGGGTGGTGACCACGGTGGAATATTTCCTGTCAAGCAATTGAAAGCCAATGATCGCAAGGGGCCGCAAAGGGTCCCACAAAAATCGGGAGGGGAGTCCTCCCGGTTTTTTTATGCCTGATATTGAACTTATCCGATGGTATGGTTTACAATCCTTTCCGGACAACGGATCTTTCAAGAAGAGGAGAGAGAACATCATGAATGCCACTAAGGTCGTCATCGCGTTGGGAGGCAACGCCCTGCAGGAGTCCGGAACCCCTCCGACTGCGGAAGCCCAGTTGGAAGTCGTGAAGAAAACCGCAGGGTACCTGGCGGAAATCAGCTGCCGGGGCTACGAGATGGCCATCGTCCACGGCAACGGCCCCCAAGTGGGCCGGATCGTCCTGGGGCAGGAGATCGCTTCGAGGGAAAGCGAACAGACCCCGGCGATGCCGTTTGACGTTTGCGGGGCGATGAGCCAGGGGTACATCGGGTACCACATCCAGCAGGCGCTTCGGGACGCCCTTCGGAACCGCAACCGTAACGTTCCGGTCGTCACGATCGCCACGCAGGTGATCGTGGATCCCAACGACCCGGCGTTCAAGAATCCCACGAAGCCCATCGGTCCCTTCTACACGGAGGAAGAAGCTCGTCGGCTGGAGGCGGAGAAGGGCTACACCATGAAAGAGGACGCAGGCAGGGGGTGGAGGAGGGTCGTTCCGTCCCCCGAGCCGAAGAAGATCGTGGAACTTTCCGCCATCAAGCGGCTTTGGGACACGACGATCGTGATCACCGCCGGGGGAGGCGGGATCCCGGTCATCGAGAACATGGACGGATCGCTCACGGGTGTCGCCGCGGTCATCGACAAGGACCTGGCCGCCGAGCGTCTAGCGGAAGACATCGAAGCGGACATCCTCCTGATCCTTACGGAAGTCGACAAGGTCTGCCTGAATTTCAAGAAGCCGGACCAGAAGATTCTCGATCACATGACTGTGCCTGAAGCCATCCGCTACATGGAGGAAGGCCATTTCGCCCCCGGGAGCATGCTGCCGAAGGTCCTCGCGGCCATCAAGTTCGCCCGCACCTTCCCTGGCCGGAAGGCCATCATCACCTCCCTCTACAAGGCGGTTGAAGCCCTCGAGGGGAGAGAGGGCACCGTCATCACGATGGCCTAGAAAACCGCGAAGGAAAGTCCGGCGTATCCCTTGCACGAGGGAACGCCGGACTTTTGTTTTTCCTTACGCTAGAATTAGGAAGGCAGTTTGCCCTTGAATCGCCGAAAGCTACGTTTCACTGCGGGGCAGGCAGAAGGGCGAACAGTGATTCCCGGGAGGAAAACCGTTGAGAATCGTCCTTTACAACATTCGGTACGGGACCGGAACGGGGTGGGATTACCATCTCCCCCTTCCGTTTTCAGGGCTTTTCAGGAGGACGGAACCCTCCCTGAGACGCCTTTCTTCTTTCATCGACGGGATGAGCCCCGACATCGTGGGACTCGTGGAAGTGGACGGCGGGTCCTACCGGCACGGGGGAGAGTCCCAGGCGAGATGCCTGGCGGAGGATCTGGAACTGGACCATTTCTTTTCATGCAAGTATGGAAGGGATTCGATCTTCAGGAAGCTGCCGATCCTGAGTTCCCAGGGAAACGCCATCCTTTCGAGGGTCCCGGTGAAACGGACAAGGAAGGTCGACCTGGCCAGGGGGATGAAGAAAACTCTCCTGGAAGCGGAGTTCGAAGACTTCGTCTTCCTCCTCGTCCATCTTCCTCTCGGCGTGGGGGCTCGGAAAGCCCAGCTCGACATCCTTGCCGGGATCGCCACGGAAAGCAGGAAACCGGTCCTGTTGGGAGGAGACTTCAACCTGCTCCATGGCAGCGGCGAACTGAGCGGTTTTTTGTCCAGGACCGGGTTGAGGGATGCAGATCCGCTGGCACGGAAAACGTATCCGAGCCGATTGCCCCGCTTCCGCCTGGACTTTCTCCTTGTCGGTCCGAACGTGAAAGTCCGTCGTTTTGATGTGCCCGAAGTCCGGTTTTCGGATCACCTTCCTCTCATCTGCGACTTCGATGTCGCCCCGGAGGAGGCAAAAGGCTCATGAGCCTCGGAGCTGTCCTGCTGGCCTTCCACAACTTCCTTTCGTTTTTGATCCGGGTTGCCGCTCTCGGAATCCTCCCCGTCCGCCACAGTCCAGCGACGGCCATGGCCTGGCTTCTCGTCGTCTTCTTCTGGCCTCTTCCCGGGGCTCTCCTCTATCTCCTCCTGGGTTCTACCCGTCTCCCCAGGGAACGCAAGGCCCGCCACGAGAAAGCGATGCAGGTCCTTCGGAGCATTCGAGAACGGGCCCCTTGGAAAGATTTTCACGTCGACCTGCACTCGATGCCGGATCACGCGGTCCGGTTTGCCCGACTCGGGGAAAAGCTGGGGGAGTGGCCGATCGTTTCGGGAAACAGGATGGCCTTCCTCGAATCCGCGTCCGAACTCTTCGAGAACCTGGCTTCGGACATCGACCGGGCGAAGCATCACGTGGACCTTCTCTACTACATTTTCGTCCGTGACGCTGCGACCCGCCCCCTTCTTGAGGCCCTGGAGCGGGCCGCGCACAGGGGCGTGGAATGCCGCCTCCTGGTGGACGCGCTAGGGTCGAAGCCCTTCCTCAAGAAACAGGCCGGGACGCTGCGGGAGGCGGGCGTGCAGGTGGTCGATGCCCTGCCCTTGGGGCGGCTGTTTCGCAGGAACCGGTTAACGGCCCGATACGACCTTCGAAATCACCGGAAGCTGGCCATCATCGATGGCCAGGTGGGGTACATGGGGTCACACAATGTCACCGACCCCACCTACGGGGGTAAGGCAAACGGAATGGCCTGGCATGACCTTACCCTGCGCCTGGAGGGTCCCATCGTCTTGCAGTTGGAAGGCGTCTTCCTGGAGGACTGGTTTGTGGAAACCGGAGAAATCCCCCCGGGGCGGAAGGTCGAAGCCGGAGCGCGTCCGCAGGGTAGCCTGGTGCTCCAAACGGTCCCGAGCGGGCCGGCCTACGCGACGGAGAATTTTCAAAGGCTGGTTGTATCCGCCCTTTTCGATGCCCGAAGGCGGGTGGTCATCACGACACCCTACCTGATCCCGGACGATGGCCTTCTCCAGGCGATGGAAGTGGCGGTCCTCAAGGGAGCCAGGGTCGACCTGATCGTTCCTGAGAAAGCGGACCAGTGGCTGGTTGGCAGCGCGGCCCGGGCATATTTCCCGCGAATCCTCGAAATGGGAGTGAACCTTTTCCTTTATCAACCAGGAATCCTGCATGCCAAGACGATGACGGTTGATGACCGCCTGGCCTTCTTCGGTTCGAGCAACTTCGACATCCGGTCCTTTGCGTTGAATTTCGAGCTCAACCTGGTCCTCTACGGCCACAAGGAGACAGCCGCCCTGCTGGAAATCCAGGAGGGATACCTTGCCCTTTCCCGCCCCCACGCTTTCGGTATACCTCTACCCGGAAGGATCGGGAATCGACGACGCCCGTTTCAGGACCGTCCTGGCGGACGAGGGCGTCCAGTCGGCGGGCTGCCTGGGCGATTTCCAGGGGAAAGGCTTCCGAATGGGACACATGGGAAACATCGACAAGCACACGCTCGTCTCGGCCGTCGGAGCCGTGGAGCGAGCCTGCGTCAAGTGCGGATACCGCATCGAGTTCGGGAAGGCCCTAGGGGTGCTCCAGGAAGGGCTGGCCGGAGAATAGCCCCGGCGGGCTCCGCCGGAAAAGGAGAGGGCCTTCCGATCGCTCCGGAAGGCCCTCTTTTGTTTTCAGGATTCTCTCGCGGGCCAGAAAGTTCGCTTGACTTCCGACTCCACCGTGTCGATAAAATCAGCCCCTGATGGATTCGGCCGGGTCATCAGGCTGACCGCCACAAAAACCGAGACGCTCGTCAGCAACCCCCAGACCGGCGGCCATTGTCCCAGGAAATTCGTTTTGGTCATGTACAGGGCACCGGTTAGGACAGCCCCGGAAGCCATCCCCAGGATGGCCCCGGCTGCCGTTCCGCGTTTCCAGAAAAATGCCCCCAGGATCACCGGCAATTGGGCCATGAGCCCGGCGGAGGCCATCGAAGAAAGCACCGCGATCAGGCCGAGCTTCAGGCTCGCGAAGGCATAGCAGGCCAGGGTCAGGACCGGGATCAGCAGTTTGCCCCAAACCAGCTCCTTTTCCTCCGAAAGCGGGGTGAGGGCCCTGACGAGATCCCTTCCGAACATGGAGCTCAGCGTCAGGATGATCGAGTTCAGGGTGGAGACCGCAGCGGCGAAGATGCTGAGAACGACCAGGAGCGCCAGCCCCCTCGGGACTTTCGTCAGCAGGGCGGCCATGGCCCCGTCAGGGTTTTCGAGCCCGGGGACGAGAAGAGCCGCGGAAAGCCCGAGAAGCACGCAAAGGACGGTGTAGATGAACCCGAACACGGAAAAGCCCGCCACCATTCCCCGGATGCTGCGGATGTCCTTCGGTGCGTAGAGCCTCTGGACCACCTGGGGGTTCGTCAATGCAAAGAAGGTCCACGGCAGGGTAAGCCCGAGAAACATGGGGAACGGCCAAGTGACCTTCAGCAGTTCGGGCCTTGCGGAGAAGGCGTTGCCCCAGCCCCCCGGGAAAAAGGAGGTTCCGATGAAAGCCACCAGGATGCAGCAGGCGACCAGCATGATCGAGGCCTGCAGGGCGTCGGTGAGGGCAACGGAGCGCAACCCCGCCCAGATCGAGAAGACGACGGTGATTGCCGCGGCGACCGCCATCCCGGCCCAGAAGGGGAAGGCTCCACCGGACACGCCCTCGAGCAGGTACCCCATTCCCATCAACTGCACGGATGCATAGGGGACCAACGTCACGAGGCACAGCAGGGAAGCGACCGCTCCGACCCATTTCGACCCGTAGCGTGTGCTAAGAAGCTCCGAGGGGGTCATCAGCCCGTACCGGCGTCCTGCCAGCCAGTAGCGCGGAGCGAAAAGGACCAGGAGGACGACGGTGCCCAACAGGTAGGTCAGCTCGAATCCGAGTGACGCGATCCCTCCCTTGTAGGTCAGCCCAACCAGCCCGACCATCATGAAAGCGCTGTAGGTGGTGGCGCTGTAACTCATGGCGGACACGAATCCGCCCACCGTCCGGTTTGCGAGGAAATAGTCGATCACCCCCCGCCCCATGCCCCGGCGGGCCTTGGCGGAAAGCGCGGCTCCCAGGAGAAACCAGGCCAGGATCCCGGCATTCAGCCAGCTCAGCGGCATGGGAAGTTCCCCCTCTCATTCCAGCAGGACATCACGTAAACTCCAGCCCCGATGACAGCCAGTGCGGTTATGCACCAGAACGAAAACGCCCCCGAAAATCGCGTCCACTCCTTCATCAAGCCGAAGGGGACGGCGAGATTCGCCGCGATAGCGAAGATGCCGAACCACAGCCAGATCCGTTCCATTTTCGACATGGTTTTGTTCCTCACCTTCCCAGTAAGCCTTTTTCCCCAAGGCCGGCTTCGATCCGATCCAGGGTTTCCGTGCTGTCCGCCTCGATCGTGTGCAGGTGGAACCCTCCCGATAGAGACGAAAGCGTGCCCCTCCCCGTACTCTCAAGCAGGTTCACGAACCGGTGTACTTCTTCCGCAGTCCGGACATCGATATTTCCCTTCAGTTCCCCGTATACCGGGTGGTCGACGATCACGTCGATGACCCGGCCTCCCATCCCAACGATGGTCAGCAACTCTTCCCGGATTTCCTCGGGCCCGTGCCTGACCGCCACGAGCCTTCTCACCCCGCATCCCTGCCGATCCAGGGAATATCCGGCCGCCGTGGCCCGGATGGGGCATCCCGAGTCCCGAAGCCTGGAGATATCCTGCACGATGGCCTGCCGGCTGACCCCGAAGCGTTCCGCCAGCTCCGCTCCGCTGAGGGGTTCCTTTGCGGACTCAAGAAGGGCGAAAATCTGTCCGAGTCTTTCGCTACGCTCCATGCACATCCCTCCACTAACTGCTAGTGGCAGATAGTAGCAGATGGATTCTCTTTTGAAAAGGGGGGTCCTACAGGATTGGACTGAGGAGTTTTGTCATGCCCAGGAAACTTTTCTGCAATAGCGGCAGGCGGTTCCACTCTTCGATTCCCAGGGGGCGGGAAAGGGCAAGGTATCCCTCCTGGATTTCCAGCAGGGCGGCTGTCTCCTTGTGGCCGTAGAGGACCAGGTTGAGCTCGAAATTCAAC
>AQRZ01000046.1 GCA_000402835.1 Synergistetes bacterium JGI 0000079-D21
TTTTTTGCTGTTTGTTCTTCGTCAATCTTCCATCATGCAATGACAGAGATCTTCATTATGCCCGCTCCCGGGAATGCATCGGACGTGGGTGATGGAGGTCTGTCCACCCCTTTGCAGGGCGAGAAGAATCGATAAAAGGGAAGAAGGGGTGATCCCGATCGACCGCGCGATTTCTTCCACTGCGATCTCTTCCCCGGTGTTGACCCGGTTCAGGATTTCCTTTCCGATCAAGTCGATCCACTGTTGCATCAGTTCCCTCATTTCCGGGGTGGCACTGGAAGCGATCTGGGCGGTCCGCGTGATCGAATCGATCAGGCGCGCCGCGACCCGGGCGCAAAGATCTGCGACCTCCTCGGAATGGTCGGTTCGTTCCTTCTCCATTGCGGTGAAACCCCCTTGCAAAAGATGGAATGGCCCGGCGGAATGGGGCCGGTCCGCTTTTTTTCATGCTATCATCCACGGTAGCATCATTCCGTGAATGATTCAAGAAAACGGAGGACGGCTCTCATGTCGGTTCGGGTGATCCTTCCAGGTTTTGGAAATGTCGGCAGGAATTTCTGCAGGTTGCTCGAAAAGTACGACACACTTTCGGATCCGAACGAACGGATCCTCTTGGTCGGAGTCGCTACTCGAGGCAGGGGATCGATTTGGCAGGACGAAGGGATCCCGGTCTCCGGGCTCTTGGAAACGGAAAAGCTGACCTGCCGGGTCGATGCCCTATCCCTTCCCGGCTGCAAGAAAGGATTGTCCGCGATGGAGATGATCCAGGAAGGAGAGTTCGATATTCTTGCGGAGTGTACCTCCGGGAACCTGAAAGCGATGGAATCGGAACCGGGCTTTTCCCACATCAGGGCTGCGCTTGAAAGAAAGAAGCCTGTTGCGACCACGAACAAGGCCGTCGTCGCCCTTCGGTTCGAAGAGATCGAAACGCTTTCAAGGCAAGCAAACGTCCCGTGGCAGTTCGATGGCACGGTCGTCGTCGGTGCGCCGTTCCTGGATTACGCCCGCCGCTCTCTCGTCGACGCGCGGATCCTGGGGTTCGAGGGGACGCTGAGCGCGACGTGCAATTATGTCCTTGACTGTCTCATGGAGGGAGCCTCCCTGGATCAGGCGCTAATGGACGCACAACGTTCGGGAATGGCCGAATCCGATCCCACGCTCGATATCGATGGCTGGGACACGGCCGCAAAGCTGATGATCGTCGCGAAGGCGCTCATGGACCGGCCTTGCCCCGAACTGGGGGCGTTCCCCGTCAAGGGGATCCGGGGAGTGACCCGGGCAATGCTTTCTGAAGCCCGGCGGTCGGGAGGGAAAATCCGCCTTCTGGCCCGGATCACGAAAACGGCGGGAGGGATCGACCTGTCCGTCGGGCCTGAACTCCTGCCTCCGTCCCATCCGCTCTCCCTCCTTTTCGGCCCGACAAACGGGGCCGTGATCCTGACGGAAAACCTGGGGGAGATTTGCCTTTCGGGAACGGGCAGTTCCCCGGCGCAGGCGGCGTTTGCCCTTTGGCAGGATATCAGGAGAATCGCTCGAAGGGAGACCCGGCGATGACTGGCCGTTTGGGGATCATCGCGGATACCCACGGGGACCTCGCAGGTTGGGAATCGGCAAAGAGGGTTTGGGGGCCGATCGATCTCGTGGTGCATGCCGGGGACGTCCTGAAGCCCTGGAGAAGTCGGCCCCTTCGCCAGGTGGGCGGGAAAAAGGCACTGGCCGAGGCGATGAACGCATCCCGGGTGCCGGTGCTTATCGCCCGGGGCAACTGTGACGGGGAAGATGACGAGGAACTGCTGAAATGGCCGATGGTCGAGCCGTTTTTCTACCTTTGGTGGGAAGGCCGCCTTCTGCTGGTGGGGCACGGGACCGATTTTTCCGAAATCCGGAGCAAAGGGCTGGCCTGCGGGGCCGACGTCGTCATCACGGGACATACCCACGTCGCGTCTCTCATCCGCGAGGGAAAGACACGATTCCTGAATCCGGGGTCCGCCAGCCTGCCGATGGGTCGTGATCCGGCCAGCGCGGCCGTCCTGGAAGAAGACGGAATCCGCATCCTTACCCTCGGGAATGTGCTCCTTCATTTCGAACCCTGGTGAAGCAAGGGTATAATCCTTCCATGATCCTGATTGACCTGCATACCCATAGCACTTGCTCCGATGGAACCCTGAGCCCTGAAGCCCTCGTCCGTGCGGCGAAGGCCAGGAAAGTTTCCGTGCTCAGCCTGACCGACCACGACACGACGGAAGGAGTTTCGAGGTTCCTTTCGGCGTGCAGCCATTCGGGGATCCGCGGGCTTCCCGGGATCGAACTTTCGGCCGAAGCCCCGTACACGCTTCATATCCTGGGATACAATATCACTCCCGGCAATGGGCCGCTGGAGGAGAGACTTGCCCGGCTGCGCGAGCACCGCAAGGACCGCAACGCGGCGATTTGCACGCGCCTGAGGGAACTGGGGATTGACGTGACCCTGGAAGAGGTCCAGGAAGAGGCGAAGGGAGACGTGGTCGCACGCCCCCATATCGCAAGGGTCCTGATCCGGAAGGGGTACGTGCAGGATATGGCCGGAGCTTTCCGCGTCTACCTGGCCGACGGGGCTGCGGCCTACATTCCCCGGGTTCGCCTTTCACCGAAAGAGTGTATCGAACTGATCCGGCAGAGCGGGGGGGTCCCGGTACTGGCTCATCCCGGGCAGATGGGGCTGCCGGAGCCAACCCTGAAAGCGGTACTCGAGGAACTCAGGGAAATGGGCCTCTGGGGCCTGGAATGCCTTTCCAGCCATCATCGTTTTGAAGAAATTTACCAATACCTGAGGCTCGCCGATTCGATGGGGCTTTTCGCCACGGCGGGTACCGATTTCCACGGCTGGAACCGACCCGGCGTTCAGCTAGGGATCCCCGTCGGGGAGGATTTGCTTCCCTGGGCCCGGCTGCAGGTGGCCCTGTGAGGGTGTTCCCGGTGGCGGGTCTCGTGCTGGTCGGGTTTTCGACATTGGGCCTTTTCCTGTTCCTTTACGGAAAGAACTTTCCCAGGCGCTGCATCCGAGGTTGTCACGGATGCGGGGAATGCGAAAGGAGAAAAGGAAGAAAAATAAAGGAGGAAGTGCTCCCTTGAAAACGATCGACTTGAGAAGCGATACCGTAACACGCCCCAGCGTTGCCATGAGAAGGGCGATGGCGGAGGCTGCCGTAGGCGATGACGTGTACGGGGAAGATCCAACGGTTCGGAGGCTCGAAGAAACGGCAGCCGAGATGACGGGCCACGAAGCCGGGCTTTTCGTCACGTCCGGGACCCAGGGGAACCTGGTCTGCCTGCTTTGCCATTGCAGGGGGGGAGAGGCGGCAATCCTCGGGAATCAATCGCACATCTTCAACTACGAAGGCGGCGGGATGGCCGCTCTTGGGGGGATCCTGCCGTTACCCGTCGAGGATGCCGGCGGGCTGCCCGAGACAGGTGCCGTTCTACGGTGGGTTCGCCCGGCAAACGTTCACTTCGCCCCTGCAAGGCTGCTGTGCCTGGAGAACACCCACAACCGTGAAGGCGGGAACGCCGCNGCCCCCATGGCCTTTCGAAAGCTCGTGAGTACTGCAAAAGATCACGGGTTGTCCGTACACCTGGATGGAGCGCGGATTTTCAACGCTGCCGTCGCCTGGGACGTGGATGTGAAAATCTACACGGGGTTGGTCGATTCGGTCCAGTTCTGCCTTTCGAAAGGGCTCGGAGCCCCGGTCGGTTCCGTGGTTTGCGGCAGGAAGGATTTCATCGAAAAGGCCCGGCATTGGAGGAAAGTAGTGGGGGGCGGGATGCGCCAAGCCGGGGTGCTGGCTGCGGCAGGACTCGTGGCCTTGAGGGACAATCTCGCCCGGTTGGCGGAAGACCATGAGAACGCCGCGGTTTTGGCCGAGCGGCTGGAGGAAGGCGATCACCTGTCGGTGGAGCCCTGCCCGCGCCGGACAAACATGGTTTATTTCGGGATTCGAAAGGAGGGCTTGACCGCCGAGGAACTTGCCTTGCGCTGCCGGCTGAAGGGAGTCCTTTTCAACCCCGTGGGCCCCAAACGAGTCCGCCTGGTTACGCACCTGGACGTCTCGAGAAGCGATGTCCGTGAAGCCGCAAGGATTATCCTGGAGGAGGCGGCCAACCGGTGAGCGAAGCGAAGAAAAACGGAAAAATCGAGGATCTTTGCGGCTGGCTCATCGAAAAGGCCCTGAAGGGAGGAGCTTCCGAGGCGGACGTGTTCTACACCGAGGGTCAAAGCCGTCACATCAGTCTCCGTGAGGGGCAGCCGGAAGAAGACGTCCTGGGGATTGGCAGGTCCGTGACCCTGCGCTCCATCCTGCCGGACAGGCGCCAGGGCCTCGCATCGATGAACCGTTTCGAGCGTGGGGATCTTGTGGAACTGGTCGAATGGAGCCTTTCGAATGCAGCCTTGTCCGAGCCGGATCCTTTTTTGGAAATCGGGGAAGGGGCAACGGAGTTCAACGGAGAAGACCTGGGAATCGAGGATCCCGACCTGGAGACCCTGACCCACGAGAAGAGAGTTCAGGCCTGCATCGAAATGACCGAGGTCGCCAGGGCTGCCGATCCGAGAGTGGTGTCCGTGCGAAGCGCGAGCTGGAGCGATGCCAGGGGAAGGATTTACCTGGCGAACAGCCGTGGCTTTGGAGCCTGGCAGTTCGGCACGACGGTTTCGTGCGGGGTCGCCGTCGTGCTCCAGGAAAACGGTTCCTTCGAGATGGGCGGTTTCGGAGAAGATTCCCGCTTTTGGAGGAAGCTCGATCCAGAAGCCGTTGCCCGGGAGGCGGTGCGCAAGACGGGCATGATCCTTGGCGGAAAGCCGGTTGAAACCGCAAGGATGACGGTTTTTCTCGACCCGGAAAGCTGCGCGGATTTCATCGATGCCATCGGGGACCTTTTCCTCGCTCCGAATGTCCTGAGAAACAAGTCCCTTCTCCGGGGAAAACTGGGAGCGGCCGTGGCTTCGCAGTCCTTTTCCCTCGTCGACGACGGTCGGCTTTTCGGTGGAATGGCCTCGAGCCCCTTTGACGGAGAAGGGGTTCGAACCCGCCGGACACCCCTGATTACCGGGGGCATTCTCGAAAATTACCTCTATGACCTGCGTTCGGCCCGCGAGGCCGGCGTCGCATCGACGGGGAACGCCGTCAGGGGAAGCGGGACGGCGCCAGATGCGGGCCGCTCCAACCTCTTCCCGATCCCGGGGAAGAAAAATCCCGAGGTCCTTTTCCAGGAAGCGGGACGTGGACTCTTGGTCACAGAGATCATGGGACTGCATACGATAAATCCGGTCAGCGGTGATTTTTCTCTCGGGATCAAGGGGGTTTTGATGGAAGGGGGAGAGGCCGTTCGGCCGGTTGCAGAAGCGACAGTCGCCGGGAACCTCGCCGATTGGCTTCTTCAAATCGGGGAACTGGCAAACGACCTGCGCTTTTTTGGGAGCACGGGGGGCTGCACGATGGTGGTGAACGACGTTGCGGTTGCAGGCTCGTAAGTTTTTCCTCTGCCTGGTTTTGCTTTTTGCTTCGTCTTTTCAGGCCTGGGCAGCCGAGACCGGCTGGACTCTCTGGAAGAACAACGGGATCGCCGGTGTGGTGAGAGTCAAAAACGAAGGGGCGACGGTCAAGGTCGGCCTCAAGAACATGGCATCCCTTCTCGGGTGCAGTGCGGTGGTCAAGGGCGACCGACTGATCGTTGCGTTCGGCAACCGGAAGCTGGAGTTCGTCCTTGGAGCCGCAGCTGCCAGGATGGATGGGGGACAGATCCTCCCGATGGCTGCCTCCGTGACTGCAGAAGAGGGCGAGTGGTGGGGCGAGAACCGGGCGGCGTTGCGGCTTTACGAGACTCTCCTTTCCGGAGGGAACGGCACTGTCCGGCTTCGCTTCGCCGGAACTGCGCCGGTCCCGGAGAAGGAGGCCACCCCGGCTCCGGCGGCAGCTCCTCCCGAAGTGCAATCCCCCGAAAAGGAAAAGACGGTTTACGGCCCCTTGCCCAGGATCGATACAATCCGCTGGAGCAGGACGCCCGAGAAGATCCGGGCCGTGCTCGATCTCTCCGCGCCGCTTGAACCGTCCGTGAAGGACCTGCCAGGGGTGGTCGAAATCACCCTGGCGGCTGCCGTCAACCACTCGATCGGGGGGATGACTTCCCCCTACCCCGGGGAAGTCATGGTGGCCTTCACCCAATTCGGGGACAAAGCGGTCTTCCGTTTCCAGCATCGTGCGAAATCGGTCAAGACCTTTTCCCTTCACAAACCGGAGCGGATCGTGCTGGATTTCTTTGCCTCGGCCTCAGGCGCGACATCTCTCGAAACTCCGGTATCGGCCGAACCGGCTCCGGTGGTGCAACCGGCCGAACCGCAGGTTCCCATTGCGGCTCCCGTCATTCCCGGCAGGAAAACCGACGGGAAGCCGTTCCTCGTGGTTGTGGACGCGGGACACGGAGGGCATGACCCCGGCGCCGTGGCGGGTGGAATCAACGAAAAGGACATTAACCTGCGGGCGGCGACACGCCTGGCGGCTCTACTCAAGGAAGCCGGGATCGAGGCTCGCCTCACGCGGAAGGACGATACCTACCTCCGCCTGAACGAACGTACCGACCTTGCCAACCGGTGGAACGCCGATCTGTTTGTCAGCCTGCATTGCAATGCGCTACCCAGGGGGAGGCACGCAAGGGGAGTGGAGATTTACCTCATGGCTCTTCCGACCGACAAGGATGCCATGAGGCTCGCGCTCTACGAAAACCGCGAGCTTGGCAAGAACAACAGGATCGAAGAATCGGACGCCAAGACGAACCTGCTTCTGAGGATATTGGGAGAAATGGAACAGAACGCAAAAATCGACCAGAGCACGCGCCTGGCGGAAAGTCTCTTCAACACGGGACGGCGCTCGGGCCTCCCGATGTCCCGGGTCGCCCAGGCTCCTTTTTTCGTCCTTCGCGGTGCGGCGATGCCGGCGGTTCTTGTTGAAATGGGATATCTCACCGAACCGGAGGACAGGCGGCTGCTCAACGACCCGTCCTTCATGGGCCGCCTTTTGAGAGCCCTGGTTTCGGGAATGGCCGAGTACCTGAAAACCCTATCTCGGTAAGGAGTTGAGAACTCGAATGAAGGACGAGACGGAAGACCGCCTTCGGGAAAGAACAAGCCGAAGGCAGCCCCCGGAGTCGAAGGCCCCCTGGCTTTTACGGATCGTCAGTTGGTCGGCCGTGATGCTTCTCCTTTTTACGCTGGGATATTACGGTACCGGCCTGGTTCTGAAATGGGTGGACAGCAAGGGAGGGCCGCAGGAAACGACGATCGTTTCCGGGAAAGAACCGGTTCCCGGAGAAACTCCGAAGGTGGCGCGAAGCGTTTACCGGGTCTATTCCCTCAAAGGAGACCGGTTGAGCGAGAGCCGGATCGAGACAGCCGGAGGCCTCATGGAAGCGGACCTGCGGGAAGTTCTGCAAGGCCTTTTTTCCCTTCTTCAGGCAGAGGGGGTCCTGGATCCCCAATCGGCGGTTCTCCACGTCTTCAGGGCCGGAGACCTTCTCTACCTCGATGTGAACGACGCGTGCGTCCGATCGATTGGATCTCTCCCGAGGGAAAAGGCAAACCTGGTCATGACCGGAGTCGTGAGGACAGTTATCGAAAATTTCCGCCCGGTCACGCGGGTGCGCTTCCTGGTAAACGGGAGGGAAAGCACCGAAACGACGCCGGTCAACCTTGCGGTTGCCTGGCAATTGGCCCGCAAGCCATGAACGGAGCCGAACAGGAGGATCCCCTTGGAAAAATCCGATTTGCTGCGCCACGACGGACGCAGGCCTGACCAGTTGCGACCTGTTTCGATTCGACGGGAGGTCAACCTCTATGCGGAGGGGTCCTCCCTGATCGAATGGGGAAACACGAAAGTCCTTTGTACCGCCTCCGTGGAAGAAAAGGTTCCCCCGTTTCTGAAGGGGAGCGGCCGTGGATGGGTGACCGCGGAATACGCCATGCTTCCCCGTTCTACCCTTACCCGCACCCCCAGGGATTCGGTCCGTGGAATCGGGGGAAGGAGTCACGAGATCCAGCGGCTGATCGGCCGTTCCATGCGGTCCGTCATTGACCTTGCGGTTCTTGGCGAAAGGACGATCTGGGTGGATTGCGACGTTTTGCAGGCAGACGGGGGAACTCGAACGGCGGCCATTACCGGTGCATTTGTCGCCGTTTTTGACGCGTTGCGCGGGTTGAAGGATCGAGAGGTCATCCGGCAATTCCCCGCCAGCGGGTTCGTTGCGGCGGCGAGCGCCGGACGCGTGGAAGGTTCGCTCCTCCTGGACCTGGACTACTACGAAGATAGCCGTGCGGAAGTGGATTTCAACGTGGTCATGACCCACAAGGGAGAATTCGTCGAGGTCCAGGGAACGGGCGAAAGTGGTCCCTTTGACCGGGAAAGCCTGCTGGAAATGCTCGCCCTGGCTGAATCCGGGATCCGCCGCCTGGTCGAAATCCAAGCCGATTGCCTCGGGCTGACCGAGGAAGAGCGGAATGCCCTTTCTCTCTGAAGTCGTCCTGGCCAGCGGGAACGCCCACAAGTACAGGGAGTTGAGCGCACTGCTTGCCCCGATCGGCGCTTCCCTCGTGTTCGGGCCGGAGAAGCTTGACCTGAGGGTCGAGGAGAAAGGAAAGACGTATGCGGAAAATGCCCTCCTGAAGGCAGCCGCATGGTCGAAGGCCCTCGGAATGCCGGCTGTCGCAGACGACAGCGGTTTGGAGGTCCGTGCGCTGGATTGGGAGCCGGGGCTTTTTTCAGCCCGGGTGGCTTCTTCCGATTCCGGGCGAATCCGTTGGCTCTTCGAACGCCTGCGGGGAAAGGATTGCCGGAGTGCGCGGTTCGTGGCCTGTATTGCCCTGGTCTGGCCGGAAAAAGGCCGGACCCGCGTTCTCCTGGCGGAGGGGATCTGCTGGGGAAGGATCGCGGAAGAGGCGGCAGGTTCTAACGGATTCGGCTACGACCCCGTTTTCATCCCGGACGGTTACACGCGGACCTTCGCCGAACTCGGAGATGAAGTCAAATCGCGCATTTCCCACCGTGCGATTGCGAGCCGCGCCTTGCGTGATATGCTTGAGCAACCGGATATGGTAAAATCTCTTTCTGTCCGCTCTGGAGAAACGGATTAGGGGGTGCTTTGCTTGAAGGTCGTTTTCGGTTTGATTCACATCGTGCTTTGTGTTGCCCTGATCGGGGTCATTATGCTGCAGCACCGAAAAAGCGGGGGCTTCCAGGGGATTTTCGGGGGAGGCACCCAGGCTGACATGGGGGGCGGCCAGTGGCAGCGCCTGAGCGCCATGACCAAGGTCACGGTTGGGTTGATGGGGCTTTTCATGGCCATGTCCCTCGTCCTGGTCCTTCTTTCCTACCGCTAGGCGGAAAGGATTCCTCCCGATGGCTGGATCCCGCCAGCTCGAATCGATGAAGGAAGTCCACGATCTCGCGGTGGCGAAATCGCGGCTTTTCAGCGCAACTCACGAGGAGATCCTCCGGGGAGAGACTACGGATGTCTACTTCGTGAAGACGCTCGACCTGCTTCGGGCCTGCGGGCAAGCCGATAAGCCGGTGGTGGCGGAGGTCTTTGCCAGGGGGTCCGGGATCTTTGCGGGGTTGCCGGAAGTGCTTGAACTCTTTCGGGAAAAACCTGGACTCGAAGTGGAATCCGTCGCCGAGGGGGATCCGTTTTCCACGAAGGAAACGCTCCTGAGGATCCGCGGCCCGTATTCCAGTTTCGGCATGTATGAAACGGTCCTCCTGGGAATGCTGGCGAGCGCAAGCGGGTGGGCCACGGCCGCGAGGGAGTGCGTGGAAGCCGCGGGAGGCAAGCCGGTGCTGAGTTTCGGGGCNCGCCACGTTCATCCTGCCGTTGCGCCGGTCATGGAAAGGACGGCGGTCGTTGCGGGAGGCTGCCAGGGGGCCAGCTGCATCCTTGGGGCGAAGCTTGCGGGCATCGAGCCGAGAGGAACGATCCCCCATGCCGCGATCCTGATCGTCGGCGATACGGTAAAAGTTGCGGAAACCTACGATCGGTTCCTGCCGGAAGGAGAACCGAGAATCATTCTTGTCGATACCTTCAAGGACGAAGCCGAGGAGAGCCTGAGAGTCGCGGAAAGCCTGAAAGGCCGGCTTTCCGGCATTCGGTTGGATACCCCTGGGGAGCGCGGTGGAGTCACCGCCGATCTTGTCCGGGAAGTCCGGTGGCGTCTTGATCAGGCCGGGTACGAAAAAGTACAGATCATCGTTTCGGGAGGGCTGAACCCGGACAGAATCCGTGTTCTTGCACAAGCCGGTGCGGACGCGTTTGGAGTGGGAAGCTACATTGCCCATGCCACACCGAGGGACATGACGATGGATATCAAGATGGTCGACGGGACTCCGATCGCGAAGCGGGGAAGATTGCCGGGGCTCATCGAGAACCCCAAGTTGAAAAGAGTTTTTTACAACTGACCCGCTTCAGGCAAAATCGTAGACGAACAAGCGAAAACAATCAGGTTTTCAAAGCGGGCGCCCTACCACACTCCCGCGGGAGAGAACCTTTCTTGACAGTGCCGGACGCCTCCGGTATGATTCATTAGCTTTTTCGAAAGGGTATCTGCAGTTGGAACCCATGAAGGAGTGAGTGGTGAAATGATTGGCAAGCGGAGTTACCTTGCGAGAAAAGAGACCGTTCAGCACAAGTGGTATGTTGTGGATGCGACCGACAAGCCGATCGGACGGGTTGCCGTGAAGGTGGCCAGGATCCTTTCCGGGAAGAACAAGCCGATCTACACGCCTCATGTCGACACCGGCGATTTCGTCATCGTGATCAATGCCGACAAGGTCATCCTGACGGGCAAGAAGGCGGATCGGGAACGGATATACTGGCACACCGGATACCCAGGGGGAATCAAGTCCGTCAAGATGGGGGAGATGCTCGCCAAGAAGCCGGAACGGCTTTTCGAGCGGGTCGTCAAGGGGATGCTCCCGAAAACCCGGCTGGATTACATCCGCAAGCTCAAGGTTTATGCAGGGCCGAATCATCCGCATGAGGCCCAAATGCCCGAGAAACTCGAAGACTGATCCGTCGTTTTCGAAAAGAGGAGGGAACGCAGGTGCAATCCATGGCTTACAACTGGGGCACTGGAAGGCGGAAGGAAGCTGTCGCCCGTGTCCGGCTCCGTCCCGGTGAAGGGAAATTCCTCATCAACAATCGTGAAGTCAGTGACTACTTCCCGCGCTCGACCTGGCAGATCGTGGTTTACAAGCCCCTCAAGGTCGGAGGAGTGGAAGGCAAGGTCGACGTGTTCGTCAGGGCCCACGGAGGGGGACTCACCGGACAGTCCGGTGCCACTTCCCTGGGGATCGCCCGGGCCCTGCTCAAGTTGAACCCGGACCTGAGACCCGCCCTGAAGCGGGCGGGCCTGCTGACTCGGGACCCGAGGATGGTCGAGAGGCAGAAATTCGGCCAGAAGGGTGCCCGCGCCCGGAACCAGTACTCCAAGCGTTAAGATTCTCGATTCCCACGAAGGGGGCCCTTATCAGGGTCCCATTTTTTTTGGGGCAATTCTTGACTGACCGTTCGGTCTGTATTATCCTACGCACCGAAGCTCCAAAACGGGAGGGTGAGGGCGTGAGGAAGGGCGAAGAAACCGAACCGAAGGATCTGACGCGAAGGAAAATCCTGGAGGTGGCGCGGAAGATCTTCGCACTCCACGGTTTCGAAGGTGCTAGCGTCGATTCCATCGTCAAGGCTTCCGGTATCAGCAAGGGGGCTCTGTATTGGCATTTCCCGGGAAAGCTGGAACTTTACCGGGAAATCATGGGGGAAGAAACGAGACTGATCCTAAGGCATTTCGAAATTTCCACGGAAACGGACGGGGATTTCGACCCGGTGGAATTCCTGATCGAAAAGGGAGGGACGCTCATCGACGAGTTTTCCGAAGACACCGAACGGCGCCTTCTTTGGGTCGACCTGACCCTCATTGCTCAGCGGGGAGATCCCCAATCGAAGCACCTTGCGGGAGAGATGATCGACCGTGTCCTTGATGCGGTACTTCCCGAACTGGATCGGTCCTTTCGCGGAAAGACCGCGGGAGGGCCTTCCCTGGATCCCAGGGAAAGGCTGACTTGCCTGACGCACGCGTTCAGCGGGCTCGTCATGAACCTGGGGCTTCGGTTAAAGGCTGATGAGGCCAGGCGGTTTTGGGAAACCCTGGTGAGGGTGTTGCTTGAAGAGGGGTGTTGAGATGAAAAACCGTAAATGGATTTTTTTCCTGGTATTCGCTCTCGTTTGTGTCCTGGTGCTGATCCTTGGACACCTGGCCTGGGGGGCGGAACCGGCCGAAACGCTCACGCTGGAAAAAGCCCTGGAAATCGCGCGGGAAGCCAATCCCCTAATTCTTGCCTCCAGGGCGAGGGTGGACCAGGCGCGCGGGAAGTTGATCCAGGCCCAGGCCGAAGGCTTACCGCAGGCTTATGCCACCCTCGGATACCAGAAGCTGGGCGAACGCCCTGAAACGGTGGCCCTTGGCCCGGGCGGCCCCGTCGGAATCGTTCCGCTGGGATACGAGGAAACCTGGCAGGCGGCCTTGAACCTGAGCCAGGTCCTTTATAGCGGGGGATCCCTTTCAGCTAGGACGGAAGCGGAGCGGCTGACGGTTTCGGCACGGGAAAGCGAGAGGGAAAGGACCGTCCAGACTGTGGAAAACGGGGTTCGAAAGGCCTTTTACGGGTTACAGCGGAGCCTGGCCAGGCTCGAAGTGGCGAAAGACGCGCTTTCGCTCGCAAACGAGCACCTGAAACAGGCCGAAGCCTTCTATCGGGCCGGCGTGGTGGCGCAGAACGAGGTCCTGAGGGTCCAGGTGGCGGTGTCCACCTCGAGGTTGAACCTGATCCGCGCGGAAAGTGCGGTGAAGGTTGCCTGGAGGCAACTGGAGAGGGTGGTAGGGAAATCCCTCGAAGGACAGTATGCGATCCCCTCCGGGGATTCGGACGTCGATGCATTCCCGGCTTTCCCGGATCCGCTTTCGAGAGCCATGAAGCGGAGGCCCGAGATGCAAGGCCTTGAATCGGCAAGGCAAGCGGCGCTCATGACCGTTCGGGCTGCCAGGGGACAGCTGTTGCCCCAGGTCGGCCTTTCCGCCAGCGCCTCGGTGGCGGATGAAGACTTTTTCCCTTCCGAAAAGGACGATTGGAGCGTTTCGCTATTCGCCCGTTTCAGGCTCTTCGACTCGGGGAAAGTCCACGGGCAGGTCGTGGAGGCCCGGGGCGCGGCAGAGGAACTCCTGTACCGTTTGGAAGACCTGAAACGCCAAATCGCGCTTGAAGTCTCCTCGGCAACGGTCAACCTGGAGGGTGCGCTGCAAAGGGTGAAAGTCGCCTCGGATGCGGTGGCCCAGGCGGAAGAGGACTACCGGATGGCCCTGAAGCGCTACCAGGCGCAGGTGGGCACCAATATCGACGTCCTGGATGCAAGGCTCTCCCTGGTCGACGCGAGAAACTCGAAGATCGACGCCGTGGCGGAAGCCAGGACGGCTTACGGGGATTTGCTGTTCGCCATGGGAGAAGGAAACAGCGTAGGACAGAAGGAGGCAGCCCGATGAAACTCCAGGTACCAGAAAACCTCAAGGCACGCCGTTTCGGCATCGTTGGCGGAGTCGCGCTTTTCTTCCTCCTGCTGATTTTTTTCCGCGCGTACCAGCAGCACCAGCTGAACTCCAGGCCGGTCGAGGTGGAAAAAATCCCGGTCGAGCTGGTGACCCCGCAGGTCCGGGTATTCAAGGAAAAAGTTTCCTTTGTCGCGACCCTGGAACCGGAGGAACAGGCTGCGGTTGTCCCGAAGCTTGGTGGAAAAACGGTTCTCCGCGTACTGGTGGACATCGGAACTCCTGTCAAGGCTGGGCAGGTGCTGGCGGTCCTTGACGACAGCCTTCTCCGCCCGCAGCTTGCGCAGGCGGAAGCGACCGTCGAAAAGGCCCGAGCGGCTCTCTCCCAGGCTTCTACCCAGCTGGAAACGGCCCGGAAAGACTTTTCGCGCTACGAGAAGCTGTACAGCGAGAAGGTCATTAGCGGGCAGCAGTACGACCATGCCAAGGGACAGGCAGAAGTCGCGGAAGCCGGGGAAAGGCTCGCCAGGAAACAGCTGGCGGAAGCCTCGGCCGGTTTGAACCAGCTTGCCATCCTCATGGGATACCACGTCTTGAGAGCTCCCATTTCCGGGGTCATCGCCGCCCGCTTCATCGATCCGGGCGACACCAGTTCCGCGGAAAAGGCGGCTTTTTTGATCAATCGCCAGGACTTTTTGAAGGTGCAGGGTGCGGTTCCCGAAGCCGCCTTCGCCAAGTTGAGAGTGGGGCAGGAAGGGACCGTCAACCTGGATGCGCTAGGGGGGAAAACGTTCCGGGGGAAGGTCGTTCGGCTATCCCCGGCAATCGATCCCGTGACGCGGACGGGGCAGGCCCAACTGCTCCTGAAATCGGAAGATGGTATGAAGCCCGGAATGTACGCTCGAGTCGAACTGGAGGTGGGGGAGCACCAGGGGCTTTCGATCCCGCGGGAGGCGGTCGGAACGCTGCCGGGTACCGGAGAGAAACGGGTTTTTCTCGAGAGGGACGGCAAGGCCGAAACGCGGACGATCCGGATCGGAGCGGAAGAAGGCGACCGGGTTGAAGTGATCGAAGGGCTCGCCTCCGGTGAGGCGGTCATCGTAACCCAATCCGCCAGGATTGGCGAAGGAACTGCCGTGGAGGTGGCCCGGCCTTGAGATTGCCTGAGTTTTCGGTAAAGAAGCCCATATTCACCTCCATGGTCTATGCCGCCATCGTTCTTCTAGGCGTCGTGACGCTGGTTTCCATGAAGGTGGACCTGCTCCCGAAGATCGATCCCCCTGTCATCACGGTCCTGACGACCTGGCCCGGCGCTTCCGCGATCGAAGTCGAGCAGCGTGTTTCCAAGAAATTGGAGGACCAGCTCGGGATGATCGAAGGCGTGAGCGATCTCTATTCGAAATCGGTGGACAACCTTTCGGTGGTTTCGGCGAAATTCAAGTGGGGGACCGATCTGGACGTCAAGGTCGGGGATGTGCGTGACGCCGTCAATTTCGCGAAACGCAGGATGCCGTCCGACATCGAGGAGCCGATCGTTTTCCGGATGTCTTCAGGGACCGTCCCCGTGCTTGAAATCGCCCTGACGGCCGGGGCTTCATACCCCGGTCTCTACCACTATGCCGACAGCGTCCTCGTGGAAGACCTAAAAAGAGTTCCCGGCGTGGGGCAGGTTCTCGTCTACGGGGGGCTCCGCCGGGAAATCCGGGTGGCGATGGACCTGGCTAAGCTCGAGGCCTACGGGATTGCTCCCCAGGCGATCGCGGCGGCCCTGGAGCGGGAAAACCTGAATGCCCCGGCCGGTCCGCTCAAGGAAGGGCGGATTGCCTTCAACGTGCGGATTCCGGGAAGGTTCAGGGATATTGGCGAGATTCGCGGGCTGGTCGTAGGGGCGTGGCAGGGAAAGCCGATCCACCTCGAAGACGTGGCAAAGGTCGAAGACACCTACAAGGAACTCGAGATGAACGGCTGGGTGAACGAGAAGCCCTCCGTGATCCTGATCGTCCTCAAGAACAGCGACGCCAACACGATGGAAGTGACGGGCAACGTCAAGAAGAGGCTCCAGGAGCTGAAGGCAGAACTTCCCTCGGATATCGAAACCACGATCCTGATGGACACCTCGGAGTACATCGGGAACTCGATCCGCGATCTGTCGCACTCCCTTTACTGGGGCATCGTCCTGGTTTTCCTCGTGACTTGGGCATTCCTGAAACGGTTCACGGCGTCCGTCATCGTCTGCGCCGCGATCCCGTTTTCGCTTTTGATCACGTTTACCGTCATGAAGCTTCTCGGCTACACCCTCAACATCATGACGCTGATGGCCCTCTCGATGGCCGTGGGCATGGTGGTGGACAATGCGATCGTTTCCACCGACCAGATCATTTACCACATGGAAAAGGGAGAGCGCCGGGGCATCGCGGCCATCCTGGGAGCAAGCGAAGTGGGAGGAGCCCTCCTGGGTTCGACCACGACCACCGTGGTCGTCCTGATGCCCCTGATTTTCGTCCAGGGGCTCGTGGGGGTTTTCTTCACATCCCTGTGTGTTGTCATGATCGTGGCGGTAGCGATCTCCCTGTTCGTTTCCGTCAGCTTCATCCCGATGGCCGGTAGCAAGGCCTTCACTACCAAAACCGAGAACTTCAGGCTGCACGGCTACACGGAAAGATTCCTGCGGAAACTGGAAACCGGCTACAGGGAACTTCTTTCCTGGGGCCTGGACAGGCCCCTGGAAATCTTCGGGATCGCCGCCCTGTTCATGGTCCTGACAATCACCGGGTTCAGGTTCATCGGGACGGAACTCACGCCGGAAGCGGATACGGGCGAGATCTCGATCACATTCCGGCTTCCCGAGGGCACTCGATTGGAAACGACGGATGCCCTGGTCAGGGAAGTCGTGGATTACGCCAGGAAGAACGTCCCCGAGCAGAAGTACGTCTTCGGCTGGGACGGACAGACGGAAGAAGGATATGGAATCGCCACGGGAAGCGACGAGGGCAGCAATGTCGGAACGGTGGGGATGAAACTGGTTCAAAAGAAGGAACGGGACCGTTCGGCATTCGAGGTCGCCGAGCAGATCCGCAAATGGCTTGAAAAGAAGCCTGGAATCCAGAAGATGACCGTCCTCGTCACCTCGCCGATCCAGGCGATGTTCCTGGGTTCCAAGCCGGTCAACATCGAGGTGTACGGGGACGACCTGAAGTCGACGGTCCAGGTGGCGGAGGAAATCAAAAACCGGCTGGCGCGGATTCCCGGGGCCGTGGACGTGACGCTGAGCCAGAAGCCCGAACGCCCGGAAATCCAGATCCTGATCGACCGGGAAAAGGCGGCCCTGCTGGGGGTCAGCACGGCATCCATCGCTTCCACGCTCCGAATGTACTTCTACGGGGTCGAAACGGGGGAAAGTTTCTGGCAGGGGGAGGACGACTACCCCATCCGGATACGATTGGACAACCGGCAGCGCGATACCATGGACGTCCTGGAAAGGCTGGTAGTCCCCTCTGCGACAGGGAAGGCCGTAAGGCTTGCAACGGTGGCAAGGGTCGTGCAGGACAGCGGGCCGTCAGAAGTGAACCGGAAGAACCGCCAGAGGTACGTGGTCGTCGAAAGCAACGTCCAGGGAAGGTCCCTGGGGCAGGTCACCGAGGCAGCCAGGAAAGAGATTGCCTCCATGCACTTGCCCCCCGGCACGAGGATCGCCTTCGGAGGGCAGGTCCAGGAGCAGGCCGATGCCTTCCGCCAGCTCGGCCTCCTGGTGCTGCTGGGGATCACCCTCGTGTACATGGTGATTGCCGCCCAGTACGAGGCGCTCCTCGATCCCTTCATCATCCTGTTCAGCGTTCCCTTTGCGCTGACGGGTGTGGTCATGGCCTTTCTCCTCTCGGGGCTTTACATTTCGATGCAGGCGTTCCTGGGAGTCATCATGCTGGTAGGGATCGTCGTAAACAACGCCATCGTCCTTCTCGACTACGTGGGACTTCTCCGGGCCAGGGGCATGAGGCTTCGCGAGGCTCTTCTCGAAGCCGGAGAACGGCGCCTCAGGCCGATCCTGATGACGATGCTGGCGGCCTTTTTCGGGATGCTGCCCATGGCCGTCAGCCGGGGGCAGGGGGCGGAGTTGTGGAGGCCCCTTGCGGTTTCGGTGATGGGGGGCCTTGCCCTTTCGACCCTAATCACGCTGGTCCTGGTCCCGACCGTCTACCTGGTCCTGGAAACGAAGTTGAGAAAGAAGCCGCGGTATGCCGAGGCAAAGGGAGGCGAATGAGGTGAAGCTGGTCTGGATCCTGTGCAACGAGAGCATCGCGGAGGAGGTCCGGGCGGTTCTGGATGAAACGCCCGTCAACGGCTACACCGTCTGGCAGAACGTCCTTGGGGTCTCCCCCAGGGAAGCCCACTGGGGAGACGCGGTCTGGCCGGGGAAAAATTGGGCCTTCATGGCCGTGGACGAGGAGGAACGCACCGGCCGCCTGATCGGGCTGCTAAAGGAACTCAAGGGTGAAGATCACGTTAGGAGGGCAGGACTCAAGGTGTTCGTCCAGGAAGTCCAGGAAACTCTTTGAAAAATGGGTCCTTTTCTCCGGTTGACAAGCCCGTTCCTCCAGTTATAATAGCTAGCGCACCTCGCCGGCGTAGCTCAGCTGGTAGAGCAGCTGACTTGTAATCAGCAGGTCGTCCGTTCGATCCGGATCGCCGGCTCCAAAATGAGAGGTTGCAGTGAAGCGTGGTAGGGTGGCCGAGTGGTCAAAGGCAGCAGACTGTAAATCTGCCGGCTAGCGCCTACGTAGGTTCAAATCCTACCCCTACCACCACTGATTTATAGAGGGTGGGCCGACTTAGCTCAGCAGGTAGAGCACATCCATGGTAAGGATGGGGTCTCCGGTTCAAGTCCGGAAGTCGGCTCCAGGCTTTGAAATGGGAGATCCGGGGCTGACGTTCCGGGTCTCTTTTAGCATGAGGGGCCTTGTGATAAAATCAGACCCTATGGAACAAAATTGTTGAATCATGATTACTTCAGCAGGGAGGGTATCCAAAGATGGCGAAGGAGCATTTTGAGAGGACGAAGCCGCACCTGAACATCGGCACGATCGGTCACATCGACCACGGGAAGACGACGCTGACGGCGGCGATCACGAAGACGCTGTCGCGGAAGGGATACGCGGACTTCACGCCGTTCGACATGATCGACAAGGCGCCGGAGGAGCGGGAGCGGGGGATCACGANCAACATCGCGCACGTGGAGTACCAGACGGACAAGCGTCACTACGCGCACATCGACTGCCCGGGCCACGCGGACTACATCAAGAACATGATCACGGGAGCGGCGCAGATGGACGGGGCGATCCTGGTGGTGTCGGCGGCGGACGGTCCGATGCCGCAGACGCGGGAGCACGTGCTGTTGGCGCGTCAGGTGAACGTGCCGGCGCTGGTGGTGTTCATGAACAAGGTGGACATGGTGGACGATCCGGAGCTGTTGGACCTGGTGGAGATGGAAGTGAGGGACCTTCTGAACAAGTACGATTTTCCTGGGGACGACGTGCCGGTGGTGCGTGGGAGCGCGTTGAAGGCCCTGGAGTCGGACAGCGACAACGAGTGGACGGAAGGGATCCTGAACCTGATGAAGGCATGCGACGAGTACATTCCGGAGCCTGTTAGGGAGACGGACAAGCCGTTTTTGATGCCGATCGAGGACGTGTTCACGATCACGGGCCGCGGGACGGTGGTGACGGGCCGAGTGGAGCGGGGGCAGATCCACGCGGGCGAGGAAGTGGAGATCGTGGGCATGAGGGACACGCAGAAGACGGTGGCGACGTCGCTGGAGATGTTCCGGAAGATCCTGGACGACGCGATGGCGGGGGACAACGTGGGGATCCTGCTGCGCGGCATCGACAAGGACGACGTGGAGCGTGGGCAGGTTGTGGCGAAGCCGAAGAGCATCACGCCGCACAAGCATTTCAAGGGCGAGGTGTACGTGCTGAAGAAGGAAGAGGGAGGGCGTCACACGCCGTTTTTCTCGGGTTACAAGCCGCAGTTCTACTTCCGGACGACGGACGTGACGGGAGAGATCGCGCTTCCGGAAGGCGTGGAGATGGTCATGCCTGGAGACAACAGCACGTTTGAAGTGAAGCTGATCGTGCCGGTGGCGCTGGAGCCGGGCCTTCGCTTTGCGGTCCGGGAAGGCGGCCGCACGGTGGGTGCCGGCGTCGTCACCGAGATTCTCGACTAGTTGTCGGGAGGGGACAGCCTTGGCAAAAAGGATACGCATCAACCTAAAAGCGTTTGACCATCGCGTGCTTGACGCTTCTGCGGTCCAGATCGCCGAGACCGCTGAGCGGACAGGCGCGAAGGTTTCAGGACCGATTCCGATCCCGACGGAGATCAACAAGTTCACGATCCTCAAATCTCCGCACAAGGACAAGGATGCTCGGGAGCAGTATGAAATTCGGACACACAAGCGCCTCATCGACATCGTAGACCCGACGCAGAAGACGATGGAGGCCTTAATGCAGCTGAATCTCCCTTCCGGAGTGGACATCCAGATCAAGTTGTAGCTTTCGGGGGGAGCTCTGAGCGAAAAGGAGCTGAATCGGATGAGCATGGGAATTCTGGGACGGAAGATTGGAATGACGCAGATCTTCGACGAAGAGGGAAGAGCCGTCCCCGTAACGGTTGTGGAAGCGGGACCGTGCCCGGTCCTCGCTGTCAGGACACAGGAAAAGAACGGATACACGGCGGTCGTCCTGGCCTTTGGGCCGAAAAAGGCGAAAAAGGTTTCGAAGCCGATGAAGGTTGTGTTTGAGAAGGCCGGAATCGAGCCGAAAAGGTGGATCCGGGAATTCCGAATTGAGGATGTTACGCCGTACCAGCCCGGAACGGACGTGAAAGCCACGATTTTCGAAGCAGGGGAGTTCGTGGACGTGACAGGCGAGAGCAAGGGCAAGGGAACGGCCGGTGGAATGAAGAGGTATGGCTGGGGGGGCGGACCCGCGTCCCACGGCCAGTCGAAATGGCACCGCCGCCCCGGTTCTTCCGGAGCCCACAGCTATCCCGGGAGGGTCTTCAAGGGACACGGGAACCCAGGGCGCATGGGGAACGAGCGGGTCACGGTGAAGAACCTGAAGGTGGCAGCGATTGACGCCGAGAACAACCTGATCCTGATCAGGGGAGCCATCCCCGGGGCGCGCAACGGCCTCGTGATGGTCCGAAAGAAGCACTAGGCGGCGGAAGGAGGGGGGAAAGACCATGCCTACCATGAAGTTGATCAATTTTGAGGGCGAAGTCGTAGGAAGCCTCGAACTTTCCGACGCCGTGTTCGGTGCGCCCATCCATGTTCCTGCGATGCACCAGGTTGTCGTTGCCCACCTGGCCAACGCACGGCAGGGGACTGCCAGCGCCAAGACACGAGGAGAAGTGAGTGGCGGGGGGGCGCAAGCCCTTCAGGCAGAAGCACACCGGGAGGGCTCGAGCCGGGAGCACGCGATCCCCGTTGTGGCTAAAGGGTGGAGTCGCCCATGGACCGAAGCCGCGCGATTACAGCCAGAAGGTCAACCGCAAGGTGAGACAGCTGGCAATGCGGAGCGCGCTTTCCCTGAAGGCGACCGAGGATCGGATGGTCATCGTGGAAAACGGCGATTTCGGAACCCACAAGACCAAGGCGATGCTGGCTTTTCTCGGAAAGATCGAAGCGAAGCGCAAGCCGCTGATGGTGATTGACGAATCGAAGGAGAACATCTACCGTTCTGCGGCAAACATCCCCGGAGCCAAGGTGATTCATGTGGACAGCCTGAACGTCTATGACATCCTGAACCATGAACACCTGATCCTGACGCGAGCTTCCGCCGAGAAACTGCAGGAGGTGTACGGCCGATGAACCTCGTAGCGCATGATGTGATTATCCGGCCGATCATCACGGAGAAGTCGAACCGCCAGATGGAGCACAACAAGTACGCTTTCGAGGTCCATCCGAAGGCGAACAAGGTTTTGATCCGCCAGGCAGTCGAGGAAGTCTTCAAGGTGAAGGTCGAAAGCGTCAACACGATCAAGGTTCGCTCCAAGCCGAAACGCCTGGGCGTGTTCCTGGGGCGTTCCCGTTCTTGGAAGAAAGCCATCGTGACCCTTGCTGCGGGCGAGCGCATCAAGTTCTTCGAAGGCGCGAGCGCCTAGGGTACGAGAGGAGAACGAACATGGCGATGAAAAAATTCAAACCCACAACGCCGAGTCGCCGAACGATGGCGAACTCGGACTATACGGAAATCACGTCGACAACGCCTGAGAAGAGCCTGCTCGAGCCGCTGAAGAAGACGGCAGGCCGGAACAATACCGGGCGGGTGACGATGCGTCATCGCGGAGGCGGAAACAAGCGCCAGTACCGCAAAATCGATTTTAAGCGCGACAAGATCGGAATCCCGGGAAAAGTAGCTACGATCGAATACGATCCGAACCGCTCCGCCAGGATAGCGCTCGTTCACTACGCCGACGGGGAAAAGCGGTACATCCTTGCTCCTTCCGGCCTGGCGGTTGGCGCGCAGATCATGGCGGGCCCGGGAGCGGATATCAAGCCCGGAAATGCGCTCAAGATGATGGATATCCCGGTGGGAACCGTCGTCCACAACATTGAGCTTGAACCTGGCCGGGGAGGAGTCCTGGTCCGTTCTGCCGGATCCAGCGCACAGCTGATGGCAAAAGAGGGGAAATACGCCTACGTCAGGATGCCCAGCGGTGAGCTCCGGCTTGTCCTTCAGCAGTGCATGGCCACGATCGGCCAAGTGGGGAACGAGGAACACGAGAACGTTGTGGATGGAAAAGCTGGAAAAACTCGCTGGCTTGGCCGCAGACCGAAGGTTCGGGGAATGGTCATGAACCCCGTTGACCATCCGATGGGCGGCGGCGAAGGGTGCAGCAAGTCGAACAAGCATCCTGTTTCTCCATGGGGAACTCCAGCCAAGGGATACAGAACCCGCAAATCGAAGCCGTCCGACAAGATGATCGTTCGGCGTCGGTACGCGAAGTAGAGGCTGAGGAGGGAAGGACATGGCAAGGTCCACGAAGAAGGGGCCCTTTGTCGAGCTGAAGCTCCTGCACCGGGTCGAAATGATGAACGAGACGGCAAAAAAGGCAGTCATCAAGACCTGGTCGAGGCGATCGACGATCGTGCCCGCCATGATTGGGCACACCATTGCGGTTCATAACGGAAAAACGCACATCCCCGTGTTCATCACGGAAAACATGATCGGGCACAAGCTCGGCGAGTTTGCACCGACGCGCAAGTTCGGGGGACATGCCGGGCAGGAACGCGCTTCCGGCGTGAAGTAGGGGGTTGAGGAAAAGATGGAAGCACGAGCGATCTCAAAGGGACTGCACATCTCCCCGACGAAGCTGCGCCAAGTGCTCAGCCTGATTCGCGGGAAAAAGGCGGACGAAGCCCTCGCGATCCTGAAGTTCACCCCCAAAAAGGCGGCGCGGTACGTGGAAAAGGCATTGCAGAGCGCGTTGGCCAATGCGGACAACAACTATGGAATGGATGTTGACAAGCTTGTCGTTACCGAAGCCTTTGCCGACCGGGGAGCAGCCATGAAGCGGTTTCGCCCCGTCTCGATGGGCCGGGCTCATCCGTTCAAGCGGACGTCCAGCCACTTGACCATCGTGGTCTCGGAACGCTAAGGAGGGGTGACCGTGGGTCAGAAGATTCATCCCGTGGGGATGCGGTTAGGAATCATTCGCGACTGGGAATCCAAATGGTTCGCCAGTGGCAGGAACTATGCCAAGAACCTTCACCAGGATCTCGAACTCCGGCAGTGGATCATCGATCGCTGGAAACCCGCTGGCGTTTCCAAGGTAGAGATCGAGAGAATCGGGAATGTTATCGCGTTTACGGTTTCGACCGCCCGGCCTGGGGTAGTAATCGGAAAAGGCGGGACCGAAATCCAGAAGGTTCGGGAGGAACTGCAGGCGAAAACCGGATTGCGGGTGATGATCAATGTACAAGAGATCAAGAACCCGGATATGGAAGCCTCCATACTGGCAGAAAGCGTCGCCTCTTCGTTGGAAATGAGGGTCAGCTTCCGCCGTGCTACTTCTTCATCGTCGCCTTTTTCTTGCCGGCGATCGTCTTCTTCGGTCCCTTGCGGGTCCGCGCATTCGTCTTCGTCCTCTGTCCCCGAACCGGCAAGCCTCGCTTGTGCCGGAGGCCCCTGTAGCAGCCAATATCCATCAGCCGCTTGATGTTCATCGCGACTTCCCGGCGGAGATCCCCTTCTACCCTGTAATTGGACTCGATTTCAGATCGAAGGCGCTTCGATTCGTCGTCCGTCAAATCTTTCACCCTCGTATCCGGATTCACGCCCGTCGCGGCAAGGATCTCCTTTGATTTCGCAGGCCCGATTCCATAAATATAGGTCAGGGCAACTTCTACCCGCTTTTCCCGGGGCAAGTCCACTCCAGCAATACGCGCCATCGTCCTATGGCCTCCTTGGTCCCTGGCTTTGCTTGTGCCGCGGGTTCTTGCTGCAGATCACGCGCACAACGCCGTGCCTTTTGATCACTGAGCAATGTTCGCAAATCGGTTTCACCGAAGGCTTGACCTTCATTTCCTCACACTCCCATTCCATTCTCAACGATTCAATCCCTCTTAATACGGGAAGGGGTTTATCGCGATCATTTATATCTATACACGATCCGACCCCGTGTCAAGTCATAGGTGGAAAGCTGGATCAACACCTGATCGCCCGGCAGGATGCGAATAAAATGCATCCTCATCTTTCCCGAAACATGGGCAAGGATTCGATGCCCATTTTCCAGCTCCACCCGAAACATGGCATTCGGGAGCGGTTCAACGACCCTGCCTTTGACTTCGATCACGTCATCCTTCGCCATGCGGATCAATCGACCTCCTCGCTACGGAATCCTTGCCCGGAAGCGGCAATCCTTCCCATCGTGTCCCTTTCCTCTCCGGTCAAGAAGATCAACTCTCCCATGGCGTGAGGATCTCCGACCCGCTTTCACAAACCAGGACCGTGTGCTCAAAATGAGCCGCATCGGAATGATCGGCCGTCAGGACTGTCCAGCCGTCTTTCCCCGTGACGACTTCTTCTCCGCCTGTCATCACCATGGGTTCGATCGCGATGGTCATCCCCTTTTTGAGGGTAACCCCGCTCCCCGGCCGTCCGAAATTCGGGATCTGGGGAGCCTCGTGAAGCTTTCTTCCTATTCCGTGCCCCGCATACGTCCGCACCAAGCCGTAGCCCTTGGAAAGGATGTAGCTCTCCACCGCATGTCCGATGTCTCCGACGGTTGCCCCGTCGCGAACAACCGATATCGCGCGGTGAAGCGACTCGAGCGCATGTTCCATCAATTTCCGGCGTGTGTCTGAAACTTTCCCCACGCCGTAAGTGCAGGCGGCATCTCCGTAGTATCCACCAAACTCGACGCCCATGTCAAAGCTGACGATATCCCCTTCCTCCAGCCGACGATTCCTGTCCGGAATCCCATGAACGACTTCGTCGTTGACGGAGATGCAAAGCGTGCCCGGGAACGCCCTGCGGATCCCGGGTACGCGATATCCCTTGAAAGCCGGGCGCGCGCCTCTTTTGACCACGGTGTCGTAGGCAAGCTCGTCAAGGGTGTAGGTGTCCACTCCCGGCTTGACTTTATCCCGTAGGAGCCGAAGGGTGTCCGCCACGATTTGGCCTGCCCTGCGCATCAGGACTAGTTGCTCTTCGGTTTTCAAGGTGATCATTCTGACCTTCCCCAGGGGGCGTCCAGAATGGTTTTCAGGACTTCGTCGCTGGACTTGCCGGCATCCACTTCGAGAAGCATTCCCTTTTCCCTGTAGAAGCCCACGAGCGGCGCGGTCTGGGAATGGTAGACCTCCAGCCGTTTTCGGATCACTTCTTCGCGGTCATCTTCCCTTTGAACCAGGTCGCCTCCGCAAATCTGGCAGGAATCTCCCCGAGAGCTGGGCTTGAACCGGATGTGATAGATGGCCCCACAATTCCGGCAGCCCCTGCGTCCAGAAAGGCGCTCCACCACGACCTCGTCTGAGACCTTGAAGAGGATTACCGCATCCAGCTTCAATCCAAGTTCGTTCAGCATCTTTTCCAGGGCTTCGGCCTGGGGGACAGTCCTGGGGAAACCATCGAGGATAAACCCCCTCGCACAATCCCCGTCCTGAAGCCGCCGTTTCATCATTTCGATGATCAGGTCATCCGGAACGAGTTTCCCGGCATCCATGAATTCTTTCGCTTTCATGCCGAGGGCCGTTCCCAATTTCACGTTTTCCCGAAGGATGTCTCCCGTGGAAATGTGCGCCACTTGGACTTTCTCGATCAGTTTTGCAGCCTGGGTTCCTTTCCCGGATCCCGGGGGGCCCAAAAAGATGAGGCGCATGCCGTTCAACCTCACATCTTGAACAGTCCGGCCCTATCTCGGCGCTTCAGGATGCCCTCGTAATGGCGCATCAGGAGCTGTCCCTCGATCTGCTGAACGGTGTCCAAGGCCACGCCGACTACGATCAGGATCGCCGTCCCCCCGAAATAGAACGTGTTGATCCCCATGACTTGAGTCATCAGGTTCGGCAGCAGGGCAATCAGGGAGAGGAAAATCGCCCCGGCGAGCGTGATCCGCGTCATCACCTTTTCGATGTAATCCGAGGTCGGCTTTCCAGGACGGATCCCAAGGATAAACCCGCCGTATTTCTTCATGTTGTTTGCCACGTCAGCCGGATTGAAGACGACCGCCGTGTAGAAGTAGGCGAAGAAGATGATCAACGCCACGTACAGCACCATGTAAACGAGGCTGTTCGGTGAAAAGGTCCTCTGGATGAAAGCCCCGACGTTCCCCGGGAAGAAACGGGCGATCGTGTAGGGAAGCAGCAGAACCGACGAAGCGAAGATGATCGGAATGACCCCTGACTGGTTGACCCTCAAGGGGATAAAGGTGCTCTGTCCGCCATAGACCTTGTTTCCGACAACCCGCTTTGCATACTGGACCGGCAAACGGCGTTGCCCTTCCTGCAACAGGATGCATCCCGCGACAACCGCGACCATGAGGACAAGCGCGAGAAGCAGTGCCAGGAAATTCATCTGGCCTGAGCTGACGCTCGTCCAAGTCTGTACAATCGCCTCGGGGATGCGCGCCACGATCCCCGCAAAGATCAGGAGGCTGATCCCGTTGCCGATCCCGTGGTCGGAGATGATTTCCCCAAGCCACATCACACCGATCGACCCGGTCGTGATCGTCGCCACCACGAGGAGCAGATCCCACGGAGTGCCCGAGAAGATTCCAAGCCCCCTCAGCCAGAAAGAGAGCCCCAGAGCCTGAACAGCTGCGAAAGCGACGGTGCTCCAGCGAGTGTAGGCCACGATCTTCTTCCGGCCTTCCTCGCCCTCTTTCTGAAGCTTCTCCAGAGCAGGGAACACCACGACCAAGAGTTGCATCACGATGCTCGCATTGATGTAGGGCCCCACGCCGAGCGCAAAAATGCTGAAGCGCCGGAGTGCCCCGCCCGCAAAAAGATCCAGGAAACCTAGCACCCCGCCCTGTTCGAACAACCTCGACATTGCGGTTCCGTCGATCCCGGGCGTCGGGATGTGAGCTCCAAGGCGGAAGACGAAAAGCACGCCAAGAGTGAAGAGTATCCGACGTTTCAGGTCAGGCAACCGCATCGCGTTGCGGACGGAGTCGAGCACCTAGATCACCTCTGCCTTTCCGCCTGCAGCAGCAATTTTCTCGGCGGCTTTTGCACTGAAAGAGCTGGCTTTGACGTTGAATGCCTTGGTCAGCTCTCCCGTAGCGAGGATCTTCACCCCGTCCCTGTTCCCATGGATCAGGCCGACAGAAAGAAGTTCCACGGCAGTGATTTCCGTCCCGGCTTCAAACCGTTCTTCAAGCGACTTCAGGTTGACCACTTCGTAGGTCACGGAGTGGCGGGCATTGTTGAATCCCCGTTTTGGAACCCGTCTCTGGATCGGCATCTGGCCGCCTTCGAAACCACGGCCGACTCCTCCTCCCGTTCGGGCCTTCTGTCCCTTGTGTCCTTTTCCGGCTGTCTTTCCGGTTCCGCTTCCAACTCCGCACCCGAGCCTTTTGGGCTTACGCCGGGATCCCGGGGCGGGACTGAGATCGTGCAGGTGCATGGGATCTCCCTCCTATTTCTCGATGGCTTCCCAGTCGACTAGGTGATGGACTGCGTTGATCATTCCCCGGATCTGGGGCGAATCCTCCAGCTCGACCGTATCGTTCAGCTTTTTGAACCCAAAAGCCCGGATTGTCTTCTCCTGCTTGTCAGGGCGTCCGATGCAACTCCGCTTCCAAGTGATCCTCAGTTTTGCCATGTTCGGGCCTCCTATTCTGCCTGAACGGGCTTCCGGTCCTTCCCCCGAAGCCGAAGGGTCTCTTCAGGCGTCCTCATTGCCCGAAGGGCTTCGAAAGTCGCGTAGGCCACGTTGATGGGATTGGAAGTCCTTCCGATGACTTTTGTCAGCACATCTTTCACTCCGCCCAGCTCCATAATGGCCCGGACAACCGCACCTGCGATAACGCCCGTACCGGGCGCGGCCGGCTTGAGAAGAACTTCCGCCGCGCCGAAGCGTCCGATGATCGGGTGCGCAACGGTGTTACCCACCTTTTTCAAGGGCACCATGCTCTTCTTTGCCTTTTCGATACCCTTCCGCACCGCTTCGGGAATCTCACGGGCTTTGCCCATCCCGACGCCGACCTGTCCGTTACCGTCTCCGGCGACCACCAGCACGCTGAACTTGAATCGCTTGCCGCCTTTGACCACCTTGCTGACCCTCTTTATGCAAACGACGCGTTCGGTCAGCTCGTTCTCGGTTGCTTTTTGCATTCTGGCTGCCATCGGCCCTTCCCCTCCTAAAACTTCAGCCCGGCCTCGCGGGCGGAATCAGCCAGGGCCTTTACCCGACCGTGGTACATATGGCCGCCCCGGTCGAATACGACAGCCTGGATCCCCTTTTCAAGGGCTCGCTCCGCAACCAGCTTGCCGACGAATTTCGCCGCTTCGACATTCCCGGTTCCCTTCAGCTGTTCCGCAACGGCCTTCTCACGGGTCGAAACGGCCACAAGCGTGGTTCCCTTTTCGTCATCGATGACCTGGGCGTAAATATGCTTCAGGCTCCTGAAAACGGAAAGCCTGGGCGTTTCTGCCGTCCCCGAAAGCTTTTGGCGGAGGCGCTGGTGCCGGATCAACCGCATCTCGTTTCGGCTTCGCTTCCTAATCATGCTCTTTCACCTCGGCTACTTCTTCGATCCAGCCTTACCGGCCTTGCGAATGATGAACTCTCCCGCATAGCGGATCCCCTTCCCCTTGTAGGGCTCGGGCGGACGGAAGCCGCGGATGTTTGCCGCGAGCTGTCCTACAGCCTGCTTATCGGCTCCCTTGATCAGGATCTTTGTCGGGCCGTCGGTCTGGATCTCGATACCTGCGGGCGGCTCCACCTGGATCGGGTGAGAATATCCCAGGTTCAGGATGAGCGTTTTCCCCTGCATCTGGGCTCTGTAGCCGACCCCGACAATTTCCAGCTGCCTCTGGAACCCTTCGCTAACCCCCACGACCATGTTGTTCAGCAACGCGCGGGTCATGCCGTGGAAAGCCCTGGACTTGATTTCATCATCCTTGCGGGTGACGACGATCTGGCCCTCCTCGAGCGATACGTCCACGCACGGCAGCAGGTCCATCGAAAGTTCGCCCTTCGGTCCCTTTACTTTGACGTGCCGTCCCTCCACTGAAACCTGAACGCCCTTGGAGAGCGGAATGCTTTTTCTTCCAATTCGAGACAAGGACTACACCCCCCCCCACTACCAGACGTAGCAGATGACTTCGCCTCCCAGGCCGTTGAAACGGGCTGTGGCATCCGTCATCAATCCCTGCGAGGTGGAAATGATAGCCACTCCGAGCCCTCCCATGACCTTGGGCAAATCACTCTTGTTGACGTAGATTCGACGACCAGGCTTGCTGATCCTGCGAAGCCCCTGGATCACGCGCTCGCGGTTGGGCCCGTAGTTCAACACCAGCCTCAGCATCGAAATCGGCTTCTTGGCGTCGTTCAAAACCTTGAAATTGCGAATATAGCCCCCTTCCTTGAGGATTTTCGCGATTTCGAGCTTCATTTTGCTCATCGGGACATCAACGGTTTCCTGGAAAACCGTATTCGCATTCCGGATGCGCGTGAGCATATCCGCTATGGGATCGGTCACGTACATTTCCTCTGCCTCCTTTTGCTCTCGCGGCTACCAGCTCGACTTGACCACGCCGGGGATTTTCCCCTCACGGGCCAGCTTGCGGAAGCAGCAACGGCACATGTTGAACTTGCGCAACACGGAATGAACGCGCCCGCAAAGAGGGCAACGGTTCACCTTGCGCACCTTGAATTTCGGTTCCCTCTTCGCCTTGACTTCAAGGGCCGTCCTCGACATCTTGAATAACCTCCTTAACGACTGAACGGCATACCCAACTCCTTGAGAAGGAGGTAGGCCTCTTCGTCGCTTTTTGCCGTCGTGACGATCGTGATGTTCATGCCACGGACACGGATGACCTTGTCGTAGTCGATCTCGGGGAAAATCAACTGCTCTTTCAGCCCCAGGTTAAAATTCCCTCGGCCGTCAAATCCTTTCCGGGAAACCCCCTGGAAGTCCTTGATCCTGGGAAGGGCAAGGGACAGTAGCCGATCCAGGAACTCCCACTTCTTCGTTCCCCGAAGGGTGACGGAACAAGCGACGGGCATCCCTTCACGAAGCTTGAACCCGGCGACGGATTTCTTTGCCCTTTTCAAGACGGGCCTCTGCCCTGTGATCTGGGCCAACTCGTTGATGGCCGCATCCATGTACTTGATGTCGACCTTCGCCTCGCCAACGCCGATATTCACCACCACTTTCTCGATACGCGGCGTTTCCATGACGTTCTTGTAGGAAAACTCCTTCATCAGGCGCGGGACGACCTCTTCCTTATACTTTGTCTGCAAACGCGGAACCATGGTCAAAGAAGCCTCCTCCCTACACCTTGTCTACGATTTCGCCGCACTTCTTGCAGAGCCGCACTTTCCGCCCATCGTCCATGAAAGCTCGGGCGACTCGCGTGGGCTTTCCGCAGGCGGGGCAAACGAGCATGGCCTTTGCCGCGTAGATCGGGGTCTCCTGCTTGATGATCCCGCCCTTCGGGTTTTTCTGTGTCGGGCGGACGTGCTTGGTCGCAAGGTTGACCCCCTCGACGACGATCATGTCCTTGGAGGGGATGTTCCGGAGGACTTTACCTTCCTTCCCCGCATCCTTCCCGGAGATGACGTGAACCCGATCGCCTTTCTTTATTCTCATCTTTCCCATGACAAGAGCCTCCTACACTACTTCAGGTGCCAGCGAGACGATCCGCATGTACTTCTTCTCGCGAAGCTCCCTGGCAACGGGCCCAAAGATGCGAGTCCCCTTCGGATCTCCGTTGTTGTCGATGATGACCGCGGCATTGTCATCGAAGCGGACGTACGAGCCATCCTTCCTCCGGATCTCCTTGCTGGTCCGCACAATCACGGCCTTGACCACTTGCCCTTTCGAGATGTTGCTATTGGGGATGGCTTCCTTGACCGAGGCAACGATGACGTCCCCGACGGAACCGACGAATCTCTGGCTGCCACCCACGACATGGACGCACATGATCTTTTTTGCACCGGAATTGTCGGCAACGTTGAGAACCGTCCTAAGCTGGATCATTGCCTACGCCTCCTCGTCACCGGTTTCCGCACCGAGAATCGGGGCCCGGCGCAGGACTTCCTTCAACACCCAGCGCTTATGGGCGCTCAGGGGACGCGTCTCCTCAATCAGAACCTGGTCGCCGATCCGGCAGGTGTTTTCTTCGTCGTGTGCCATGTATTTCTTGAACTTCAGCACCGGCTTTCCATAAAGCGCGTGCTTTGCCATCCGATCCACGCGGACAACGATCGTCTTTTGCATCCTGTTGCTGACGACGGTGCCGATCCGCGTCTTCCGATGAGAGGTTCTCTCCTCCATCGTCCGTTACCTCCTTGCAGTCGCGCGTTCCATGGCAATTTCCTTCTCGCGCTTCACCGTGAGAATTCTTGCGATGGTCCGCTTGACTTCCGAAATTCGGCTATGGTTTCCCTGCTGCCCGATGGCGCTCTGGAAACGCAGGTTGAAAAGCTCTTCCTTGTACTGACGATGCTTGTCCTGAAGTTCTTCCAAAGTGAGATCCCTAAAATCCTTTGCCTTCATGGTCTATTCACCACCCAGCCCTTCCCGGGCAACAAACCGGACCCTGATCGGCAGTTTGTGACCCGCCGTGAGGAAGGCTTCCTCGGCAACTTCCCGAGTGACACCGGCAACTTCAAACATGATCCGCCCCCTCTTGACCGGGGCGACCCAGAATTCGGGATTCCCCTTTCCCTTTCCCATTCGGGTTTCGAGCGGCTTTTTCGTAAAGGGACGGTCCGGGAAAATCCGGATCCAGATCTTGCCGCCCTTCTTCATTTTTCTCGAGATCGCGACACGCGCCGCCTCGATCTGCCTCGCGGTAATCCAGGCACAATCCAGGGCCTGCAAACCGTAATCCCCGAAATCCACCTGGGTGGCTCCCTTCGCTCGACCACTCAGGGGCCTTCGGAAGGGTTTCCTGTATTTAACGCGGCTAGGCATAAGCATGGTGCATTAACCCCTTTCCTTTGCGCCCTCTTTGGCCGTTTTCCGGGCCTTGTAGGCGGTATCGCCACGGTAAACCCAAACCTTGACGCCGATGACTCCGTAAATCGTCCTGGCCTCGGCAAAACCGTAATCGATATCGGCTCGCAGGGTCGAAAGAGGGAGCTGGCCCTCAAGATACCATTCGGTCCTTGCGATTTCCGCCCCGCCAAGCCTTCCTCCGCACTGGACCTTGATCCCCTTGGCCCCGGATTTCATCGCGCGGAAGATCGCCTTTTTCATGGCCCGGCGGAAGCTGACCCTCATTTCCAACGAAGAGGCGACGCTTTCTGCCAGTATGGAGGCTTCCATATCCGGGTTCTTGATCTCTTGTACATTGAT
>AQRZ01000047.1 GCA_000402835.1 Synergistetes bacterium JGI 0000079-D21
CCAGGGGCTCCCGGGTGATGTAGGCATCCCGGATGTCCTTCGCCGACGGTGCGGAAACCACCGCCCCCTGGTTCGGCGTGATCCCCACCAGCCCTTCGGCGGCTAACCGCCGCAACGCGCCGCGGATGGGAGTCCGGCTCATTCCCGTCATCCGGGCGAGCACAGGTTCCGCCAGTCTTGCCCCTGGCTGGAGCGTCCGGGCGAGGATCGCGCTCCGGATCTTCCTGTAGGCGATGTCTTCCAGGTTGCCGCGAGGTTCTTTTTCCATTGAGGTCCGTTCCTCCCCTGGTCGCGGCGGAAAAATACGGCACCGCGCTCCGGGTCCATTTTCTCACGAGTGAGCCCGTGGTTCGGGAAAAAAGCAGGGCCCGGGAAGTTCCCGGGCCCTGCGCTGGGCTTCTTCTCGTTTCCCCTGGTGTTTCCTACTCGACCGGCATGGCGGCCAGGTGCTTGTACAGCCGCCACTTCGCCTTGATGTCGGCTTCCGCCTCGGCCAGGAGCCGCGCGGCCTCCGCGGGGTTGCTCAGGGTGAGCATCTTGTACCGGGTTTCGCTGTAGATGTAGTCGGAGAGCGGGATGGACGGTTCCTTGCTGTCCAGGATGAGCGGGTTCTTGCCCTCCGCGGCCAGGGTCGGGTTGTAGCGCATCAGGATCCAGGCGCCGGAATTGACGGCGGCCTTCTGGTGCTCCAGGCCCAGTTTCAGGTCGAAGCCGTGGGCGATGCAGTGGGCGTAGGCGATGATAAGCGAGGGGCCCTGGTAGGCCTCGGCCTCCTGGAAGGCCTTGATGACCTGGGCGTCGTTGGCTCCGAGGGAAACCCGGGCCACGTAGACGTTGCCGTAGCTCATGGCCATCATGGCCAGGTCCTTCTTGCCGGCTGGCTTTCCGCCCGCGGCGAACTTGGCGACGGCTCCGCGCGGGGTGGACTTGGACATCTGTCCGCCGGTGTTGGAGTAGACCTCGGTATCGAGGACAAGGATGTTCACGTTCTTTCCGGAGGCCAGCACGTGGTCCAGCCCGCCGTAGCCGATGTCGTAGGCCCACCCGTCGCCTCCGACGATCCAGACCGAGCGCTTGACCAGCACGTCGGCCAGGCTGAGAAGGTCCTTGGCCTCCAGGCCAGGGATCGTCATGAGCTTGCCCTTCAGGGCCGCCACGCGCTCGCGCTGGGCGGCGATGCCGGCTTCGGAATCCTGGTCGGCGGAAAGAAGCGCGTCGACCAGCTCGCTCCCGATCTCGGGGGCCAGTTTCTTCAGCAGCTCGACGGCGTATTCGTGCTGCTTGTCCAGGGCCAGGCGCATGCCCATGCCGAACTCGGCGTTGTCCTCGAAGAGGGAGTTGGACCAGGCCGGGCCTCGGCCTTCCTCGTTGACGGCCCACGGCGTGGTCGGCAGGTTGCCGCCGTAGATGGAGGAGCAGCCCGTGGCGTTGGCCACGAGGGCGCGGTCTCCGTAGAGGGTGCTGATCAGCTTCACGTACGGGGTCTCACCACAGCCCGCGCAGGCACCGGAGAACTCGAACAGGGGGCGCAGCAGCTGGACGTCCTTGACCGTCCCCTTGTTCAGCTTCTGGCGATCCATGTCCGGGATGGAGAGGAAGAACTTCCAGTTCTCGTTTTCGGTCTCGCGGAGCGGCACCTGCGGAACCATGTTGATGGCCTTCTTCGTGGCGTCGGCCTTGTTCTTCGCCGGGCAGTTCTGGACGCACAGGCCGCACCCGGTGCAGTCGGAAACGGAGATCTGGATCGTGTACTTCATGCCCGGGAAGTCCTTCCACTTCGCGTCGGTGGACTTGAAGGTGGCAGGAGCCTTCTCCAGGAGCTTCGGATCGTAGACCTTGGACCGGATGACCGCGTGGGGGCAGACCAGGACGCACTTGCCGCACTGGATGCAGGTTTCGGGGTCCCAGGAGGGGCACTCCAGGGCGATATTGCGCTTTTCCCACTGGGTCGTGGCGGTGGGGAAGGTGCCGTCCACCGGCAGGGCGCTCACGGGCAGGCTGTCGCCTTCCCCGGCGATGATCTTCGCCGTGACCTTCTGGACGAACTCGGGAGCCTCGGCAGGGACGGGCGGCCGGATGTCGAACGTGCTGGTGACCGTAGCCGGGACTTTCACCTCGTGCAGGTGGGCCAGGGAAGAATCGACCGCCTCGAAATTCTTCTTCACGATCTCGGGGCCGCGCTTGCCGTAGGTCTTTTCGATGCTGTGCTTGATGGCCGCGATGGCCTCGTCCTTTGGCAGGACGCCGCTGATGGCGAAGAAGCAGGTCTGCATGACCGTGTTGATGCGGCCGCCCATTCCTGCCTTCTGGGCCACGTCGACGGCGTTGATGACGTAGAACTTGAGGTTCTTCTCGATGATCTCCTTCTGGATCGTCTTCGGCAGGTGGTCCCAGACCTCCTCAGGCCCGTAGGGGCTGTTCAGCAGGAAGGTCCCGCCCTTCTCGGCGGACTTCAGGACGTTGTACTGCTCCAGGAAGGCGAACTGGTGGCACGCCACGAAATTGGCCCTGTCGATGAGGTAGATCGCCCGGATCGGGTTGGGCCCGAAGCGCAGGTGGGAGACCGTCATGGAGCCGGACTTCTTGGAGTCGTAGACGAAATAGCCCTGGGCGTAGTTCGGGGTGTCCTCGCCGATGATCTTGATGGAGTTCTTGTTGGCGCCCACGGTTCCGTCGGAACCCAAACCGTAGAACAGGCAGCGGACGGTCTTCGGGTCCTCGGTGGAGAAGGACAGGTCGTAGGGCAGGCTCGTGTAGGTCACGTCGTCGTCGATGCCGATGGTGAAGCCGTTCTTCGGCTCGAGCTTGGCGGCCTCGTCAAAGACGGCCTTGACCATGGCCGCGGTGAAGTCCTTGGAGGACAGCCCGTAGCGGCCGCCGAAGATCTTGACGTCGGGACGGCCCTTCAGGGCTGCGACGACGTCGAGGTACAGCGGCTCGCCGATGGAGCCGGATTCCTTCGTGCGGTCCAGGACCGCGATGGTCTTCACGCTCTTCGGCAGGGTTTCCAGGAAGTGCTTCACGGAGAACGGCCGGTAGAGGCGGACCTTCAGCAGGCCGACTTTCTCGCCCCGGGCCGTCAGGTAATCGACGGTTTCGTGGGCGGTTTCCGCGCCGGAGCCCATCATGACGATCACGCGCTCGGCATCGGGGGCGCCGACGTAGTCGAAGAGGTGGTAATGGCGACCGACGAGGGAGGCGAACTTGTCCATGGTCCTCTGGACGATCTCGGGGGCTTTGTCGTAGTAGGGGTTGCAGGCTTCCCGGGCCTGGAAGAAGACGTCCGGGTTCTGGGCGGTGCCGCGGATGACCGGCCGGTCGGGATTGAGCCCGCGGGCCCGGTGGGCCTGGACGAGGTCTTCGTCGATCATCGCGCGGATGTCTTCGTCGGTGAGCATCTCGACCTTGCTGACTTCGTGGGAGGTCCGGAATCCGTCGAAGAAGTGGATGAAGGGCACCCGGGCCTCCAGGGTCGCCGCCTGGGCGATGAGGGCCATGTCCATGACTTCCTGCACGGAGTTGGAGGAAAGCAGCGCGAAGCCGGAAGCCCGGCAGGCCATGACGTCGCTGTGGTCGCCGAAGATGGAGAGGGCGTGGGTGGCAACGGTGCGGGCCGCCACGTGGAAGACGGTGCTGGTCAGCTCCCCGGCGATCTTGTAGAGGTTCGGGATCATGAGGAACAGTCCCTGGGAGGCGGTGAACGTGGTGGTGAGGGCTCCTGCCGTCAGCGCCCCGTGGACCGCGCCGGAAGCGCCGCCCTCGGACTGGAGCTCGGACACGAGCGGTACCGTTCCCCAGATGTTGGTGATTCCCTTTGCGGACCATTCGTCCGCCCATTCACCCATCGGAGAGGATGGGGTGATCGGGTAGATGGCGATGACCTCGTTGGTCTTGTGCGCCACGTACGCCGCTGCTTCGTTGCCGTCAAGCGTATGCATCGGCCTTGCCATTGAACCGGACCTCCTTTGGGAGCCGTGCTCCCCTGTTTTTCAAATCGGTCTCCAACCGGGACCGGATTGCTCCACGAAATCCTGCGTTTTGTGGACGATATACTCCAAGCCGTTCCATGGTACCACAATTTTCCAAAAATACGGGAGCGTGTCAACTTTTCCTTTCGGGAAGAAGCAGGAAAACAGCCCCCACCGTTTTCGTGAGGGCTGCAGCTGCAGTCCGAGGGGCGCCGTGTTCCTACGTGCTTGCGGAGAAGGTCCCGGTCAGCCTGCTTTCCTCCAGGACGTGGCCGTCGACGGCCTTCATGAGGTCGTAGCGCTCCGAACCGGGGGGCAGTTCCAGGACGGTGTCCAGGGCCATCAGGCGGAAGGTGTAGCGGTGTACTCCCGATGGAGGGCAGGGACCTCCGTACCCGATCTTGCCGAAGTCGTTCAATCCCTGGCGCGTTCCGTCGGGAAGCTGGGGGGAAGGCGGGATTCCCTGGCCGAGGCCGGAAGCCGAGAAAGGGATGTTCCAGGCGATCCAGTGGACCCATCCCCGGGCGTCGGGATCCTCGAGGAGGAGCGCAAAGCTTCGCGTGCCGGGAGGGGACAGGGTCCACACCAGGGGGGGTGAGACGTTTCCCTTCCTGTAGCCGCAAACGGCCGGGATTGGGCCTCCCTCATCGAAGGCGGGACTGCGAAGCGTCATGTTTCCACGCATGGGCGATCACCTCCAGGGGTGTTCGCCCCTATTGTCCTGCTAAACTAAAGATATTTCAAGAGCCCTGTAATTTTATCCAGTTCATTAATTCCCCGGATGTCCGTGTCGAGGAACGGGATTTCGGTGATGCGCAGCGTCGAGAATTTTTCCCGGATCTGCTGCAAGTAGCCCTGCTGCGCTTGCCGGTGCCGGTCCAGGAATTCGCCGGCTCCTTCGGGGATCACGCGGTTCACCAGGACTCCCCCGATGGGGATGCCGTACTTCGTCAGCAGCCGGATGGCCCGTTCCGTCTCGAGGATCGGCAGCTTCTCGGCGTTCAGGACGAAATAGAAGGCGCAGAGGGCCGGGTCGGTCAGGATGCGCCGTGCCGTTTCGAACTTCTCCTTCCTCTTTCCCAGGATTTCCGTGATGGGGTCGGTCTCCAGCTTCTGCCGAACTTCCCGGTCGTACTTGGCGACCATGCTCATCAGCTCGACGGCCCGTGCGCGCTTTTCGAGCAGGTGTTCGAGCCAGGCCCCCAGGATCTCCGGCAGGGTCAGAAGCCTCAGGGTGTGCCCCGTCGGTGCGGTGTCGAAAACGATCGCCTCGTAGGGGTCGTTCAGTTTTTCCATCAGTTCGATGAACTTGTCGAAGATGGCCGCCTCCTCGGCTCCCGGGGAGCTGTAGGCGATCTCGATCTGGCGCTTGATCTCGTCCACGATGACGGGGCTGACGATGTGGAGCATTTTCTCCTGGATCCCCTTCATGTACTTCTGGGCCTCGGTTTCCGCGTCGATCTCGATGGCCCAGAGGTTCGGGGCGATCAGGCCGATCTCCTCGCCGATGGCGGTGTCGAACGCGTCAGCCAGGGAATGGGCCGGGTCCGTGGAAACCACGAGGGTGCGGATCCCTTCCTCCGCGAGGGCGAGGGCACGGGCGGCAGCACAGGTCGTCTTTCCCGTGCCTCCCTTGCCGCCGAAGAAACTGAAGGGGCGAAAGGCGGGTTTCGTCATGGGGGCCTCCTTAGCCAAAATCGTACTGGCCGGCCTTTTCGGCCACGATGGTCTTGCGGTTCTGCATGCGCCGTTCCCACGGCACGAGTTCTTCGGCCACGTAGGGCAGAAGTTCGAGCGTGTAATAGGAGATGGGGTTCGGGATCCCGAGGAAATCCCCGAACAGCAGCAGCATCAGGTTGTCGTTGATGTCGAAGGCTTCCTTGCGGATCGCCTGCGTGCCGATCTCCACGAAGGACCCGAACAGCATCCCCGAGACCCATTCCTTCAGGCTCTCCAGCACGGACTGTTCCTTTTCGGCTTCGTTCCCGTTCTCCGGCATGTCGATCCTTCCTTCCAGAAAATCCCTACATCGAATTCTACTCCAAAACAACTCCCGCTGAGTTGAACGAGACGGCCCTGACCCCCATAATGGGGACACATCCGAAAACGGAGAGAGGGATTGCGCTTGAAGGGAAGAAGGAGTTCCGTGGCGGCCCGCCTGGGCTGCATGAGGCAGTTCATGCTGCTGGCGATTTTTTGGGGCCTTTTTGTCGCGTTCAACACCGTGACCCGCATGTTCGCCCCCAGCCTGGAACTGCGGCTGGGCCAGATCAGCGTCATGTCTTTCGCCGTTTCGGCCGCCGAGCTTTTTGCCGCCTGGTGGATCGGCCTCAGGGCCACGAACGCCCTCATGAACTCCATGATCGACCGTGCCGTGGCCCGCGAGGAAGAAAGGGCACGGCTCGAGGCCGAAGAGGCAAAGGCTAGCGTTCCCGCGGGGACCGCCAAAACGGAATAACCGCTCCCCCGTCCGCGAGCACCGGCTTCCAGAGGAACATCCAGGCACCTGCGGCTCCCAGGAGCATAAAAGCGGCGAAGCCGCCGAACGCCGCGGCGTTGCCGAAAACGGGGCTGAGCAGCCCGAAAACGAAGGGCGTCACGGCCCACCCCGAGTCCATGGCAAACCACACCATGGCGGTCGCCTTCGGCCGGAGGCGCTCGGGCGTCATGTCGCCCACCATGGCCAGGTGGGCGGGAAAGCCCATGCCGACCCCCAGCCCGAACATCGCCCCGCAAAGCGCGGCTCCCGCGTTGGAACGCACCAGGCTCAGGAGCGCCATGGCAAGGGCCATGAGGCCAAAGCTCGGTGCGGCGATCCGGGGGCGAGGGATCCGGTCAACGAAGTGCAGGGTGGCGATGCGGACCGCCAGGGCGGCGACGGCGCTCGAAACGAGGAAGGCGGAAGGCACCAGTCCCTGGGGAACGAGGAGGGCGCCGACGCAGAGGACCATGGAATCGGTCAGGGAAAGCAGGAACATGGAGCCCAGCAGCGCCCTGACCGGGGCCAGGGAGAACAGCTCCCGGTAGGACCCCCAGGCCTCCTTCCGGGAGGCGCCCCTGGCGAGCGAAACCTTTCCGAAGGAGATCCCGAGCGCGGCGCAGAAGAGGGCCATGAGGGGGGAAAGGGAAAGGTAGGCCGCGATGTGCCCGTGACGGATCAGCCAGTCCGCCAGGGGGATGACGGAAACGTGGGGAACCATGGACCCGGCGGTCATCAGGGCAAAGGCGAAGCCGCGCCTCTCGGGCGGGACGAAGAGGTTCTGGTAGGCCGTGAAGGCCACGATGAACGCACTGTAGCCCAGGCCCATGAGGATCCGGCAGGCGAAGACGAGGGAAAGGTTCGCCCCGGCAAGGGCGATCCCGACGCTTCCGGCGAAGGCGACGAGGGCTGGTGGGGATCACGCCGAACCAGGGGGCGGTGGTTTCCGCACCGTCGGCGAAGGACATCCGGGATGCCTACATCACCCGGGAGCCCCTGGAGGCTCTCGCCGCCAGGCTTGCAGCGGAAAACGCGGAAGAAGCCGGCATCCTGCGGCTGAAAGAGGCAGCGGAAAAAGAGGTGCGAACCCTGCGGGAACGAAACCTTTCCGAGTACATCGAGGCCAACAACGAATTCCACCTCACCGTGGCCTCGATGTCGGGAAACAAGCCGCTGGGTTCGGCAATCCAGAACTGCCTCACCCTGACGAACGTCTGCCTCGCGTTTTTCGACCCCTTCTACGACGTCCAGGTCGAGGAATCCCGCTCGAACTGGGAGCACCGCCTGCTCATCGAAGCCCTGCAGGCGAGGGACCCCTCCTGGGCGGAGGCGGCGATGCGGGTCCACATCCGGTCTTCCTTTGCCTACCTCGACATCGGGAAGATCGAGCGGGAGATGGACGCCCGATGAGCTCGGCCGAACGCCGGGAAGGCATCGGGGCGGCCGTCGACATCGGCAGCACGAACCTCTCCGCCCGCCTGGCGGACCTCTCTTCCGGGGAGATCCTGGCGGAAAGGGTCGCCCCGAACCCCACGAGACGGTGGGGCATGGACGTGGTGAGAAGGCTGGCGGAAGCGGCCCGGCCGGGGAAAGCGGCGGAGATCGCGCAAGCCCTCCGGGGAAGGGTCCAGCTGTTGCTCTGCGAGATGGCCGAATCGGCGGGGTGCTCTCCCCGGGAGATCACCGAAATCGTCGCCGTGGGCAACCCCGCCATGCATGCCTTGTTCTGGGGACTTCCGACCGAAGGCCTGGCCCGGGCGCCGTTCGAACCTTCGAGCACCGCCCCGCGGGAAGCGCCCTGCGCCGAGCTCGGGATGCCGGTCCTCGGGAAGGCCAGGTGCACCTGGCCCGCCCTGATCGGGGGCTACGTCGGCTCGGACGCCCTCTGCGCCCTGGATGCGGCGCTGGAAGGAAGGAAAACCCGCCTCCCGTTCCTCCTGGTGGACACCGGGACCAACAGCGAAGTCCTACTTGCGACTCAAGGGCGGGTCCTCTGCGCCTCCGCCGCCGCCGGCCCTGCCCTGGAAGGCGGGAACCTATCCTGCGGAATGCCGGCGGAAAAGGGAGCCATCCACTCGTTCCGCCTGGAAAACGGGCGTCTCGTCCCCTCCGTGATCGGGGGGGCTCCGCCGAAGGGGATCTGCGGGAGCGGGCTTGTCGATCTCGTCGCCCTGCTGCTGGAAACGGGCGGCATCGACGCCGCAGGGACCCTTTGCCCCGAAAGCGCCCCCGCAGGCATCCGCCAGCGTTGCGAAAGGCAGGGAAAGACGAAGGTTTTTGCCCTGCTGCCTGGCTTTTTCCCCCTGTCCCAGGCCGACATCCGGGCCCTGCAGCTGGCCAAGGGGGCGATTGCCGCGGCCGAATCGATCCTCCTTGCCGAAGCGGGCATCAAGGCCTCGGACCTCCAGGATGTGCTCCTGGCGGGCGCCTTCGGAAACGCCTTGGACCCCGTCCGCGCCGAACGCCTCGGGCTGGTCCCGAGGACCGGCAGGCCTGCCCGGGGCATCGGAAACGCCGCCCTGGACGGGGCCGTTCTCGCTCTTTCCGCTCCCCGCCAGGCACAAGAAAGGCACGGGAAAATCCTTGAGCGGGTCACCCACCTGCCCCTCCACGCGGATCCCCGTTTCCAGGAAACCTTTCTGTCCCGGCTTGCCCTCGAGCCGTGGAGCTGAAGGACGGACCTGAAGTCCCTCGTTCGTGCTGACAGCTGCGACACCCGCAAAAAAACCGGGGATCCCCGCGGGGATCCCCGGTTATTTTGCGGGCGCTGGAAGACGATCCTACCAGGGACCCACGACCTGGGCTCCCAGGGCGAGGGTCGGCAGCCAGCAGGAAAGGAAGGGAAGGTACGTCGTCAGCAGCAGGACGGGGATCCCCACGCAGAAAAGGTAGAGCATCATGGGGGGAATCAGTTCCCCGGCCGGGACCCCGGAAAGCCGCGAACCCACGAAGATCGACATGGCAAACGGCGGGGTCATGACCCCCAGCCCGATGTTGACGATGATCATGGATCCGAGGTGCACCAGGTTGATCCCCAGCTCGTTCGCCAGGGGCAGGATGAGGGGCACCGCCAGGATGAGGATGGGGATCCCGTCGAGGAACATCCCCAAAAGCAATAAAAACAGGTTGATCGATATCAGGATCAAAAACTTGCTGTGGAAAAGCCCCAGCATGGTCTCCGCCAGGGCCTGGGCGACTCCTTCGCGGGTCATGAACCGGGTTAGGACTGTCCCGCCGCCGAGGAGCAGGGCGATCATGCCCAGGGTCACGCAGGTGTTGACCATGGCCTTCGAGAAGTTGCCCAGCTTCAGGTCCCGGTAGACGAAGAAACCCACGATCATGCAGTAGATTACGGCAATAGCCCCTGCCTCGTTGGGCGTGCAGATTCCCCCGTAAATCCCCACGAGGATGATGAGGGGGCACCCGAGGGCTGGCAGGGCCGACCAGGTCGCAGCCCCCAGTTCCTTCATCGAATCCCTGAAGTTGTCCGGGAGAACCGGCTTCTCGGCGCTCGGAAAGGTGTACCGGTCGACGATGAAATAGTTCAGGATGCAGTACCCCAAGGCCAGGAGGAGGCCCGGAATGACGGTCGCCAAAAACAGAGCCGCGACGGACTGCTGGGCGACCAGGCAGTAGATCAGGGCAGGGACGCTCGGCGGGATGAGATAGCCCATGAAACTGGAGGAACAGAGCACCGCCGTGGTATAGCGCTTCTGGTAGCCGAATTTCTCCAGGCGGGGAACCAGGAGGGGGATCAGCGCCGAGATGCAGGGGACCGAGGACCCCGTGAGAGCGCTCATGAAAAGGGTGGCCACGATGCCCACCACGATGAGGCCTCCCTTGGCCTTCCCCACAAGCGCGTAGGAAAACCGGACGATCCGGTCCGCCAGCCCCGCCTCCGAAATGAGCCCTCCTGCGAAGACGAAGAACCCGATGGCCATGACCACGGGCGTGTTGAGCGAGTGGAAGAACGTCCCGGCCATGAACGAAAGGGGCGTTTCGATCAGGAAAAGCCCGACCGCGGTGCTGGCAATGAACACCCAACCCAGGGGCATCCCGATGACGATGAGACCCAGGAACAGGACGAGGGAAACCAGGACTCCCGTTTCCATGCTACCGGTTCCCCCCTTCCTGCGACTTGAGCCAGAGCTGCTTCCTGAGCTCGAAGACGTCCCTGCCGATGTGGTAGGCCACGTGCAGGGCCGAGAGCACGACCGTGGCGAACATGACCTGGACCAGCCAGCCCGTGTTGAACCAGCGGATCAGGGTCCCGTACTCGGGATAGCGGAGCGACTGCCGGAAAAAGCCGTAGGCCGGGTGGAGAAAGACCAGGATGGCCGCCAGGGTCAGCACGTCCATCGCCAGCGAGTAGGATCGCTTCCCGTGCGGGTTGTCCCGGAAAAGCCGGTCTGGAAGCATCTCAACGGCGATGTGCCCCTTCAGGGAAGCAGCCAGGGCGATCGCCAGGATATAGGTGATGACGAAGACATACAGGGCCATGTCGCCGATCCACATGATTTCGAAATGGAGCCAGTAACGGTTGATGACCTGCGCAAACGTCAGGAGGGTCGAGATGAGGAGCCCCGCCGCACAGATCCATTTTTCGACCGCGGTGATCCCCTGCTGCAGAAAATTGAACACAAACCTCACGCTCCTTAAGGGCCTTCAGGGCGGGGGACGTCGGCCCCCCGCCCCGGATCTACCTGGACCACGCCGGGAACGATCCCGGCAGCTAGTTCTTGTGCACCTGCTTGCGGATCGCTTCGAGCTCCTTCAGGATCTTCTGGGTCATGTTCTGGCCGGGGTAAGCCTTGTCGAGCCAGGGCGTGCACAGCTCCTCCCAGATGGAGAGAGGCTGGGCCTTCTGGCGGAACATTTCCCGCTCCTTCTCGGTCGGGTAGTAGATCTTGAAGTTGGGCATCTTCTTCAGCCGGGCCTCCATGTCCTTCACAGCGGCCTTCGCCAGCTTGTACTGGTGAATTTCGGCTTCCCTGGCCGCGCGAGTGATGGCGTCCTTGATGTCCTTCGGCAGGGCGTCCCACTTCGCCTTGTTGACCGCGATCTGGTTACCGTCCCACATCCAGTCGAGGGCGGTGTAGTATTTCAGGACCTCGGCGTGCCTTTCCTCGATCAGGGAGGGCCACATGTCCCAGCAGCCGTCCACGACGCCTCGGCTCAGGGCGTTGTAAAGCTCGCCCCAGGCGATCGTCTCGACCGTCATGCCGGTCCCCTTGCCCATGTTCATCAGCCCTTTCGCGCTGCCCAGGGAGGAGGAAACACGGAACTTCAGGTTCTTGAGGTCGGCCGGGGTGCGGATTTCGCGCACGTTGTTCCCCAGGCCGTAGGGGCCCTGGCTGTTCGTGTAGAGGATGTGCATTCCGATTTCGTTGTAGGCCTTCTCCAGGACCTTGTAGAGGATGCCGTTGGGCTGGCCGAAAGCGATCTCGGCCTCTTCCCAGGAGGAAATGGTCCAGGGCATCCAGTTGAACATGCCGCCGGGAACGAGGTTCACGTACGGGGCGAAGTTCCCGATCTCGATGCTGCCGTCCTGGACGGCATGGAAGATTTCGTCGTGGCTACCCATGAGGCCGTCGGGGTAGAACTTGATCTCCATGCGTCCGTTCGTGTACTTCTTGACGAGGTCGCAGAAGAGGCGCATGGACATGGCCTGGGTCGGCCGTACCGTGGTCTGGGCGAACTTCCACTTGTACTCGGGCGCGGCCGCTGCCGGGGAAGCGGAAAACGCCATCGCGATTCCCGCCACCAGGACCAGGCAGGCGGCGACCTTGAACAGACTACCGAATCTCTTCTTCATCGAGCAATCCTCCCTTTCGCTGTGAGTGGAACGTCGGATTCCCTTGCTGCGCAGGCTGCAGAAGAAAGCCAGGAAAAACGGCGGCACCCCCCTTCTTCCGGGTTTTCGTTCCCTACTTGCGCCCCGAGTACCGGATGACCTTCCCGGCCTTGGCGGGGCAATGCTTCCCTTCCTTCACCAGGGCTTTCCCGTTGACGAAAACGTGTTCGATACCTTCCGGGAACCGGATCGGGTCCGCATAGTCGGCCGTATCCCGCACCGTTTCCGGGTCGAAAACGACGACATCCGCGGCGAGACCTTCCTTCAGCAGGCCCCGGTCCAGGATCCCCAGCACTTCGGCAGGCTTCCCCGTCATCTTGCGAACGGCCGTCGGCAGGTCGAGGACACCCTCCCGGACGTATTTCCCGAGCACCCTCGGGAAACTCCCGTAGAGCCGAGGGTGGGGCTTGCCCCCGATAATGCCGTCGGTGCAGACGTTCTGCTCGGGCCTCCGCAGGATGCGGGCAACGTGCTCCTCCAGGCCGTAGAAATCGACCAGGCCGGCGGTCCCTTCCTCTTCCAGCAGCAGGTCGTAGGTCGCCTCCAGGGGATCCTTCCCCATCCTCTTTCCGATTTCCGCGAGGCTCTTCCCCACCGCCCACTGGTTCTTTTCCGTTTTCACGAAAGTGACGAAAATTCCCTCGACGCCCGCAAAATCGACGAAATTATCCCAGCCCGGGATGCCCTTTTCAATATCGGCGGTCATGCGCTTTCGGGCCTCCGGGTCCGCCAGGCGCTCCAGCATCCTGTCCGTCCCCCCGTCGTGGGCCCACGGGGGAAGGATGACGCTCAGCGTGGTGCTCCCGGCCACGTAGGGGTACTGGTCCACGGAAACCCGGATCCCCTGCCGGGAGCACTCGTCCAGTTTCCCGAGGACGGCGTCGAACAGCCCCCAGTTCTTTTTCCCCGCGACCTTGAAGTGCGAAAAATGGATCCGGCAGCCGCTTTGTTTCCCGATCTCGATGATCTCGTCCATGGAAGAGAGGATGGCATCGGCCTCGCTGCGCTGGTGGGTCACGAAAACCGCGTCGTTTTTTTCAAGGACCCTGGCCAGTTCGATGAATTCCTGCGTGTCCGCGAAACTGCAGGGGGGATAGATCATCCCGGTGGACATCCCGAAGGCTCCCTGGGCGAGGCATTCCTGGAGCAGGGCCTTCATCCTTTCGAGTTCGTCGGCCGTGGGCCTGCGGTTGTCCAGCCCCATGACGCTCAGCCGGATGTTCCCGTGGGGGGCGAGGTAGGCAAAATTCGGCCCCAGCTCCATCGCATCCAGGCGGTCGAGGTAATCGGCCACGGACCGCCAGCTCCAGTCCAGGTCGTAGCTTCCCTCGAGACCCGCCATCGCCTTCTTCCAGGGTCCGACGAAGGCGTCCACCATGGGGGCGGCCCCCATGGCGTCCTGCCCGACGACACAGGTGGTGATCCCCTGCATGACGTTGAATGGCGTGTCGGGCCTGCACAGGGCAAGGATGCCCGAGTGGCTGTGCGTGTCGATGAAACCCGGGCAGACGACCTTCCCCCCCGCGTCGATCACGGTCCCTCCCGCCGAGGCGGACAGCTCGCCGATGGCGGCGATCCGGTCCCCCCGGATCCCCAGGTCGGCCCTGTACCCCTTCGAGCCCGTCCCGTCGACGATCAGGCCGTTTCGAATCAGCACGTCGAAGTCCATGGTCTCTCCCTTCCGGCCGGTCGGCCTAGAGAAGCCCAACCCTGGCGTTGAACTCCTCGATCCGTTCGTCGATGGCGTCCGCCATGGAGCGGATGGAGCCCCAGTATTCCTCGTAGTCGTACCACTGGGCGTTCAGTTCCTCCGAGGTCTTGCCCTGCTGCTCGACCCAGGTGTAATACTTCAGGTTGTGGACCCGGAGCTTGTCGTAGTAGGTCATCTCCAGCATGGCTTCCCGGTTGATCCCCAGCACGTGCCGGCCGTGGTCGACCGCCGCGTCGGAAACCGTGTAGGGACGGCCCAGCTCCTGCCGCATCTCTTCCAGCCGGGAACCGTACAGCTCCATGGAATCCGTGAAGACGGTGAGGATGATGTCCCTGGAAGTGAGCTCGTAGTACTTGGCCATCTTGATGGCCATCACGACGTTCGCCGCGCTGGAAATTCCCATCAGGGGGAGGCTCTCCACGAAGGATGCCGGCATTCCCTGGCTGACGAGGTAGGCCCGGCCTTCAGGCTCATTGAACAGGCGGATCATCGCCATGCAGTCGGCGTCGTCGACGGCCATGACCATGTCCGTGTCCTTCACGTCGTGGATCCAGGGCACGTGCTTGTCGCCGATCCCCTCGATCCGATGAGCGCCGAACCCGTTCCAGATGAGGGTCGGGCACTGCAGCGCCTCGCCGACGGCCAGCTTGGCGTTGGGAAAGACGGTCTTCAGGTAGTTGCCGCAGCCGGTCGTCCCGGCCGACCCCGACGTGACGGTGACGCCCGCGAAACGGTCCTTCGGGCCCATGATTTCCTTCAGGACCTCTTCCATCGCGTGCCCCGTAACCTCGTAATGCCAAAGGTGGTTGCCGAACTCCTCGAACTGGTTGAAGACGACGATGTTGTCGCGGGTCCTGCGGAGTTCCCAGACCTTGTCGTAGATTTCCTTGACGTTGCTTTCCGTCCCGGGAGTTCCGATGACCTCTCCGGCCACGGTCTTGAGCCAATCGAACCGCTCCTTGCTCATCCCCTCCGGGAGGATGGCGATGGACTCGCACCCCAAGAGCTGGGCGTCATAGGCGCCGCCCCGGCAATAGTTGCCGGTGGAGGGCCAGACGGCCTTCTGGGTGGTGGGATCGAACTGGCCGGTCACAAGCCGCGGGACCAGGCACCCGAAGCTCGCTCCCACCTTGTGGGCGCCCGTCGGGAACCACTTGCCCACAAGGGCCACGATCCGGGCGTCGACCCCCGTGATCGCCTTCGGGAGCTCCAGGTAGTTCACGCCGCCGTAAAGCCCGCCCTTCTTCACAGGCTCGTTCTTCCAGGTGATGCGGAAAAGGTTCGCGGAATCCACGTCCCACAGGCCCACGTTCTTCAGGCGATCCTTGATCTTCTGCGGGGTGTGCTTCTCCGGGTCCTTCATCTGCTTGAACGTAGGGATCACGATGTTCCGCTCGCGGGCTCTCTTGACCGCCCTTTCCAGTTTTGCCTCGTCCACCGTCAAATCGATCATTCTCTTCTCCTCCTGTCGTGCGTCCGCTTCCGGCCCGTTCAATTGAACCGGGACAAAAGCGGGACCAGTTCGTTGATGTCCGGGGCCACCGAAAGCGGTACCCCGACGGCCTTTCGGGCGCTCTTCGCGTCCTTCAGGCCGTTTCCGGTCACCACGAAGGCGACCCGTTCATCCGGCGAAAGAGCACCCGCTTCGGCCATTTTCCTGAAACCCGCGAAGCCGGCGACACCGGCAGGCTCCCCGAAGACGCCGGTCGTCCGGGCCAGCTCCCGGATGGCTCCCAGGATCTCCTCGTCCGTCACGGTCACCATCGTCCCGCCGGTCTTGCGGACCGCCCGAAGGGCCTTTGCCCAGTTGCGGGGTGCCCCAACGGCGATGCTGTCCGCCAGGGTATCTTCGTGCCCGGGCGTGATTCTGGCCGCACCCGCCGCAAAGGCATCGGCGATGGGACGGCTTCCCTCGGCCTGGACACCGACCAGCTTCGGCATCCTCTCGATGAATCCCAGCTCCAGCAGGTCGGCGAAGCCCTTGTAAAGGCCGCCGATGCAGCAGCCGTCGCCCACCGCGATGAAAACCCGGTCGGGGACCTCCCAGCCCAGCTGTTCGGCGATCTCCAGGGCGCAGGTCTTCTTTCCCTCCACCAGGTAGGGGTTGATGGCACAGTTGCGGTTGTACCAGCCGAAACGATCGATGGCCGCGGTGGCGAGGCTGAAGGCGTCGGCGTAGTCCCCCTTCACGAGGAGCACCCGTGCGCCGTACACCAAAAGCTGCGTCACCTTCGCCTCTGGAGCCCGCTCGGGGACAAAGATGTAGCAGGGCAGGCCGGCCACGGCCGAAAAACCGGAAAGGGAACTGGCGGCGTTGCCGGTGGACGCGCAGGCGATCGCGGACTGCCCGGCATCCAGGGCCTTGGCCACTCCCACGGCGCTGGCTCGGTCCTTTAGGGACGAGGTGGGGTTGCGGCCATCGTCCTTGACGTACACGGCCTTGACCCCGTACCGGGAAGCCAGGGCCTTGCTTTCGTAGAGCGGGGTCCATCCCACGCGCAGGGAAGGGACGTTTTCCTCCTTCTCGACCGGGAGGATGGCCCGGTAGCGCCAGAGGCTCTCGTCCCTGCAGGCGGCCAGGGATTCCCGGCTGAACCCGGCCTTCACTGCGGCTTCCAGGTCTACGTTCACGTCCAGTGTCCCGTCCAGGCCGCAATCCGGGCAGGTGTAAGGGGCGCTCCCCGGGTCGAAGACCCGCCCGCAGAGCACGCAGACCAGGGACGTCGGCCTAGGCACGGCCGCAGCCCTTCCCGGCCAGGATGGCCCGGATGATGCCGGTGTAGCCTTCGCAGGCCAGGTTCAGCTGGTCCAGCTCGATGTACTCGTCCACGACGTGGGCCAGTGTCTCCAGGGACCCGCCGTACCCGATCGTCGGGATCCCCGCCTTGCCGGCGTAGTAGCTTCCGTTGGTGCAGAAGTAGTAATGGGAAACCACCGGGTCCTGGCCCACGGAGCGGAGTCCCGCCAGAGCGGACTGGACCACCGGGTGGTCTTCCTCGAAGAGCCAGGCCGGGGCGAACCGCTCGGCCTTGATCGGGGCTCCCGTGTAGCAGCGGTCCTCTCCCACGGCGAGCCTGACGGAGGCTTTTAGCTCCGGATCCTTCGCCATTTCCGCGTCGAGGATCTCCTGCACCTGGGCCAGGACGACTTCCTTCGTCTCGCCGACGAGAAGGCGCCGGTCGAAGGTGGCCGTGCAGCGGTCGGGGATGACGCTGGCCCCGGGGTAGGGGTTCGAGATGATGTCGGTGACCTCCAGGATGCCCTTGCCCAGGACCGGGTGGGTCCTGGGGACGAACTTCTCCTCGAGGGCCACGAGGAGCTTCGCCATCTTCTTGACCGCGTTGAGGCCCACCGAGGGATCCGAGGAATGGGCGCTCTTGCCGGCGGTTTCCACCACCACCTCGGCCCGCCCCCTCTGGCCCCTCTTGAGGGTCAGGTTCGAGGGCTCCCCGATCACCACGCAGTCGGGCTTCACCGCGGTCGCGATGAGCTCGCAGGCGACCCCCTCGAAGCACTCCTCGTGGACGCTGCCCGCCACGACGACCTCCCCGTCCAGCAGGTCGCCGAAATCCTGCTTCACGTGGGCCGCGGCGTGGATCATGGCGGCCACGTTGCCGATCATGTCGGTCGTTCCGCGCCCGTAGAGGCGCCCGTTCTCGACTTCCGCCCCGAAGGGGTCGTGAGTCCACTTGGAGGGATCCGTGACGTCCACCTGGTCGATGTGCCCCTCCAGGAGGATCCGGACCCCGCCCTTGCCCAGCCGGATGCGGCCGATGACGTTGCCCAGGGCGTCCACGAAGACCTCGTCGTAGCCCAGGGCCTTCATTGCCGATACGATGAACTCCGCCCGGTTCTTCTCCTGTCCCGACAGGGCCGGCCGGCGGACCATTTCCCGGCAGTCCTCGAGAAGCCGATGTTTCCGCGCCTCGCTCAAGCTCACTTTCCACACACCTCCCGAAAGATCTCCGGACCACCCAGGGTGGAAGCCGCGATTCCGTAGTACCCGCGGCAGGCCCCAAAAAGCTGGTCCAGCTCGATGTATTCGTCCACTGCATGGGCCAGGTCTGCCGACGAGGGCCCGAAGGCCACGGTCGGCAGGTGCAGCTGGCCCCCGTAGAAACAGCCGTTTGTTCCGAAACCCGGACCCCAGGAAACCCGGGGGTCGAGCCCCATCCCCTCGAGACCGGCCTTCGCGGCCTCCAGGAAGGGGTGATCCTCCTCCAGGACCCAGGCCGGTGCGAAATGCTCCGCCCGGATGGGGATCCCCGTGTAGCACCGGTCCTCCGAGGAAGCCACCGAGAGCTTCCACTGGATCGAGGGGTCTTCCGCGGCTTCCTCCTGCAGGATTTCTTCCAGCTGGGCCAGCACGTCCTCCTTCGTCTCGCCCGCCAGGAGCCGACGGTCGAAGACCGCTCGGGCCCGGTCCGGGATGGCCCCCACGCCTTCCTCCGGTTCCGTGGAAAGACGGACGAGGACCAGGATCCCCTTTCCCAGGAACGGATCCGCGGGGGGCCGGAACCCCTTTTGGATCGCCCCAAGCAGCCTGACCATGCCGTCAGCGGCATTGATGCCGAACTCCGGGTGGGAGGAGTGGGCCATCTTCCCCGCCGTCTCCAGGAGCAGCTCGGCCCTGCCCCGCTGGCCCCGAACCAGTTCAAGCCCGGAGGCTTCCCCGGTGACCACGAAGTCCGGCATGCATCTCATGGCCACGGCCCTGGAAGCCACGCCCTCGAATTTCTCCTGGTAAACCGTCCCCGCGACCACCAGGCTTCCCGAAAGCCGGCAGCCCAGGTCTTCCTTCAGGAAGGCCCCCGCCATCACCATCGCGGCCACGCACCCCTTCTGGTCGGAAGCCCCCCGCCCGTAGAGCCGCGTCCCCTTGACGAAGGCCCCGTAGGGGTATTGGCTCCAACGGGTGAAATCACCGGTTTCGACGTGGTCCAACTGGGCTTCCAGCAAGAGGGTCGGACCGGGGTTTTCGAACCGGATCCGGCCGATCACGCTACCGTAGGGGTCCACTGCCACATCGTCGTATCCCTGGGAGCGCATGGCCTCGGCCACCCGCAGGCCGATCTCCCGTTCCGCCCCCGAGAGGCTAGGGGTCCTGACCAGGTCCCGGCAGAAGCCGGAGAGCTCTTCCCTTCGCTTGGAGTCCAGCATCCCGTTCCCTCCCGGGAAATGACCTCGTGAAGCAAAGCCGGCCCCGGCTTCCAGCCAGGGCCAGCCGGCTTATCCGTAATCCTTACCGGTAGGAGCCCTAGAGCCCTACTTCAGCCCTTCCTTGGCAAGGAAATCGCGGTAGACCTTCATGAAAACCCCGCTCAGCATCAGCAGGGCGAGCATGTTCGGGATCCCCTCGATCCCGGTGGAAACGTCCACGATCGTCCAGACGAACTCGACCGGCTGGGTGACCGCGATGAACGGAGGCACCAGGTACAGCCAGAGGAACGGTTTGACCGCCTTCGAGCCGAAGAGGTACACCACCGACGTTTCGTACTCCACGGTGTAGCCGACCATGGTGGAAAAGGCGAACAGCAGGACCCCGATCGCGACGATCGCTTTTCCGACCCCCCCGTAGAGGGACTCGAACGCCGCGAAGGTAAGGTCTACGCCGTTCAGGCCGCTGTGCCAGAGGTCCGGGGCGGCGATCAGGATGACCAGGGCCGTCATGGTGCAAATGACGATCGTGTCCATGAAGACCTCGAACACGCCGAACAGCCCCTGGCGGACCGGGTGGTCAGTGATGGCAGTGGCATGGACCATGGGGGCCGAGCCCATGCCCGCCTCGTTGGAGAACATGCCTCTCGACATGCCCCGGCGCATCGCCAGAAGCAGGCTCGCTCCCGCAAACCCTCCAACGGCAGGAGCGGGCTGGAAGGCGTAACGGAAGATCAGGCCGAAGACCTCGGGCAGCCGGGTGATGTTCACGGCAATGATCCCCAGGGCGCCGAGGATGTAGAAGGCGCACATAAAGGGAACGAGTTTCTCGCAGAACTGCCCGATACGCTTGAATCCCCCCAGGACCACGAGTGCCGTGAAGACCACGGCCACGCCGGCCGTCACGAGGGGCGGGATGTTGAAGACGTTCTTCATGGCGGAGGCCATCGTCGCCGGCTGGACCCAGACGGCCGTTCCGAGCGCCCCGAGGATCATCATCGCCGCGAAGAACTGGGCCAGGGGCTTCCACTGCTTGCCGAGCCCCTTCTCGATGTAGTACATGGGTCCGCCGTAGAAATTGCCCTTCTCGTCCTTGATTCGGTAGTGGACGGCAAGCGTCACCTCGACCATCTTGGTCATCATGCCGAAGAGCGCGACCACCCACATCCAGAAGACCGCCCCAGGCCCGCCGATGGCGATCGCCGTGGCGACGCCCGCGATGTTCCCGTTGCCGACCGTACCCGCCAGCGCCGTCGAAACGGCCTGGAAGGGGGTCATGGTTCCCTCTCCCCTGGTTTTCCGGTCGAAGATCTTGAAAAGCGTGTTCTTTAGGACGTACCCCAGGTGCCGGATCTGGAAAAAGCCGGTTTTGAAGCTGAAGACGATGCCGCAGGCAAAGATGAGGATCATCATGGGCCATCCCCAGAGTTGCCCCGCCAGCCAGTCGAAGAAAGCGACCATCTCTATCCTTCCCGTGAACGAAAATCGGGCTTCATCGGAAATGAACCCCGTGTTTTGAGAATAATTCCTGGTGTATAATTTTCAATACCTTAATATATCGTTATGGGTATAAGAAGAGCTTATAGGGAGGCGTTCCAATGAACCTGAACCAGCTTCGGGTTTTCTGCACGGTCGTATCCGAGGGAGGATTCCTGCAGGCCTCACGAACACTATACATGTCCCAGCCCGCGATCAGCCAGCACGTGGCCGCCCTGGAAAAGGCCATTGGGGTTCGGCTTTTCAACCGGAAGGGGCGCAACATTTCACTGACCCCGGAAGGGAGAACCCTCCTCGTCCTGGCCAAAGAGGTCCTGGAAAAAGCGGACGGGATCCCGGATCGGTTCCGGGAAATGAAGGAGCTCAGGACCGGGAAGCTCGCCGTGGGGTTCGAACCCAACCCGGCCATGACACTGCTGCCCCCTGCACTGAAGCGGTTCAGGGCCGAGTTCCCGGATATCCATGTCACCCTCGTGACCGACCGCCAGGTCCCCCTCCTCCAGCGGCTTTCTTCCGGGGAAATCGAGATGGCGGTCGTCGGTGGGAACCGCAGGAGCCTGCCGACCACGGGGCTGGTTACCCGGTCGCTGGGGATGGAGAACCTGACCCTGATCGTCCCCCCGGAAACCGCCCGGGAAGGGGCGGAGCCGCTGCCTCCAGAATTCCTCGAGAACGCACCCCTGGCCCGGTACCTTCCCTCCTGCTTCCTCTCCCCCGTGGTGGAAGACTACCTGCTCCAGCACCAGGTCAAGCCCAAGTCGGACCTCTGGGTCGACGACCCGGCTGCCGCAGCCCGCTTCGTCTCGGAAGGGATCTGCCTGGCCATCGTGAACCGGGGGATCCTGTCCGGTAAGGGGACCCCGTTTTCGGTCCGCGAAGTTCCGCTCGCGGGACTCGAAACCCTCAGCTGGGAATTCAGCGTCGCCTATTCGTCCCGCCTGGGGCTTTCCTACGCGGGGTGGGCTTTCGAAAAAATCCTTGAAGCCGAATCCCCGAAGGCCCTGAAGACGGCATGAAAAAAAGGCTGGTGGGCCGACGGCCCCCCAGCCTTGCACGGAAAAAACGGGAGCGAGGCTCAGTCCTTGAAATCCCCGTAGAGAGGGAAAGCCTTGCAAAGTTCCAGGACCTCCGCCTTGATGCGAGCCAGTTCGGTTTCGTCCTCGGGGCTTTTTGCCACCCGCCCGATCCACGAAGCGATCTTCGCCATCTCCCCCGGGCCGAAGCCCCGGGTGGTCACGGCGGGCGTCCCGACCCGGAAACCGCTCGTCACCATGGGAGGCTGCGGGTCGAAGGGCACGGCGTTCTTGTTCACCGTGATCCCAGCCTTGTCCAGGGCCTGCTCCATCGCCTTGCCGGTCAGGCCTCGGTCCACCAGGCTCACGAGGAGAAGGTGGTTGTCCGTCCCGCCGGAAACGAGCCGGAACCCCCGCCGTTCCAGTTCGTCTCCCAACGCCCGAGCGTTTTCCACGATCCTTCGCTGGTAATCGGCAAAGTCAGGCTTCAGGGCTTCCCGGAAAGCCACCGCCTTGGCGGCGATGACGTGCATGAGCGGGCCTCCCTGCATGCCGGGGAAAAGGGCCTTGTCCACGGCCTTGGCCTGGTCGGCCCTGCACAGGACCATGCCGCCCCGGGGCCCCCGGAGGGTCTTGTGGGTCGTGGTGGTGACGAAGTCGCAGAAGGGCACCGGGTCCTTGTGGAGCTTAGCCGCAACAAGACCGGCAATATGGGCCATGTCGAACATCAGGAGAGCTCCTATCCGGTCGGCGATGGCCCGGAAAGCCTCCGCGTCGATCACCCGCGGGTAGGCCGTCGCCCCGCAGACGATGAGCCTGGGCCTGTATTCCAGCGCCAGGCGCTCCACCTGCTCGAAATCGATCGTTTCCGTGTCGCGCCGGACGCCGTAAGGGACGACATTGTAGAGCTGCCCGGAAAAGTTGACGGGTGAACCGTGGGTCAAGTGGCCTCCGTGCGCCAGGTTCATGGCCAGGACGGTATCGCCAGGCTTCAGGGCCGCAAAGTAGACCGCCATGTTGGCCTGGGATCCAGAGTGGGGCTGGACGTTCGCGTGGTCCGCCCCGAACAGCCGTTTCGCCCGCTCGCGGGCCAGCTCCTCGGCCACGTCCACCTCCTCGCACCCTCCGTAGTAGCGCTTTGCCGGATAGCCTTCCGCATACTTGTTCGTGAGGACGGAGCCCATCGCCGCCAGTACCGCGGGAGAAACGACATTCTCGGAGGCGATCAGCTCGATTTGGTTCTGCTGTCGCCGGACCTCCCGGCGGATGACCTCCGCGATTTCCGGGTCCGTCTGCTTCAGGCTTTCCCAAGCTTTTCCGTACATGGGCATCACTCTCCCCATCTCTATTGTTGCCGTTTTAAATTTTCTCACATATCTATGTTTTAGCGAAACAGCGAAAACATTTAAACAGAGGAACTGCGAAAGGTCAACAGCCGGGATCCGTCGGCGGTTTTGATATAATTGTCGCGTAGGGTTCGCCAATTTGCCCGCCTGGAGGCCATTCCCTTGTTCCTTCCGCTTGAAGAAGACGGAGTTGTCGATCTGGGCCGAGTCGTCGCCCTCGTAAGGGAGGGGAACGAAACGGCCATCGTTTTGCGTGACGGCAGCGTCATGGCAACGGGCTTCACGCCCATGACCCTGGCTCGCCGCTACGAGCGGTTCCGGGAAGCCGCCAGGCCGGGGACCCCTTTTAGCCGCCCGTTGAAGAAAAGGAGAGGACCGATCAGCCAATGACCCCATCCGCCAAGTACACCGCAAAGGACATCCAGATCCTGGAAGGGCTCGAAGCCGTCCGCCGGCGCCCCGGCATGTACATCGGGGACACCGGTCCCCGGGGCCTTCACCACCTCGTCTACGAGGTCGTGGACAACTCCATCGACGAAGCCATGGCCGGGTTCTGCACCGAAATCGAGGTCTGCCTGAAAGCCGACGGCAGCGTGTCGGTCACGGACAACGGCCGCGGGATCCCGACGGACCTCCATCCGCAGACGGGCCGCCCGGCCGCCGAAGTCGTCCTGACGAAGCTCCACGCCGGGGGCAAGTTCGACAAGAAAGCCTACCAGGTTTCCGGAGGCCTCCACGGGGTCGGCGTATCCGTGGTGAACGCCCTTTCCGAATGGCTCGAAGTGACGATCTGGCGCGACGGGACGACCCACCGCCAGCGGTTCGAGCGGGGTATCCCCGTGACGGACCTGGAAAACGGGGAACCCACGGAGAAGCGGGGGACCCGCATCCACTTCCTTCCCGACCCTACCATCTTCAGCGAAACGACCTTCTCCTGGGAGGTCCTATCCGGCCGCATCCGAGAGCTGGCCTTCCTGAACCCGGGACTTTGCATCACTCTCAAGGACGAGGCCGAGCCAAAGGAAAAAATCTTCAAGTACGACGGGGGAATCGCCCTCTTCGCCGAATACCTGAACCGCGGGAAGACCACCCTTTTCGCCCCGCCCCTGACGATCAAGGGCGAGAAGGACGGGGTGATCGTCGAGGTCTCCATCCAGTACAACGACTCCTACCTGGAACGGATCTACGCCTTCGCGAACCTCATCCACACGGTCGAAGGAGGGACTCACGTCAGCGGCTTCCGTACCGCCCTGACCCGGGCCGTGAACGAGATGGCCCGGAGGCAGAAGCTCCTGAAGGAAAAGGACGAAAATCTCGGCGGGGACGACCTGAAGGAAGGGATGACCGCCGTCATCTCCGTCAAGCTGCCGGAACCGCAATTCGAGGGGCAGACGAAAACCAAGCTGGGCAACGGAGAAATCAAGGGCATCGTGGACTCCATCGTCTACGAGGGCCTCATGGAACTGCTCGAAGACCGTTCGGACGTCCTCAAGCCCCTGGTGGAAAACGCCGTCAAGGCGCGCCAGGCCCGTGAAGCCGCGCGGAAAGCCCGGGACCTGGTCCGGCGCAAGTCCGCCATGTCGGGGCTGGAGCTCCCGGGCAAGCTGGCGGACTGCTCCAGCAAGAACCCGGCGGAATGCGAGCTGTACATCGTCGAGGGCGACAGCGCCGGGGGGTGTTTTTCCGGGGATACCATGGTCCGGCTCGCTTCCGGAAAGGCCCTGTCATTTAAACAGCTTGCAGAGGACTGGGAAAACGGGATCGTCCATTTCGGTTACGCCACAAACAAAGCCGGAGACATACGGATTGTCCCCCTTATCGAACCCAGGCGGACAAGGAAAGATGCCCCCCTTGTCGAGGTGGAGCTGGACAACGGCCAGAAACTCCGCTGCACGCCGGATCATCTCTTCCGACTTCGGGACGGCTCCTACCGGCAGGCAAAGGACTTGGTCGGAGACGACAGCCTGATGCCTCTCAGGATCCGTTTCACGGAGCGCGGCGAGAACCCTGGTCCCGGCTACGAGATGGTGTGGATGAACGGACAGCACCGGTGGGTGCATACCCACCACCTTGCAGACATGTATAACCTGGTCTCTCACGTTTACGAAAAAGCCCGAGGCCCGATGAGACATCATAGGAACCTGAACAAGCAGGATAACGATCCACGCAATATTGCCCGTTTGACCAAGGAGGAACATCTATCGCTCCATGCAGGAATTGCCAGGGAAACCATTGCAAAGATCTGGCAGAACCCCGAATACCGTGAGAGAAAACTGCGAAGCTTAAGCGAAAACGCAAAGAGAATGTGGAGAGATCCAGCCTACCGAAACCATATGTCGGAAAGGATTCGGCTAGAAAGGAAAAACCCTGAGATCAACAGGAAGTTGATGGAAGGTTTCCTGAAATGGTACGGTGCACTGGATCAGGAAGCAAAATTGCGTTACGCGAACAAGCTTAGAGATCTGCAGCATAGGTATTGGTCCAGCGAAGAAAATCGCGAACTTCAGGCAAAACGAGTTCACGAATATTATCTGTCACACCCAGAACTTCGTGAGGAACTCAGGAAAAAGGCACGATTGGAATGGGCAGACCCTTCTCTTCGGGATTGGCGATCTGAAGCGACCCGTGAACAATGGTCTAACCCCAACTTCAGGAAAAACCATTCCGAAGTGGTCCGTGTCTGGTGGCAAGATCATCCGGAGCACGCCAAAAAACTCGTAAGGGCCTGTAAAAGGCGCTGGAATGACCCTACCGCCAGGGAAAAAGTGATCCGTGCCCTGGAGCGATGGCGGCATGAATCCAGTCAAGAAGAAAAGTCTCGACGGATTCGGGAGGGTCACAGGGACAAAGGCCTGAAACTCTTGAACCGTCTTCTGAAGGAAGCTCCGGCCGATTTGGTTCAAGCATACGATGGACTGCGGTCAAGAGAAGCCCCTACGGCACCTCGCTTCGAAACGCTTCTGGAAAAACATTTTCTGGGAAACCGGGAAGCTCTCCTGGAAGCAGCTTCGAATTACAACCACAAGGTCAAGGCAGTGAGATTCCTCGAAGAACGGGAGGATGTCTACGACCTCACCGTCGAGCATTACCACAATTTCGCCCTGGAAGCGGGTATTTTCGTCCACAACAGTGCCAAGCAAGGCAGGGACCGGCATTTCCAGGCAATCCTGCCCCTGCGGGGCAAGATCCTGAACGTGGAAAAGGCCAGGCTGGACCGCATCTTCAGCAACCAGGAGATCAAGACGATCATCCAGGCCCTGGGGGCCGGGGTGGGGGAAGACTTCGACCCGAATAAGCTGAGATATCACCACTGCGTCATCATGAGCGTGGACGGAGAGTCCTGCACCCTCGTAAGGGACAAGTCCGGCAGCGTTCGATTCGTTAAGGTCGGGTCCTTCATCGACGGGCTTTTCCAGGAAGCGATCGGTCCCGATGAGTGGTCCGTCCTCTGTTTCGACCCGAACACCGGGGAATCCCGTTACCGGCCCATCAAGGCCATTTTGAGCCACACTCACGACGGGGACCTGTACGAGATCAGGACCGCCTACGGACGATCCGTCACCGTGACCGGGGAACACAGCGTCTTCGTGAGAGGAGACGGCGGAAAGCCCGTCCTGAAGCGGGGTGACTCCATCCGGCCCGGGGATGTCCTGGCCTGCCTTTCCAGGCTGCCGGCCAACGAAACGGCCCCGGAGCGGATCGACCTTGTCCGGGCCCTCAGGGAAGCCGCGGCGGACGAGGACATCGTCCTTCGGGGACCTGCCGTGGAGGAATTTCAGAAAGAGCTTGCCGAGCCTCGCGTGCGGATTTCCGAGACCCTGGGTCACCTTCTCCACGACACGCGAACCGCCATCGGCCTTCCCCTGAAAGAGGCCTGCCATGCTCTCGGCGTCTCCCAGCCCTGTACGCTGCACGCATGGGAAAAAGGAACCTCCCGGCCGACCGAGAGCCATTTCAGGGCCTACACGGCCCTGCTGGGCATCGATGACGGCTGCATCGAAGGCGAATACTCCCTCGTGCCGAGCGCCCTCGACCGGACGTGGGAAGAACAGTACCGGGGAGCCCCCAGGAACCGGGTGCGCCCGTATTTCAACCTGGCCGATCTCCCCATGGAGTCCATCGCGGCCCTCGGGGAGGAAGTCGTTTTGACCCCGAGGGATACCGCGGACCAGGCGATCCCCCGGATGCTCGAGGTCTCGCAGGACCTGATGTTCCTGCTGGGTTTCTTCGTCGCGGAAGGATCCTTCAGCCTCCGTGCAGGCGTCCGGCTGGCCATCGGGAAAAGGAACGAACCCCTTGTGCCCCGGCTCGCCTCGGCCTTCCGCTCCGCCTTCGGCGTAGAACCGGTCCTGTACGAGTCAGCCAAGGGCCGGGCAGCCGAACTGCGGGTCCTGAACCGTGTCATCGGATCGACCTTCAGGTATCTCTTCGGCTTCGAGAATCCGAAAGCCTGGACCAAATCCGTTCCAGACCTGGTCTTCAACGTGTCTCGGGAACTCCAGGATTCCTTCCTCGAAGGCTATTTCCTCGGGGACGGCACTCTCCACAGCCGCGGCATCGCCTTCACAACGACATCCAGGCTTCTGGCAGAGCAGATCCAGTACCTTTTCCTCGGCAGGGGCGTCCTCGCCGGCATGACCGTACGCGAACCAAGCGGCGAACCTTCGGGCATGATCCGGGGCGAGCCCGTGACGACCCGTCCTTCGGCCTACACGCTCTCGGTGACGGATCCCTCGGCCCTCTCCGCGATCAAGGGAATCTGGAAGGGGCACCCGAACTCCTCCCTCCTGGAGGAAACCCTGGCCAACCGGAAAGCGCCGCGCAGGAATGCGTTGCGGTTCCCGATGCCCGGCAGCCTCGTGGGACTACCGGTGAAAGAGGTCAGGAAGATCCCCTGCGGAGGCCGTCATGTTTACGATTTCTCGGTCGAGGGAGACGAAACCTTCGTCTGCGGCACCGGCGGCGTCTGCTGCCACAACACAGACGCGGACGTCGACGGCGCCCACATCCGGACGCTGCTTTTGACCCTCTTCTACCGCTACATGCCCCAGCTGATCGAGAACGGGCACCTGTACGTGGCCCAGCCGCCGCTGTACCGCGTGGCGGACGGGAAAACCGTCCACTACTGCTACTCCGAAAAGGAACTGAAGGCCATCCAGGAAAAGCTGGGCGACAGGAAAAAACTGTCCATCCAGCGCTACAAGGGGCTGGGCGAAATGAACCCCGAGCAGCTCTGGGAAACGACCATGGACCCCGCGCGCCGGGTCGTGAAGCGCGTCGAAGTGGAAGACGCCGTGGCCGCGGACGAGCTGTTCAGCATCCTGATGGGCGACAGCGTTGGACCAAGGCGGGAATTCATCGAGACCCACGCCAGGGAAGTGCGAAACCTGGACGTGTAGGGACGGCGGATTTTTCGAAAAACAGAGGCCCCCGGCGAAAACCGGGGGCCTTTCTTCACGGCTTTCCGAGAGCTTTCCGGATGACCCGGTCCTGGGGCGAACCTTTTTCGACAGGCGTCCACGGCGCCCACGAAGGTTCCACTAGTCACTGGTCCACCATGTGCCCCTTGAAGTCGTAGGTGTAGGCGTCCAGGGCCCGGTAGGCGTTCCGTTTTGGCGAGTAGTGCCACTGGAGGACGTCCCTCAGTTTTCTCGCCGGAATGTCCACCCGGGCCCAGATTTCCACGATGTTCTCGCCCGTTTCGGCATCCTTCAGTTCCTTCACGCCCACGGGGCTGAAAAACCACGTTTTCCCACCCTCGGCGTGGACCTGCTGGAAGGAATCCAGCGGCGGCACCGCAGCCAGGGAAGGGAGAGGCCAGAAAAGAAAACACGCGAGAACCGGGGCAATGATTTTCATCATAAAGATAGTTTATCATGTTGATGCGACTGTGGAACCCGGAAACGATAGCCCCCTTATCCTGTCGCTCTCCCCTGCTAGACTCGCCGCAACAAAAGCGAAAAAGGAGAGTGGTCCTCATGAACGGATCCGGAACGAACGGCGGCAGGGAACCCGAGCTGGCCTCCGCCTGGCTGAAGCGCCTTCACGCAGGGCAACCGAAGACCGTCGGCGAGCTGACCGTGTTCCCGCTTTTCTGGGAAGTCCCGGGCGTCTTTCCCTACCTCACCCTTGGGGAAGCCCTCGAAAACGGGACCGTCACGATCACGGAAGTGAGCCAGGGCGGATCCGTCCCGGAGCTGGCCGTGGAAAACACGGGAGAGACGGCGGTCCTGCTGCTTGACGGGGAAGAGCTGCGCGGGGCCAAGCAGAACCGCGTCCTGAACACCTCGATCCTCCTGGCCCCGAAAAGCCGCTCGGTGATCCCCGTCAGCTGCACGGAGCAGGGGCGGTGGCACTACGTGTCCAACTCCTTCGAGGATTCGGGCTTCGTCATGTCCCGCAGCGCCCGGTTAGAGAAGAACCTCTCCGTGTTCGCCTCGCTGAAAGCTGGGCGGACCCACCGCAGTGACCAGGGCGCCGTCTGGGAAGCCATCCGGGACCTGTCGGAAAAAGCGGGGGTCCGTTCGGAAACGGGCGCCCAGCGCGACGTCTTCGAGGCCCGTCGGAAGGCCCTGTCCGGCATCGAGGGGGAAATTCCCAGCCTGGAGAAACAGTGCGGGCTCCTGGTCTTCGCCCAGGGGAAACCCGTGGGGTTCGACGCCGTTTCCCTGCCTTCCGCCTACCTTCGCCTGCACGGAAAGCTCCTGAAGAGCTACGCCCTGGAAAGCCTGCTGGCCGAAGGGAAACCCCAAGGCCCGGTTCCCGGGGCAAAAGAGGCGGAAGCGTTCCTCGCCGCCTGCGCGGACCTGGCGGGAGCCGCCTACCCCTCCGCGGGGCCTGGAACGGAATGCCGGTTCGAATCGAAAGCAGTGACAGGCTTTTCCCTGGTCCACCACGGCGAGGCCATCCATTCCGCCTTCTTCGCCCTGCCCGAAGAAACCCCGGGAAGGCGCCGCGACCCGCACGAGACGACCCTCGCCTCCGTCGGCATTCGGAGGAACCTGCGCGCCGGGACAAGGTCCGGCCGGATCACCCCGGAGCGCCTGACCCCGCCGGAATTCCTGGGAGATTGCTTCTTGCCTGAACCGGAACCCAGGACGGATCCCCCGGCAAGGCCCATCCTTTACGGGGCCATCGCCGGCGACATCGTCGGTTCCGCTTACGAACGGCGCCCCGTCAAGACAACCGACTTTCCGCTGTTCTCCCCGGCCTCCCGCTGGACCGACGACACCGTGCTCACGATCGCCGCGGCGGAGGTGATCCTCACGGGGGGCGATTTCGAGGAAGCCTACCGCCGGTGGGGACGCCGGTATCCCGATGCCGGGTACGGCCGGGCCTTTCGGGCCTGGCTCCTCTCCCGGCGCCCCGAACCGTACCAGAGCTACGGCAACGGCAGCGCCATGCGGGTCTCGCCCGCCGGGTGGGCCTGCGACACTCTGGAGCAAACCCTCGAGCTGGCCCGCCACAGCGCCGTTCCGACCCACGATCACCCCGAGGGGATCAAGGGAGCCCAAGCCGTGGCCGGGGCCATCTTCCTGGCCCGAAGCGGGGCCTCGAAAGAGGAAATCCGCACCCAGACCGAAACGCGTTTCGGCTACGACCTGGGGCGGACACTCGACGAGATCCGCCCCGGCTACCACTTCGACCCGACCTGCCAGGGGAGCGTCCCTGAAGCCCTGACCGCCTTCCTGGAATCGAATTCCTTCGAGGACGCCCTCCGCAAGGCCGTGTCCCTCGGCGGCGACTCGGACACCCAGGCCTGCATCGCCGGGGCGGTGGCGGAAGCCTTCTACGGAGGCGTTCCCCTCGAAATCGCCGAACGGGTCCGGGCCCTGCTTCCCGCTGAAATGACCCGGATCCTCGATCGGTTCGCGGAGATTTTCGAAAACAGGAGTCCCTTTCGCAGCCGCGCCTAAACCGCTTTATAATGAAGGGCAGGCCTTTCCAAAAAAAGGAGGGAGCGCATGCCCAGGGACCTTGGCTCGATCCGCATCGCGCGGCTGAACGATCTCGTACAGGAACTGTCGACCCACGGGTTCCTGCCAAAAAAGGAACTCATGGCCCGCCTGGAATACACCCAGGACCGCACGCTGGAACGGGACATTGCGTTCCTGAGGGACCAGTACGGGGTCCAGATCGACTACGACCGGCACAGGGGCGCCTACTGCCTGCGGGGCACCGGCCGGTTCGTCGCGGTGTTCGACCTCAGCGAACGGGAGGTCACCGCGCTTGCCGCGGGCCTGGGAATGGCCTCCCACTTCCTGCCCCACCTGCAGGAAGAATGCGAATCCCTTTGGGGAAAGATCCGCTTCCGGCTGCCCAGGGGCCTCTCCGACCACGGGGAGCGCCTCGGGCAGTCCGCGGTCGTGGCCCTTCCCGTTTCCCCCATGGACCCCAAGGTTTTCGAAACCTGCCTCAACGCCATCCGCCAGTCCAAGGCCATCCGGATCCGCTACCGGTCCCCCTACGGGGACGGCAGCGTGAAAGGCTACGAACTATCTCCATGGGGTGTCTTTTTCCGGGCCCACGCCTGGTACCTCTGGGCCGGGAACCCGGCCTGCGGCGAAGCCCGGACCTACCGGGTCTCCCGCATCACCCAGGTGGTCATGGAAGAACGGCCCATGGACATGCAGCCTCCCGAAGCCGGGGTGGCAGCCTTCGCGCAAAGCGCCTGGTACGCCTGTCCGGGGGAACCCTGCCACGACGTGGCGATCCGGGTGAGGCCCCCGCTGGCGGACGTGGTGGCGGAAACCCCCTGGCATGCCTCCCAGTCCCTGTCCAGGGAGGAAGACGGGACACTGCGCCTTTTCGCGAAGGTGCCGGACCTTGACGAGGTCGCCCGGTGGGTGATGGCCAGCGCTCCCTACGCCGAGGTCATAGAACCCCCGGCGCTGAGGCAGAGGATCCGGGATCTCGCCGGGCAAGCCGCGCAAAGGCACGCCGGACCCTGGGAGGGAGAAAGGGAGGGAAACACATGGACTCGACGGAACTGAAGCGGTGGCTGATCTCGCAGGGGGCTGCCGTTGCCGGGGTGGCGGACCTCGAGCCTTTGTCCGGCTACCCGACCCTGCCGGAAAACCTGCTGGCGGGTTTCCGGCGCGGCGTCAGCATGGGAATTCCCATCCCGGCCTCCCGCACGCTCGACCGGGTGTCACACCGGGGGAACCTCTCCCACAAGGCGGTCGCAAGGCTGGCGGGGCTGGGCTGGATCGGGAAGAACATCCTCCTGGTGAACCCCGAGTACGGGCCGCGCCTCCGGTTCGCCACGGTGCTGACGGACCTCGACCTGGAGGCCGACGAACCGCTTGACCGCGACTGCGGGGGATGCTCAAAATGCCGGGACGCCTGCCCCGCGGGAGCGATCCGGGGCGTGATCGCGAAACCCTACCCCGAAACGCGGGAAGAATGCGTGGACCTCGAAGCCCATTTAGTGCTCCCCTGAAATCAAGCCACTAATGCCGCTTGTTTTCGCCGGACCTGCTTCGGGGAAAGATACCCCAGAGATTGATGCGGCCTTCCCTCGCTGTACCAGTGAATCCAGCCAGCGATCTATCGCCTCGCTTCCTCGAAGGACCGAAAATCCTCGACCAGACGCATTCTTCCTTCAGGCTCCTGAAAAATCTTTCGATCATGCCGTTCTGTTCCGGCGTATAGGGCGTCACGAATTCCTGGGGCAATCCGTAATCCCGGCACATTTCCAGGAATCTCCGGCTTTGGAACAC
>AQRZ01000048.1 GCA_000402835.1 Synergistetes bacterium JGI 0000079-D21
TGCAGGAAGATCCCGTAAGGCCTTCCGGCCAGCGCAAAGAAAACGGTCATACTTCCCGCAGAAAGGATCATTTGTCGTAAAGACGCCCCGGCAATCATCAGGACGATGCCGTAGAGCGGAACCTGAAAGGTGAGGAAGGAAACGGAGTCGGCAACCGCCGCCTGAAACCAGGAGTCCTGCCTGAGCCGCAGGATCTTGAGCAGCCCGTCCCTGTAAATTCCGTATGCCCGCCCGGTGAGGAGGTTGGTCGGAACCGCCGCGAGGCGCGCCGTTAAAGATTGGCCGAAGGTCAATCCAGCCAGGCCGATCTCGATGCTCATGCAAAGGATGGCCGAGAAGACGGTCATTGAAAGCGTGTCTGCTAAAAAAAGCCCCCAGCGGAGGTTTTTCCCCATGACCCTAGAAGAGGGTTCTCAGGAAACGAACGGCGTCCTCGTAATCAGGCTCGTTTGACTGCTCCGGTACGATCTGCACGTACCGGACGGTGTTTTCTGAATCGACGATGAAAATCGACCTGGCCAGGAGACGCAATTCCTTGATCAGGACACCCCAGGCGGAGCCGAATGAGGCATCACGGTGATCCGAAAAGGCAATTGCCCTGTCGATACCGGATGCCGCGCAAAAACGGCGAATGGCGAACGGCAGGTCCATCGACATGTTGATTACGACCGTATTTTCGGATAGATTCGTCACGTTTTCGTTGAACCAATGGATCTGGAGATCGCAGATTGGTGTGTCGAGCGAAGGAGTAACGGAAAAGACCTTGGTCTTTCCCTCAAAATCCCCAAGCTTCCTGGGCGCAAGGTTCTGGTCCACAACGGAAAAGTCCGGTGCCTTGTCGTTGGGCTTGAGTTCGGGTCCCACCAAAGTGAGAGGATTTCCCTTCATGGTGATGACTCCGGTTCTTTCCATTCTTTTCACCCCCAGGCGGAATATGGAGTAAAGTCTAGCATGATCCGATCCCTTAAAAGTGAACAACCGTTCCGATTCCCTTTTTTTCTGCCCGGTTCAAAGCCATGGCTGCGACCATCAGGTCCTGGATGGCCATCCCGGTAGCGTCGAAAAGGGTTATTTCCTCCGCTGAGAGACGTCCCGGTTTCATCCCCTCCAGGACGGTCCCGATCTCCGTGATCCTTTCCGCGGGCACAAGTCCAAGTTTGGCCGCGTGCTGGCACTCACCCTTTGCGACTACCTGGGTTGCGGAATCCGCGAAAACTTTGGCGGAAGCGACGAGTGCCGGTTCGAGTTCCTGTTTCCCGGGCATATCGGCTCCAATGGCGTTGATATGAGTTCCGGGGGAGACCCACTCCTTTTTCAGGAAGAATTCACGCGATCTCGTGCAGGTGATGATCAGGTCAGACTCTTCCGTTGCACGGGATAGCCCGGAAAATGGGACCGCCTGCAGCTTGAAACGGGGATAGAGGGCCTGCTGTTCCTCAACGAACCTTGCGGACTGGCTTTCGAGGATATCGGCGACCAGTATGGTTTCAAGTTGCGGCATGGCAAAGGACAAACCCAGAAGCTGGGCTCTACCCTGGTTTCCTGCCCCAACGATGAGAGCCGTTCGGCTATCCTTTCGCGCGAAGGTCCTGGCTCCTATCGCCCCTGCCGCTCCGGTGCGCAAAAAAGTTACCGGAGTCCCGTCAAGGATGCCTAGGGGCTGCTGTCGATCCACGTCCATGACGATGATGAGCCCTGCAAGCGGGGGCAAGTTCCGAGCCGGGTTTTCAGCGCACCACCCGAGCATTTTCATGCCGAATACCCCGGCTCCTGCGAGGTGACCGGCTTTCAAGTCCATTTCCCGTTTTCCGGGCTCGAACTGGTGAACGATGACGGGAAAGACTCCGGCTTCACCCCGGGAAAAAAGGCGGTAGGCCTGTTCGACTCCCTCGATGGCTTCTGGAATGCCCACCAGTTTTTCAAAATGGGAGCGATCCAGCAGTCTCAACGGATACATGACCGTCAGGAATGATACCGGGCCAGGGTTCTGTCGATTCGCTCGAGCCCCCTGGCGAGGAAGTTTTTCTCCACTCCGAAGTTCATCCGCAAGTGCCCTTCGATGCCGAAACAACTTCCGGGAATGACGAAGACGCTTTCGTTTTTCACCATGTCCATGACAAGGTCCCAGGAGGGAACCGAAAGATCGAATTTCACGAAGGCGAAACAACCGGCCTGGGGCGGCGTAAAGGAGAGGATACCCTTGTGCGAGTTCACCCAGTCCGTGAAGGTTGCGAGGTTCTGTCGGACGATCTCGCGGTTGCGCCTGAAGATGCGGGCACGCATTTCCGGTTTTAGGGCACGGGTGGCGAGCATGTCGCTGAATGTGGTTACGGTAGTCGAAAGGTAGTCGTGGTAAAACCAGGCTTTTTCAACGATTTCCCTCGGTCCGGCGATCCAGCCGACCCTCAGTCCGGGAAGTCCGAAGGATTTGGAAAGGCCGCTGATGACGATGACCTTTTCGTAAAGTCCCCAGAAGCTTGGAGTCATCTCCTCTCCCTGCTCGGCCCCGCGGTAAACCTCGTCGGAAAGGAGATAGGCCCCGACGCTTTCCGCGACCTTGACCACTTCCAGCATCTGCTCTCTCGAAAGCACGGTCCCTGTCGGGTTGTTCGGGTTGCACACGCAGATCAGCCTGGTTTTCGGCGTAACGGCCGCCTTCAGGCTGTCCACGTCAAGGGACCAATTCCTGGCAGGGTCAAGGTTGAAGTTGCGGACGACCGCTCCGTTTGCTTCCACTACGTGGGACAGAAGCATGAAGTTCGGAAGCATGAAGGCGACTTCGTCCCCGGGGTCGATCAGGCTCCAGGCCAGCAGGTAGAGGGCCTCCGCAGACCCGTTGGTGATAAAGACGCTTTTCGGGTCCATCCCTTCGTAAAAGCTTGCCACGGCCTCACGGAGATGCGCCGTCCCGGCGGTGTGGACATACTTGAGATGGAGGTTGTTGTAGACGTCCTCCATCTCTTCAGGCGTCAGGATTTCACGAATGAACATTGGGTAGATCCCCGAGGCGCTCAAGTCGTATTCAACTTCGTTTTGGAAACGAGCAAGCGTTCTTTCAAGCTTGAATTCTGCGATCTTCAAACGGATCCCCTCCGTAAGAGCGAAAAGTGACTGCCTTTCCATCCTAGGGGCCGATTCTAGGGAAGTCAAACCCATCTTTCTCAGGCTCACCCCTGTTGTCCGTTCCTACCTTGAAAGAGCTAGGTTTTCGTGGGTGACATCAAGAATGTTTTCAACGGCGAAAGACCTTTCTCTTCAGCCAGACTCGGAAAGCGTTGGAGAGGTAGCCTGGAACGAGGTCGAAAAAGAGGTCTGCACGGTTCGAACTTCGTGACGGGGGAGGATTCGCTTCCGTGAGATGGAGCGCCTGGAAGGAGCAGGAAAGCACGCAGAGACCGCAACCGATGCAACGGGCCCGATCCAGGACAATTTTCTTACCCACCTGGGAAATAGCCCCCATAGGGCAGGTTTTGGAACATTTGCCGCAGGAAACGCACCTGGAATCGTCCGCCTCGGGATAAAAACGGGGTGGAGAAATCAGGCCGGGAGAGTTGAACTGCGTGATGCTCCTCATTGCGTGACAGCAGCATCCGCAGCAGGAACAGCTCGAATTTCCGGTCGGTTCGGAACCGATTTGCCGGTTGATCCAGCTGACGCAACCGGCTGCTTCCGCTTCCTTTTTTATTGCAAGAACTTCCCGGGCATCTGAAAGCCGCATCAGGCCCCGTTCGATGAACGTTTTCGCATTCCGTCCCATGACCACGCAGTTTTCGAGAGGACGCCCGCACCCCTTCCCGGCAAGTTCCATCGCGAGCCTGCATTGGCAGTTCCCCACCGCGAATTCGGAATAGCTCGAGAGGATCTCCTCGAGACGTTCCGACGGCCAGGCAAGCGAAAGAGACACCGTCGACCCGTGTACCGGCAGGTAGCGGATCCCGGGGATCACTTTTTTCGTGTATTCCGCAATGTAGCCTTCCTCCCAGATCTGCTCGAAAAGAACGGCGAATTGCCGGTGCCATTCGTTCCGGGTTCCCACGTCCGGGGTCATGAGGACCATTTCGAAGGTTCCTGGAACGATCGGCATGAGCGTGTATTTTCTCGGTGTTCCGTAAGAAAGTACGACTCGTTTGCCAAGGGAAAGAAAATCCATCGTCCTTTCCGCTTCTTCCGTGCTCCTTCCGCTCAACCGGGCGATTTGAACCGCTGAGCGGGGCCTGAGAGGAGGGAGGTGCTGGACAAGTTCCGCTTCCTCCTCAGTGAAAAGGTGAAGGATGAGGGCAAGCAGTTTTTCGGAAGGCGCAGGGCCCAAAAGAAGTGGAGAGGAAAAATGCTTCATGACCTTGAAATGGGAAGGAGTGGGGGCGCGGGCGCTTCGGAAACCTGAAGCGGATGCGCCGCCCAGAAGGGATCGATTTAAAGAAACGGATTTGCTCACCATCGCATCACTTCCCCAAAGAGCGATAAAAGATTATTCTATCAGTAATTTCCGATCGGGATCACGAGGAGGTCCGACGTGCAGGACTTGAACCTTTCGATTGCGCAACTGTTGCCGACCCTCTTTGATATCCGGGGAAACGCCGCCAAGATCCTGCAGTACATGGAGGATGCCTCGCGGAAAGGGAGCGATTTGCTCGTATTGCCGGGGCGTCTTTACGACAAATGATCCTTTCTGCGGGAAGTATGACCGTTTTCTTTGCGCTGGCCGGAAGGCCTTACGGGATCTTCCTGCAAGCCTGCAGAAAATGGGTCCTGTCAAGGTTCTGACTGGCTTCCTTTGATAAAAAACAAGAAGGCCGTTCCCGCCTTGGGCGGGAACGGCCTTCTTTCAAGCTGGTGGAGGCGCGGAGCATCGAACTCCGGTCCGACAGTGGCCAACCAGACAGGCTCTACGAGCGTAGTCACCGATTTCGTGTCGGATTCGAGCTCCCGGTGACCGGATCTCTCCTCCCCAGCTCCCTTGTCTTAGCCGGAGTGCGGGTGCAGTTCCTCCGGAGCGGCCCTCCTGTCTGACGTCTTTAAGAACCCGAAGGGCAAAGGCTCTTATCGACGTGGCTACTCTTTAGGCAGCCAGTGCGTAGTTTTCGTTGGCACTTCTTTTTTGCCCCGCGTTTTACAAGGTCTCGGGAATCTTGGCTCGCTCCTCTCGGCCCTCCGACTGCCGTCGAAACCAGTCGCCCCCAATCTCAATCGCTTTCCTCCCGCCGGCGCCTCACTGCTCGGGCCATTTCCCTCTCAGCATCGCGCTCAGCAATCGAATCGCGCTGATCTCCTTTTGTCTTGTGCTTCACCAGGGCCAACTCCACCTTGGCCCACCGCCGGTTTTTTATGTAAATCCTCAAGGGGACCAGCGTCAATCCTCTTTCATGGAGTTTTGACCCCAGGCGGATGATCTCGTGTCTTTTCATCAGGAGCTTTCGGTTCCGGTCCGGGTCTGGGTTGTAGTATGATCCTTTTTCGTAAGGGGAAATATGGACCTTGTATAGCCATAGCTCTCCATTTTCGATGCGGGCATAACCATCCTTCAGGTTCACCCGCGACTCCCGGACCGATTTGATCTCGGTTCCTGTCAGGACGATCCCGGCTTCGTAGGTTTCCAGGATGAAATACTCATGTCTTGCTTTCCGGTTTTGTGCTACGGTTTTTTCTTCTTCTCTCGGCCCCTGATCGCCCATGCTTGTATTTTACTCGTTCTTGGCAGAAACGTCAATAAAGGTCAGTAAGGGTCGCCAAAAAAACGGGATCCGGTTTCCCGGATCCCGATCTTGGCCTGGTCGGGGCGAGAGGATTTGAACCTCCGACCTCATGGTCCCGAACCATGCGCGCTAACCAGACTGCGCTACGCCCCGGTTGCCAGCGAATTTTAGCACCCTTGCGGGGCACCGTCAATCGAAGGGGTTTGTGCAATCTTGCGCTTGCTCCCCCCCTTCAGTATACTTAATCTTGCCGTCGAGATGAGGACAAGTGTCCAGACCGAACAAGGGGGGATCATTTTGAGGTGGCTCAAGACGTACGTGGAAAAATGCATCAACTGCGGCAAGTGCATGGAAACCTGCTCCAAGACGTATTTCAAGGAGGAGAACCCTGCTCTTTCCCGGGTCGTGGTAACCAATCCGGGTGCCGGGCAAAACATCAGTGTCTGTAACCAGTGTGGGGCCTGCATGGCTGTCTGCCCGACCGAAGCTTTGTACCGGGATAAAAATGGGGTCGTCCAGCTGGACAAGTCGAAATGTACGTCCTGCCTGATGTGCGTTGGTTTCTGCCCCACGGGGAACATGCTCTACGCCGCTTCAAAGCAGACCGAGCCCTTCAAGTGCGTGGCTTGCGGCCTCTGTGCCAGGGCTTGTCCCACCCAGGCCCTGGTGCTCGTCAACGATTAGGGATTTTTAAAAGGAGGGCTGGGCAACTTATGGAAAAGATGAAAGTGCTGGCGGAATGGACCTATACTCCCGCCCCGATTGACAAGGGCTACACGCGCAAGACCCTTTACGTCCATGTCGGCGAACCGCGCATGGAGATCAAGGATGTTTCCCAGGATATGATCGACACTTTCACGGGCGGCCGTGGATTCGACCTCAAGCTGCTCTGGGATGCAGTCAAGGACACGACGAAATGGAACGATCCCGAAAACGAGATCGTCCTTTCCGGGGGACCGCTCTGCGGGATCACCCAGTATCCAGGCGCCGGGAAGTGCTATGCGGCCTTCATCTCTCCGCTTTCGGGCCAGACCTATGACAGCAACTCCGGAGGCTATTGGGGGCCCCTTTCCAAGTTCAGCGGATTCGATGCCGTCGAGATCCAGGGAAAAGCTGAAAAGGACATCATTCTCTTCATCAATGGCGATGAGGGGAAAATCCAGATCCTCGAGTCCAACCTGCAGGACCTGAATGCCTACGCAGTCACCGAGGCGCTCCACGAATATTTCGCCGTTGACGAGGCCGACAAGCGGAATATTTCCGTCGTGTCTGCAGGGAAAGCTGCAGAAACCTCGTATTACGGCTGCATGAACATGAGTTTCTACGATCCCCGGCGAAAGGTGGCTCGCCTGAAGCAGGCCGGGCGCGGTGGCGGCGGATCCATCATGCGGGACAAGAAAATCGCCGCGCTGGTTGTCAAGTTCTCGAAAATGGGGGGGAACCTCAACAACGTTGTCGATCTGGACACGCTGCAGAAGGTCGGCGTCAAGCTTCACAAGGAAATCCACGACCTCGACGACGTCCAGTGCAAGATGCGGAAGGTCGGCACCGCCCACCTGAACGAGATCATGGACGAATATCACCTCCTGCCGACCCACAATTACAAGTTCGGACAAAACCCGGCCGAGATCTCAAAAATCCACTCTGCCGTCTATGAACGTCTCTTTACCCAGGGAATGCCCGACGGTTGCTGGTATGGATGCTCGATGTCCTGTGCAAAGGCCGTAGACGGTTTCACCGTCCAAACCGGGCCTTGCAAAGGTGAAAAGGTTACCGTGGACGGCCCGGAATACGAAACGGTCGCTTCGCTGGGATCCAACATCGGAGTCTACGATCCCCTCTGGACGATCGAGGCGAATTTCTACGCCGACCATTACGGACTTGACACCATTTCTCTCGGGACCTCCCTGGCTTTCGTCTGCGAATGCTACGAGCTGGGCCTGATCAACAAGGAACAAACGAACGGCCTTGACCTGAAGTTCGGGAACAAGGACGACATCATGGAACTGATCCACCGGATGGCTGCTGGGACGGACGAATTTGCGTCCATCGTGGCCAAGGGGATCCGCTACATGAAGAAGGCCTTTGCGGAAAAATACAAGGCGGATGCCAAGACCATGGAAGCGATCGGAATGGAAGGACAGGGTGTTGAAACCTCCGAATATGTTCCGAAAGAGTCGATCGCGCAGTGGGGCGGCTACTACCTGACATTGAAGGGCCCGCAGCATGACGAGGCCTGGCTCATTTTCATGGACATGGTCAACAAGCAGCTCCCCACGTTCGAGGACAAGGCAGAAGCGCTCCACTACTTCCCGAACTTCCGGACCTGGTTCTCCCTCGTTGGCCTGTGCAAGCTCCCCTGGAACGACGTTGAACCGGCCAACAACCGCATCGTCAACGAGCCCAAGGAGGCCGCGAAGGTGCCGGAGCACGTACAGAACTACGTCGACATCTTCAATGCCGTGACCGGGAAAAACATTCGGAAGGAAGACATCATCACCATGTCCGAAAAGGTCTACAACTTCCAGCGGGTTTTCCAGGTCCGAATGAAACAGGGCGATGCGTCTCACAACATCCCGCTTCGAGCCCTCGGCCCGGTTTTCCCGGATGAATGGGATGCCCGAAAGGACTACTACGATGGCAAGCTGAAGGAAATCGGGATCGATCCCGCAGCCCTCTCGACCGAGGAAAAGATCAAAAAACTGCAGGAATACCGCCTTGGAATGTGGGAAGGATTGAAGATGGCGGTTTACAAGCGCCGGGGCTGGAACAAGAAGGGAATCCCGACCGTGGAAACCCTCAAGAGGCTCGGCATCGACTACCCCGAAGTCGTGGCGGTCGTCGAAAAATACAGCAAGCCGGAGGACATGTTCGAGTAGATGATCACCGTAAACGGAGAGCCGCTTGACTGGAAACCCGGCATGACGGTTCAGGATGTCCTGGACGCGAAACGGTACACGTTCCGGATGATCGGGGTATGGATCAACGACAAGCCCGTTCCGAAGAACGAGTTTCGTACAACTACGGTCCCTGACGGAGCCGTCGTCCAGGCGATCCACATGGTCAGCGGCGGGTAGTGAATCATCGCTGAACGAGGAGGGGGGCGCTTTCAAGCGCCCCCCTCCTGATTCACGGTCCCGAAGCCCAAGATCAGTTTTCCTTCCTGTCTTCTCCCCTGTTCATCTGCCCGAAGTTGAACCCCCTAGCCTCGTTCTTCCAGTTCAGGCCCGAAACCCTCCCCGGATCCCTGCCGATCGGGATTTCAACCCATCCCCAGGGGCTGAGGAGAAGGACTCTAAGAACGACCCCCTGTTCCTGGAGCGCACGGACATGCGGCAAATAGCGAAGGACATCTTCAGCCAGCCAACTGTCGCAGAGCAGCCACACTCTTCGGCAAAGTCCCCTTGCGAACAGAATCGCGTGATCGATCGCCATCCGCATTCCCTCGTCGAAGTCCATGGGGCCGAGACAAAGAACAACGGCATCCCGGTTTTTCGGTACTTTTCCCAGGTTCGGCAGGAGATCGGCGAAAGGTTCGATCCAAGAAAGCCTGGACAGAATCGAGTCGGGATCTCCCGAAAACCGTCTCTCATCGTATCCATAGAGGAATTCTTCGTCAGAAAAAAGGGGCCCCTCCCCCTTGAGCGCCGAAACCATCCAGGATCTGATTTCATCCACCAGTTGCAGAATCGCCGGCGGCAAATCCTCACCGGACATGGCCTTCAGGATTTCTCCGACCGTCATCGAACCCTCATCCATTTTTGCACCGTCCAACGGGGACCCCCCCTTTCGTTGCCACGAAATCCTTACCGGGAGAGAATACCACAAACCGGCAGGTTTTTTGCCCTTCAAATCCGGTATAATTCTCTGGAAACGAGATTCCCCGTAAGGGAGGGGTTCCATATTGAAACCGTTTCTCCTTAAAGCCGATCAGGCACAGCTGCTGCTAATCGACATGCAGCAGAAACTTTTCCCCGCGATCCACGACCGGGACAACCTCCTGAAACAGGCCTGCTTTCTTCTGTCGTCCTGCAAAATCCTGGGGGTCCCCGTCAAGTACACCGAACACTATCCGAAGGGACTCGGCGCGACGGTCCAAGAAATCCTCGAATGCGTTCCCGAAGGCTCACCGAGATTCGAAAAGATCCATTTCTCCTGCTGGGCTGAACCCGGATTCAACTCCTTCTTTCACAAGGAGGGCAGGCGCCAGGTCATCGTGGCGGGAATCGAAGCCCACATTTGCGTTTTCTCAACGGCGATGCATCTTTTGGACGTCGGCTACGAAGTCGTCGTTGCCGCGGACGCCGTAGGGAGTCGAAACCCGGAACACCGCAAGGCGAGCCTCGAAACACTGCTCCACGCCGGAGCGTCCGTTCTTCCGGCCGAGTCGATCGTTTACCAGATGCTGGAAAAGGCCGGGACACCGGCCTTTAAGGAAATCCTAGCCGCAATCCGGTAGGGAGGAAGCCCGATGCCCATCGACCGAATTCGAGCCATGGAGCTCCATCGGCGCGCAAAGGGGAAGATCAGGATCTACCCGACGATCAATATTTCCAACGAAGAAGACCTCTCGATGGCCTATATTCCAGGGAGCGTAGGACCATGCCAGGCCATCCGCGAGGATCCCGAAGCAAGTTTCGATCTTACCGGACGCGCAAACCGGATAGCCGTCATCACGGATGGGAGTGCCGTTCTTGGTCTCGGCGATGTGGGCCCGGAGGCCGCCTTGCCTGTCATGGAAGGCAAGTGCCTGCTTTTCAAGCTTTTTGGAGATGTGAATGCCCTGCCCATCTGTCTCGACAGCCGGAACCCGGCTGATGTCATTCACACCGCCGAATTGCTGGCCCCTTGTCTCGGCGGCTTCAACATCGAGGATATTTCCAGCCCCAACACCTTCACTGTCGTGCATGAGTTGCAGAAAAAAGTCTCCATCCCCGTCCTTTGCGACGACCAGCACGGCACAGCGGTGGTCATCCTGGCGGCTCTCTGGAACGCCCTGGAAGTCGTCGGAAAGTCCCTGGAAAAATCCTCGATCGTCATCTGCGGAGCCGGGGCCGCGGGACTCGCAGTTGCAGACCTTTTTCTGAAAGCCGGGGCTACGGGCATTACGATCCTGAATAGTGCCGGGATCCTTTGCCCGTCGAATCCGAAAATGAACCACCTTCAACTGGATTTCTCCAGCCGTACGAACCCGGAGGGACGGGAAGGCGGCCTGGAAGAGGCAATTAAGGGGGCCGATGTTTTTATCGGGCTTTCCAGGGGCAACCTGCTTAACCCGGAATGGATCCGTACGATGGCGAAGGACCCGGTCATTTTCGCTCAGGCACTGCCTGAACCGGAAATCATGCCGGAGGTTGCCCTAGCAGCAGGCGCCGCGATTGTCGCTTCCGGCCTTTACGATTACCCCAACGTCATCTCAAATCTTCATTCCACCCCCGGGATCATGAGGGGGGCTCTCGATGTCAGGGCCGCTTCTCTAAGCGATGCGATTTTCCTTTCGGCTGCGAGAGCGCTTTCCGCCACGGTGGACCGGCGGAGGCTCGGCCCCCGGCATATCATGCCGGACCTTTTCTGCGATGAAGTTGTTCCCAACGTGGCAGAAGCTGTCGCCCAAGCTGCGATATCCGAGGGTCTTGCCGCACACCCTCTTCCTAGAGGACAGGTCTACAACGATACCTGGGAACGACTTTTCGGGGGAAGGGCTGCGCGTTTATAACGCAATGAAGGAAGGTTGAAGGGTCCGACCCCTTCAACCTTCCTTCATTCGTTTTCTTTCGTATTCGATTAGCCAGGCTTTCAACACTACCCCCGCTTTCCCTCCGTAACCGCGAAGTTCTCCGTTTTTCCCGACCACACGGTGACAGGGAAGAAAGAGGGGCCATGGGTTCGCTCGCATGATGGCTCCAACGGCCCGCGCTCCACGGGTGAATCCCGCAGCACGAGCCACCTCGCCGTAGGAGAGTGTGGTTCCGTATGGAATTCCCGAAACGACCCTCCAAACTGCAGCGGTTATCGGGGAAGGTTTTCTTTCGGTGCAAAGAGGCACGTTGACCGGCCGACCTTCCCAGAAGTCGTTCCAGGCTCGCTCCAGCCAGGCCGGGCATTCGCTGCAGCCTGGGCAGCCCTGCAAGTTGCCGATCCACTTCAGCCGGTAAAGTCCCGAATCCCCCCAAGTCGCAAGCCAAAACCCCTTCGGTGCCTCCAGAATCGCTTCCCTCTTTTCTTCGGGATAAACGCAGTGTATCCATAGCATCCTTTAAAACACCCCCAGGGCCTTCAGAAGGAAAAGGATCGTACCGAGGACCGTTACATAAAGGGAATGCCGCTCGCTTTTCCACAAGCGGGAAACGACAAACGGGCCCTGCAATCTCTTGCGCCGGATCCCACGGAAAGGGAACAACCTAGGCGTGGAAGCCTTGTATTCCAGGTAATCCCGGCCGAAGTTCTCCTCTAGGAACCCCTCTTCGTAAGGGATGATGAGAAGGCAGTAGAGAAAGAGGAAGGAGACCAGAAAAAACGCAACGGCCACGGAACCTGCCAGCAGGCTCCAACCGAGTCCGATCAAACCGTTCCCGAGATAGAGGGGATTACGGACAATCCCGTAAGGTCCCCAGGTAACGAGGGTCTTCGCGTTGACCTTTTCGCTTCGGTATCCCTCGATGATCCCTGCTGCCCAGAAACGGATCCCCTGCCCGAGGAAAACCAGGAGAAGCCCGGGAAGGATCCAGCCCTCTCCGCCCTTTCCCAGAAACAAAATCAATAGGACCAGGCCGGTCCAAATCCCGCCCCTCATGCGGAACGTCCAGTCCTGGATGGTTCTAAGATTCATTTTCGTCTCGTTTTGCTTCATTCAGGATCTTTTCTGCCATTCCCCATCCTAGGAACCGCAAGGCTACAAGAGCTCCCAGCCCGATCGCAAGGTATTCTGTAAAGAACCTCCAACCGATCGCCATCACTCCCGCAAGATTCCAAGGGATCAGGTAGCGGAAAATCGTCGCCCCGCCCGCTTCGGCAAAACCGCTCCCGCCAGGTGTGGGGACAAAATACATCACGAAATTGAAGAGGGCCTGGATCAGTATCGCCTGGCCGAAATGGATGGGAAGGCCGACTGCCTTGACGAGAGTCGGCAGGATGCCCCAAATGCAAAACAGCTGGCAGAAGGAAAGAACAAATCCTGAAACGAACCAACTGAATCCGGTTGTAAAAAACAGCCTGAAGTTTTCCGTGTAGTTATCGATCTCCCTGTTCAGGAGCCGAACCACCCTGAGGACTTTCATCGGCTTCACGATTCCCACCCTTTTCAAAAGAAGGGTGACTATTTTGCCCGTCTTTTTGACTGCTCCCGGGTAGACGAGACTCAGGCCGATCACAATCCAGGCCATCAGGACAAACGCCGCAACATAGTAAAAAACTCCAGTCATAAAGGAGCTCCCCGACAGGATGTCCGGCGCGAAGATCAAGGTCATCGCCACCACGCAGCCCACGATAAAAAGCGTGGCCATCGTTCGGGTCAGGGTGATGGCAATCCCCTTGCCCACGGGGACCCCGTTCCGGTACAGGACGTAGACCTGGAAGGGCCCGCCTCCACCCTGCATCGGGGTAATGGCCGAGCCGAAATAATTCAGCCAGGTGAGGCAAATCGACAGCCGAAAGCCGACCCTTTCCCCCGCGGCTTTCGCAAAAGCCATGAACCGGAAGGCATCGAAAACCCAGGAGAGAATGACCAGGCCAAGAGCCTGGAGAAGCTGTGCTTTCCGTGCCGAAAGCAGGAAACGCAGGGTTTCCCTGTCAACCGTCAGGAATAAGACCAATCCGACGGAAAGAAACGTGATGCCGAGAAAAAGGGCGATCCCTTTACGCAAGTTCGCACCTCCGCGTTTTCCAGGGGAGATCGAAGTCCTGTCGGAATGCGCATCCTTTCCGCTGGACCTTCGGGCGGAAGGAACGGTTTTTAGGAGAGGCCAACCCGGTCCGGGCCCTGTTGTGGAAGCCCGAGTTTCCAGGCTAGAACCGCAGCCTGTGTCCGGTCCTTGACATCCAGCTTTTTCAAAAGGTGGCTGATATGGTTCTTGACCGTTTTCTCGGAAAGGACCATCATCTGGGCAATTTCTGCGTTACAGAACCCCTGCGATACCCAGTAAAGGACCTCTTTTTCCTTAGGAGTCAGCTCCAAGAGCAGTGAAATTTCGTCCCGGCGTGGGTTGAACCCGCTACTGCAATGGCTTTTCAACTTCGGGTCAACGTAGCGGTCCCCCCGGGCAACCGTGCGGATGGCGCAAAGGAGCTCGAAAAAGTTAGAATCAGGCAGGAGTAGCCCTTGAATTCCCAGAGAGACAAGGTTGGAAATCCTTTCCTCGCTCTCTTCACCTGTGATTGCAAGATACCGCATCGATTTGCAGAGGGCAGAAAGCTCCGCGATGACCCCCTTCAGGTCGAAATTCGGCATTGTTGCGTTGAACAGGAGGAGATCCGCTGGTTTTTGGCGGGCGAGTCGAAGAAGTTCGGGACCGTCCCCTGCATCCCCGATAATCTTGAGATCCGACTCATGTTCCAGCGAATGGCGCAGGCTATCCCTTACGAGGCGGTGGCGTTCCGCCACAAGGAGAGTGATCTTCTGCAAGCAGGGGCACCTCCGGCATGGGTCTTTGGTCCTATTATAGACGATGGAGGCCGAGTTTTATGAAGCTCCCGGAACTCACGAGAAACAGCAGGAAAAAAATCGGAGAAGCGATCCATGAATTTGGCTTGATCCGGGAGGGAGATCGACTCATGGTCGGACTTTCCGGGGGGAAGGACAGCCTTGTCCTGCTCGTCTCCCTGAAGGCCCTGCAGCAGCGGAGTCCGGTTCGCTTCACGCTGGAAGCCCTCACCCTTGACCCAACGGAAGGGGCCTGCAGCTTCGAATCCCTTCGCGATTTCTGTACCTCGCTGGGAATTCCACATCATTTCGTCAGCGTGCCGATCTTCCGGTTGATCGAGGAAAGAGCCGAGCCTTCCCCCTGCAGCTTTTGTGCAAACCTTCGGCGGGGGGTCCTGAGCTCCTTTTCCAGGCAGAAGGGCTGCACGACGCTCTCCCTGGGGCATCACCTGGACGACGTCGTCGAGACGGCCCTGCTGAACCTGCTCTTTTCAGGGCGTTTTTCCTCATTTTCCCCCTTGACCTGGCAGGACCGAACGGAGCTTCGAGTGATCCGCCCTCTCGTCTTCCTGGAGGAATCCCGGATTTCCAGCGAGGCAGAGCGGCTTTGCCTCCCGGTCGTAGACCTGAAATGCCCCTTTTCCCGCAACAGCATGAGAGCCTGGGTAAAGGCCCAGATCGCGGCGATGTCGGAAACGGCTCCGAATTTGAGGCAAAACCTGCTTCGAGCTTTACGGGGAGAAAACGGCGGTTCGGCCGGTTGGGCGTCCTGATACCCCCTTTCGGCAGTTCTCCTTTTCAACTAGAATCTTAGCGGAGGAAGGCTGGACACCCGGGGCAAACTGAACCCGACTGAGAGGAGAGAGTGCATGACCTTTGATTCCGGGACGATCNAGCGCTATTTCGCGTGGGATCCGCAGGAAGACGAGGAATACAAGGGGAATATTACCGGAACGGGAACGATCGGCGGGAAGGGGCGGTCCCTTCTTTTTGCGATGCGCAAGCTAAAGGAAAGCGGCGAGCCTCTTTTCGAAAAAATCGAAATCACCCCCAGCACCTTCTTCGGGGTGGGCGTTTTCCATGACTTTCTCTCATGCGTACCGCACCTTGACACCCTTCTGAGGGAGAAGGACCCGGACCGGCTGGAAAGCGCCTTTTTGGCCACACCGCTGCCTGATTATGCCGTCAAGGCGGTGGCCAGGTACCTCTCGACCATGACCGACCCTGTTGTCGTCAGGAGCAGTTCAAGGCTGGAAGACTCCCTCAAGCACTCCTTCGCCGGGAAATACCTCTCCACCTTCTTGCTCAACGAAGCGGAACAACCCCTGCAGCAACGGGTCGATGCCGTGGTGGAACAGATGAAGCGAATTTACGCGCGCACCTATTTCCCGACTGCAACAAGCTATCGAAAGAAGCACGGCCTCCCCGATGACGAAATGGGACTGATCCTGATGCGGATGGCTGGCAGCTGGCGCGGTGAGTATTTTTATCCAACCATGGCCGGAGTGGGGTTTTCCAGGAACTACCGTAGGTGGACAACCCGAATCAGGCCCGAAGACGGTGTCCTGAGAATCGTCTTCGGTCTGGGAACCCTAAGTACGAAACGTGGATATGCCCGAACTTTTTCTCTATCGAACCCGATGCTGAGACCCGAGGGGTTGAACCCCTTCAACATCATGCGCCACTCGCAGGAGGGGTTCCAGGTCGTTGGCCGAAAGAAACGCCAGTTGCTGACGTTGAACATCACAAAGACCTGGAAGGAAATCATTCCGCATATCCCGAATTTCCGTCTTTTTGCACAAATCTACAACCCCGACAGTTTCGGCGGATACTTCACCGATATCGGCGCTTTCCCCTCTTTCCAATCGCCAACATCAAAGATCTGTTTCACATTCGAGGACTTTCCCTGCCGGCACAAAATCTTCTTCGAACTTTTACGAAAGCTGCTGCCGTTCCTTGAAGGAGCGATGGGGGTTCCCGCAGACATCGAGTTCGCTTACGAGCCGACGGACCAGAAGCTTCAATTGCTTCAATGCCGCCCCCTTTGGAAAGGAGAATCCTCGGGGACAGGTCAAAAGCCCGATCTTGAAGGGAGAAAGATCCTGTTCAAGGCTGACCGTATGGTAACGAACGGTTATGCGGAAGGGATCCCTTACCTGGTCTACGTCGACCACCGGGTTTACGCCCTGACGGACCAGTTCTACGAAATCGCCCGCGCACTGGGGTCCATCAACTCGAAACTGGAAGGGAAGCAGTTCATCCTTGCCGCTCCCGGCCGTGTCGGTTCCAGCAATCCGCAATTGGGGGTTCCGGTGAAATACAACGAACTCACGAATTGCCGCTGCATCGTCGAGATCGGGATTCCCAAGATGGGTTTCATGCCGGAACTGTCCTACGGAACCCATTTCTTCTCCGACCTGGAGGTTGACGACGTCCTTTACATGCCTGTCTACGACGGGGAAAAGAACAACATCTTTGACGAACCGACTCTCGACGACAGCCCCTACGAATTGGGTCCCCACCCCGCGATCCGGATCTACCGCGGGTGTTTTTCCGTTTACACGAACGGCGATGAAAACATAGGGGTGGTTGTTCAGGACGCGCTATACCCTCACATCTGAAAGCCTGCAGGGGGGTGCCGAAGGGCGCCCCCCCTGCTTGACCCCTTAACGCAACAGCCCCGATACCACGAAATCGATCGCGTCGTCCGCAGACAGCCCCTTGGCCATGAGTCCCTGGATCTTATCGTCCGCGATCCTTCCGATCGCCGCTTCGTGGGTCACTTCCGCTTCCGGGTGGGAGGCCTGAACTACCGGTGAAGCTACGGCCCTGGCTTCACCCTGGACCACTTCCGTGCAATCGACGTGCCCCCTCGCTCCAGNCGCCGCACCATCCACCAGACCGAGAAACTTCCCCTCGCTTCGATCCTTCAGAACGACACGCGCCTTGATCAAGGCAGAGCTCTCTGCTCCTGTCAGGCGGACGATATCCCTGACTTGGCAGAAATCATCGTACTTGCCGTAGACTTTCGAGGTGACTTCGACCCTGCTCCGCCTTCCATGAGCTTCGACATCGATGTCGATGGCTAGGTTTCCGACCCGCCCTTCCACCAGGGTGAAATCGCCGCGATACACAGCGTTCTCGTCGATCCGCACGCGGGAGACCGGCCTGACTTCGATTCGGCCCTCGGGGCCGTGAACGTGCACTTCCCTGTAGCTGAAGGCCGACTGCGGGGCCAAATGAATTTCTCCTTCCATGGCGTGGAGAAATTCGATCGCATTCGGAAAAATACAATGCGCCTGGAAGACCGCTTTTGCCCTTTCTTCCAGGAAGATCCGGCTCCGGATCACCTGGCGACCCGAAGCAGCCAGGTGGCCGAAGCAGAGGTGCACGGGCCTGGACACTTCGGTACCTGCCTGGACGGTGATTCTGGCGTCGATCCCGTCCGCCGTTTCTGCCGCTTCGATCCGGACACCGGGCAGCGCGTGAGAAGCGAGGATCCGGTTTGCATGGACCACGACGTAAATCGCGTCTTCTGCCCCGAAGGAACCTGGCTGGCCCCCCGTTCTCTCGGCGATGGAAACGAGTGTCTTGTACTCTTCGGTGACGCTATGCATGGTTGGAAGCCGCCTCTCCCGTATTCTCCGGCTTTTGCTCGACGCAAGGTTCGCATTGAGAAAGGAAGTATCTCTTCACGGCCTCTGCGCTTCCCTCCAGGATCATTTTTCCCGCACACATCAGGTAGGATCGGTCACAGGCCGCCGCGACATCCTCCCGGTGAGTGATGATCAGCACGCTGCTCCCTCCGGAGGCGAGCACCTTGAAAAGCCCCATGACTTCACCGAGCGCAAGAAGGTCGACCCCGGAATCCGGCTCGTCAAGGATCGCAAGTCGAGGTTTCATCAGGTAGATCGAGGAGAGTTCGATGCGTTTTCTCTCTCCTCCCGAAAGTCCCTTGTCGACCATCCTGTCCAGGTAGAACGGTTCCATCTGGACAAGGTTCAGGGCTTCTGCGAGGTCTTCTTCACGGGCCGACGGGTTGGAAAGCTTCAGGTAGTCGCGAACCGGGATCCCTTCGTAACGCGCCGGGTGCTGCCAAGCCAGGGTGATCCCTGCACGGGCCCGTTGCGTCACTCCCCATTCCGTGATGTCCTCCCCGTCAAACCAAATCCTGCCCTTTTTCGGCGCATACTGGGGAAGCCCCATGATGGCATAGGCGAGGCTCGATTTACCCGCCCCGTTTCTTCCGAGGACTCCGCAGATTTCCCCAGGATGCACCTGCATGGATATCCCTCGAAGGATCCGGTTCCCCTCTCTCTCGACTTCAACGTCTTTCACAAAAAGCATCCGGGGTTCCAGCAAACTCTCATTCCTCCCCTCATTCTCGAACTCTCTCCGATGCGTTTTCAATTGCCTTGATCAAGGCGTGAACCGTCTGCGTCCTGACCAGTTCTTTCCCCTTTTCCCTGGCGATTTCCACCAGTTTTCCCAAAATCGCGTCTGCCTCTGTCTTTCGTCCGTTTTCGATATCCTGGAGCATCGAAGTCCGATTCTCCGCGGTCTTTTCGAGCACGGACCTTACAAGTCCCTGCATCGACTCCGTTTCGACCGTTTCTCCTGCTGACCGGGCTGCCTGCACTCCCTCTTCCACCAGCTGGAAAACCAGGGCCCGCGCAACCGGGGATTCAAGCAGAATCCCATTTTTAAGCCGAGTCAGGGCAGATACAGGGTTGACCGCTGCGTTGAGGATGACTTTTTCCCAGAGGGCCCTCCTCGGATCGCTTTCCAGGCGAACGTCGATCCCCGCCTTTTTCAATAACGCTTCCACGGGGGAAAGGTCCCTGCCCGCTTTCCAGGGGCCGAGCCGGACCATTCCGTCGCCGCCCCAGGCAATTTCGCCTGGACCCCTTCGATGAACCCCGTAGGTGCAGGTTCCTGCTGCGACCCTCTCGGCACCGAACGTTCCTGCAAGGATTTCCGCGTTTCCCAGTCCGTTCTGTAGCGTCAAGGCAACCCCGTCTTCCGCGAGGTGTCCCCGCAGGGCCCATGCCGCGGCTTCGGTCTGGTAGGCTTTCACCGTGACGATCGCCAATTCCGCCATTTCAAGGCCATCCAGCGTCTTGACCACTTCACAAGGAACCCGTTCTTTTTTCCCTTCTCTGTCAACAAACAGGATCCCGCCGGCTTTCAAAGCCTCGTATTGGACTCCGTCTCTCTGGAGCACCGTGAGTGCAATGCCGGCTTTAATCATCTTGAAAGCCAGAAGACTGCCCAAGGCCCCGCAGCCTACGACAACGACCTTCATTCAATTTCCTCTAGAAGGGCCGGATCCATCGTGAAGCCGTGTTCCAGGTCGGGGAACTCCCCCTTCTTCACTTCCATGACATACTTCTCAAGCCCTTCCAGTAGGACTCGCCCCCCTTCCGCGTAAACCTTCACGAACTTCGGGCGAAACGTCCCGTAAAGGTCCAGCACATCGTGAAGCACCAGGACCTGCCCATCGCAGGCAGGTCCTGCACCGATGCCGATGGTCGGGATCGTCAGTTTCTCAGTGATCCTTTCCGCCAGAGGTGAAGGAACGCATTCCAGGACGACTGCAAAAGCCCCGGCCCTTTCGACAGACAGGGCGTCTTCGAAAACGCGCCTTGCACTCTCCCGGTCTTTTCCCTGTACCTTGTACCCTCCCAGGGCGGTCGAGGTCTGCGGAGTCAACCCAACGTGCCCCATCACGGGGATGCCTGCCCTGACGATCGCCCGAATCGTTTCGAACCGGTTCGCTCCTCCCTCAAGCTTGACCGCCTGGACTTTTCCTTCACGGATCAGCCGCCCGGCGTTTCTGACGGCCTCCCGCTCATCCACTTCGTAGGTGAGGAAAGGCAAATCGCCGACCAGGAATGCTCTTTCAGAACCGCGAGAAACCGCGGCACAATGATGGATCATCATTTCCAGCGTCACTTCGAGGGTGTCGGGAAATCCATGCTCGACCATCCCGACGGAATCCCCCACCAGCAGCATCTCTGCTCCTGCCTTTTCCGCCAGTCGCGCCTGCCAGGCGTTGTACGCAGTGAGCATCGTGATTTTTTCCTTCCGCGATTTCATCTCCCGGAAGAGACTTAAACCAAGCCTGTTTTTCATGGATTACCCTCTCCCAGGATTACGTTGTCGATCAGGCGCGTCTTCCCGACCCTTACCGCAAGCGCTAGGACCGCCGGCCTCTCGATCGTTTTCAAGGCCGACAGTTCAGACGCGTCCCTCACTTCCACGTACTCGACATACAGGCTCGGGTCGCCCTTCAACTCTTCCCTGACGCACCCTACAATCCTCGCCGCGTCCCTCTCCCCGGAATCGTACAGGGCTTTCGCCTTTTTCAAGGATCGACTCAAAGCCAAGGCCGAAGCCCTTTCGGGAGGAGAAAGGTACACGTTTCGGCTGCTCAGGGCCAGTCCGTCCTGCTCCCTGACGATAGGGCACCCCCTGATCTCCACCGGGACGTTCAGGTCGCGGACCATTCGCCGAATGACCTGGAGCTGTTGGTAATCCTTCTCTCCGAAGTATGCCCTGTCCGGCTCGACGAGATGGAAGAGTTTGAGCACTACGGTGCAGACTCCGCGAAAATGCCCGGGCCGGCTGGCACCGCATAGATCCCGGCTCACGCCTTCCTCCACGACGTACGTCGAATGGTCCGGGTGGTAAAGGTCCTCCGGTTTCGGGCAGTAAACGAGGTCCACCCCTTCCTTTTCCAGCAGCATGCAATCCTTTTCCAGGTCTCTGGGATAGGCTTCATAGTCCTCGTTTGGTCCGAACTGCAGCGGATTGACGAAGATCGATACGACCGTAGTTTGGTTCTCGGAAACCGACTTTCTCACAAGAGAAAGATGTCCCTCGTGGAGGTACCCCATCGTCGGGACGAAACCGACCGTCCCGCCTTCCTGCCTGAGGCCCCGCACCGCTCTTCTCAGTTTTTCGACATTCCCGTCAATTCGAAGCAAAAGGATTCCCCCTTTTAAACCGTGAGGGCCTTTGAAACGATCTCCCCAAATTCCTTCGAAACCTCGGCCGCATCGGATTCATATCCAGCCCTCCCCATCAGCCCATAAGTATACCGCTTCCCCTGCTCGACGCCAGGCTGATCAAAGGGGTCGATCTCCATCAAAAGCCCCGTCAAGGCCGTAACCCACTCGTACAGGAAAATGAGAGCTCCGATGCGCAGCCCGTCTATTCTAGGGATTTCCATCCAGATGGCTGGCTTTCCCGCTTTTTTCAGCGCTGCAGCCGTCGAACGGGCTTCTGCAGAAAGGAGTTCGTCGAAGGAATGGTTGCCAAGGTAATTTACCCTGGAAAGTTCCTTGAGGGGGGATTCCGGTATGTACCAATCGGGACCTCGCTTTTCAACGTTCAGGAAGGTGAAGAGCTTGTCATCCGGCCCCTCGACGTACAATTGCACCTGGGAATGCTGGTCAATCGCACCAAGCGCCCTGACGGGCGTACTCCCTTCTCCTTGTTTCCCGAGGCTTTCACCCCAAAGCTGGGCATGCCATTCGGCAAACCGTTCCAGCGCATCCGCATACGGCATCAGAACGGCCATGGGCCTCCCCTTTCGAAAATGCAGCGTATGCTGCGCTGCAAGGATCCAGGCAGGATTTTCCCAGATCCCTTTTGCCTCCTTTAAAATACCGTCCAGGCTCCGGGCTCCCTCCAGCACATCGTTCACCGGAAGTCCCAGGGCCATCGAAGACAGAAGGCCGACAGGAGAAAGAACCGAAAAGCGTCCCCCGACGTCTTTCGGAACGGGCAGGATTCCCAGTACGCCCTTCGAAGCAAGCTGCCTCAGGAGCCCTTGTTCCGGGTCCGTAATGAAGACGAAATGGCCAAAAGCCTTTTCTTCTCCCAGCGATTCCCTTAGGGCTTCGAAAAGCCAAAGGAAGACCGCCATCGTCTCGGCAGTCGAACCTGATTTGCTTGCAACGATGAAAGCAGTTCTTGCCGGGTCGATGCAGTCCCAGATCCCTGCCAGGCTTTGCGGATCGGGATTGTCGGCCATGTAGAAACGTGGGGCCTTCCTTTCCTTCCTGCTCAGTTCATTATGATGCGGGTGCTGAAACGCATTGTTCAGCATGAGGTTCCCAAGGGCGGATCCCCCGATTCCTACCTGAACGATCGAATCGAAGACCGAGAGTTTTTCGGCGACGCGGCGGACGGGCTCGAGGTCCGAATAGGGTAACCGGATCCACCCGGCGCCGTCCAGGCCGCTGCCTGCAGCAATTCTCAGCTGGGACTCGGCTTGCCTCAAGGAAGTTTCCAGAAGTTCCATCTCTTTCTCTTCCACGCGTTCCATTTTCGATCCGACACCGATCGCCCCACCTACACCGATCGTCAGAAGTTTCTCCGTCATCGGCAAACCTCCTGAAGTCACAATTCAGAAGGGGCTGGACAAGCCAGCCCCTTCCGTCCTCTTCGATCGCCGCTCTCTACTCTTTGAGAATACCGGCTTCCTTCAGGGTGCTTTCGATCTCGGAAGCATTGAAGCCCACGATAAACCGCTCGTTGATCTGGGTCACCGGAACCCCCATCTGTCGTGTCTTCTTGACCATTTCCATTGCAGCTTCCCGGTTCGAGCTGACGTCAACCTCTTCGTATTCCACGTTCAGCTGCTTCAGGAAATCCTTCACTTTCGTGCACCACGGACATGTCGGTGTCGAGTAGACTTTAACGTTCATGCGGTATCTCCTCCCGTGATCAAAGTCCGCCTCCTGGCATATATACCACTATGGGGATATTATCATAGTGTAAATGAATGTCAATCTTCAAAAGATTAGCATTAAATGCTCGACTCACACGTACGTTCCTTTTATCCTTTTTTTCACATCTGGCTCTTTTTCCCGAAAAGAACAACCAAGAGGGTATAATGTCAGGGCAAGGAGTCAGGAAAAGGGGAGGGAGCCCGAAAGCTCCTCCCCAAATTTGTGTGGAGTCGGCAAGGAGGGAAAGAAATGCCTACGTTGGTAACGGGCAAGCCCGAGCTCGAGGAGGCCTTGAAGCCGATTGTCGAGCGTTTCAAGGGTGGAAAGGGCATCACCATCCCGCTTTTGGCAGCCGTTCAGGAAAAACTGGGGTATCTCTCGCCGGAAGCGCTGGACTTCCTATCGAGGGAATTGGACATTCCCGCTGCGGAGATGTTCGGTGTCGCGACCTTTTATGCGATGTTCCGGCTCCAGCCGCAGGGGAAACATGTCGTTCGCCTTTGCAGGGGAACGGCATGCCATGTCCAGGGATCTCTTCGCGTTGGCGAAATGCTCCAGCGGCACCTCAATGTCAAAGAAGGCGAAACGACCGGGGACGGGCTTTTTACCCTGCAATTTGTCGCATGCCTGGGCTGCTGCAGCCTGGCTCCCGTCATGATGGTCGATGACGAGGTCCATGGCCGCCTGACCCCGGAAAAGGCCGTCGAGATCCTCGAATCCTACCGTAAAGCCGACTGAACTGAATGGAGGTGTCCGGATTGGCAAAGGTGATCGTCAAGGTCGGCATGTCAAGCTGCGGAATCGCAGCGGGTGCCGGACCGGTTTATGAAAAACTGGAATCCCTGCTCAAGGACCGCACGGATGTGGAGCTCAAGAAGGTCGGGTGCATCGGCCTCTGCTTCCATGAACCGCTGGTCGAAATTGAGCGGGACGGCAAGAGCGAGCTCTACGGCGAAGTCACCCCGAGTACCGTCGCCGCCCTCCTGGATGGTTCTTCCACGGTTTCTCCCATCCTGAGCAAGACCGTAGAGGAAGCTCCTGAAAACCGGATGATGGAAAAGCAGGTTCGTATCGTCCTCCGGAACTGCGGACTGATCGATCCGCAGAAAATCGAAGAATACGAAGAACGCGGCGGGTACGCCTCGTTGAGGAAGGCCCTCTTCGAAATGTCGCAGGACCAGGTCATCGATGAAGTCCTCAAGAGCGGCCTACGCGGCCGCGGTGGCGCTGGTTTCCCGACTGGGATGAAGTGGCGTTTCGCCCATGATGCCAAGGGAGATTCCAAGTACGTGGTCTGCAACGCGGACGAAGGGGATCCCGGGGCATTCATGGACCGCTCGGTGCTCGAGGGCGATCCCCACAGCGTGATCGAGGGAATGGGCATCTGCGGATACGCGATCGGCGCGTCCCAGGGCATCATCTATTGCCGCGCGGAATACCCGCTGGCAATCAAGCACCTGAACAAGGCTCTCGAACAGGCGCGCCAAAAAGGCTACCTGGGGAAGAACATCCTCGGAAGCAGTTTCTCCTTCGACATCTACATCAAGGAAGGGGCTGGAGCGTTCGTGTGCGGGGAGGAAACCGCGCTGATCGCCTCGATCGAAGGCAAACGAGGGATGCCCCGGCCAAGGCCTCCGTTCCCCGCCCACAAGGGAGTTTTCGGCAAACCGACGAACATCAACAATGTCGAAACGCTGGCCAACATCCCCTGGATCCTGGCCAACGGACATGAAGCCTTTTCCCGGTACGGAACCGAGAAGAGCAAGGGAACAAAGGTTTTTGCCCTTGCCGGAAAGATCCGTAAGGGGGGACTGGTCGAAGTTCCGATGGGGATGTCCCTCAGGGAGGTCATCTACGATATCGGCGGTGGAATCCAGGGCGGGAAGGCTTTCAAGGCCGTTCAGATGGGCGGCCCGTCCGGCGGGTGCATCCCTGCTTCCTTGATCGACACGCCGGTCGACTACGAATCGATTACGGCAACCGGGGCGATCATGGGCTCCGGCGGCATGGTCGTCATGGACGAAGGGACCTGCATGGTCGACGTGGCTCGCTTCTTCCTTTCCTTCACCCAGAAGGAATCCTGCGGCAAATGCCCATTCTGCCGGATCGGGACGAAACGGATGCTCGAAATCCTGACGAGGATCTGCGAGGGCAAGGGGAAAATGGAAGACCTCGAAACTTTGAAGGAACTTGCTCCCCAAATCCGGGACGGGTCGCTTTGCGGATTGGGCCAGACCGCACCCAACCCCGTGCTGACCACACTGAAATATTTCGAGCACGAATACCTCGCACACATCCAGGACAAGAAATGCCCGGCGAAAGTTTGTTCGGCCCTGATCCACTACACGGTCGACCCGGAGAAGTGCATCGGATGTACGAAATGCGCCCGGGCCTGCCCGGTCGGTGCCATTACGGGCGAAGTGAAAAAACCGCACCTCATCGATGACGAGACCTGCGTCCGCTGCGGGCAATGCATCAAAGTCTGCCCGGTCGGCGCCATCAGCGTGGAATAAGGAGGAACGATGACCATGGATCGGAATGTGAAGGTCATCCTTGACGGCAAGGAAGTTTACGGTTACGGCGGCCAGAAGATCCTGGACCTTTGCGGGGAATGCGGGGTCGAAATCCCGACTCTCTGCTACGACCCCCACCTTTCCGTACATGGAGGATGTTCGGTCTGCCTAGTGGACGTCAAGGGGGCGAAAGCCCTGGTTCGGGCCTGCGCTTCGACCATCGCCCCGGGGATGATCATCCAGACGAATACGGAAAGGGTCAGGAAGGCACGGAAACTGGCCCTGGAGCTTCTGTTTTCGGACCACGTCGGAGATTGCCGCCCCCCCCTGCACCCTAGCCTGCCCTGCACATGGAGACGTCCAGGGATACATCAACCTGGCAGCCCAGGGGAAATACGAAGAATCCCTCGAAGCACTGCACAAGAACATCACCCTCCCGGCTTCGATCGGGAGAGTCTGCCCTGCTCCCTGCGAAGAAAAATGCCGCAGGAACTTTGTCGATGAGCAGCCGGTTTCTATCCGTGAAATCAAGCGTTTTGTCGGAGACTGGTGCCTGAAGAACGATGCCCTTTCCCGCATTCCCGAAATCGTGGAAAACCATCGCCGGGTGGCGATCGTCGGAGGCGGACCTGCTGGTGTTTCTGCCGCCTATTTCCTCAGGAAGATGGGCTACGGAGTCACTCTTTTCGACAAGGAGTCCGACCTCGGGGGCATGATGCGGTACGGAATCCCCGATTACCGCCTTCCGAGGGAAATCCTTACCCGGGAAATCCAATGGATCACCGACCACGGAATTGAAGTGAGGACCGAAACGGCCCTGGGGAGGGACATTTCCCTGGACCAGCTTCGCGACGAATACGACGCTGTCCTTTTGGCGATGGGGTGCTGGAAATCCTCACCCATGAGAGTCCCAGGGGAGGATTTGCCGGGGGTTTTCGGCGGGATCGATTTCCTTTACAAGGTGAACAACTCGCTTCCCACCGGGATCGGCTCAAGGGTCGCAGTGGTCGGCGGAGGCAACACAGCAATGGACGCCTGCCGTTGTGCAAAACGCCTCGGCGCCGAACGCGTCATGGTCGTTTACCGCCGAACACGGGAGGAAATGCCCGCGCAGGATATCGAGATCCATGAAGCGATGGAAGAAGGTGTCGAATTCCACTTCCTCATGGCACCCAAGGCGGTCATCGGGAACGGCCGCGTCGAGGCCCTCGAATGCGAGAGAATGGTTTTGGGGGAACCGGATGCCTCCGGTCGCCGAAAACCCCTGCCCACGGGGGAAATCGTTCGGATTGAAGTCGACACCGTGATCGCTGCCATCGGCCAACAGATCCGTTTTGACGGAATTCCCAGGGCCCTTCACGACGGGAAGCAAATGATTGTCGACGAAAACTACGCGACCCCCTTACCGGGAGTCTTTGTATGCGGCGACCAGCAGACCGGACCGGACATCGCAGTCAGGGCCATCGGGAACGGCCATTACGCAGCGATGTCCATCCATTCGTACATTACGACCGGAAAACCGAAAAAGCCATTTGAATACGATGTTGTCCGAACCGATTTGGGACCGGCCGACTTCACCCACATCGAGAAACAGCCGCAGGAAGAGGTCGCCCATGTCGACCCCCAGCTTCGAGTCCAGATGGGTTTCAAGGAGTACAGCGGCGGATTGACGGAGGAACAGACGCTCCGTGACGCGAAGCGCTGCATGGAATGCGGATGCCAGGACCTTCACGAATGCCGACTCCGCCGATACGGCCAGGATTACGAGGTTCAGCCCGAAAGGGTTGCGGGCGAACACATCCCGAGAGTGGTCGAAGCAAATGCCTTCTACGATCGGAACATGGACAAGTGCATCCTTTGCGGGCGGTGCGTGCGTACCTGTGACGAGATCGCGGGGTTCCACGCGATCGACTTCACCAAGCGCGGGTTCGAAGGACTCATCGACACGGAGTTCTGGAAACCGATCGATGAATCGGAGTGCACCTCCTGCGGGCTCTGCGTCCAGATGTGCCCGGTAGGGGCCTTGACCGAAAAGAAGGCTCCCAGGTGGCCCCATAGCGAAAAGCCCGTCCTCGTCCCCACAGCCTGCTCGGAATGCCCGGTCGGTTGCGATATCGTGCTGAACCTCGACAAGGGGTCTTCCAGGCTGGTGAGAGTCACGACGGACCTCGACAACGCGGCTTCTCCAACGATGGGGAACAGTTGCAGGCTGGCTCGGGCGCTGCCCCTCTCCACGACGGAGAATCGACTTGGCAGCCCCATGCTCCGGGTCAACGGTCGGCTGTTTGAAACCGATTGGGACCAAGCCCTTGAACACCTGTCCTCCAAATTGAAGGCCGCGGTCGAAACACAGGGGGGTGAATCGGTTCTTCTGCTGGCAGGAGGCAACTTGAGCAACGAAGAGGCAACGGCCCTAGGGAAACTCTCTGCGGATGGCCTCGGCGGTGCCCCGATCCATTTTGCCGGGCTGGACTGCGGCACCGCAGCCTGGAACACGTTGAAAACAAGATGGGGAACCGAATGGAAGCCGGAAGACTACGGCGACCTCAATGCCTCCGATGCGCTTCTCCTCCTGGACGCGGACACCGACAATCGGCAACCCGTCCTGACGTCCTTCATCAGAAAGGCGATGCGTCAGCGCCATGCTCAGGTCGTGGCAATCGGCCGGATCCCGAAGAAGCTGGAAAGAGGAGAGGCGTTGATCCTATCGCCGATCGCAGGGACAGAGGAACACCTCGTGAGGGGGCTTTTGGCAGCCTCGCTGAACCAGAAAGGAATCGTTCTGCCGGAAGCACTGACCGACTACACGCCGGCAAAGGTCGAAGCACTGACGGGCATTCCAGCGGAAACCATAGAAAAAGCGGCCCGCGTCCTTACGAATGCAAAGTCCCTTTCGACCCTATGGGGAGGGGTCTTTGCGGCCGACCCGCGGCTGGCTTCGGAAACCACCGCACTGCTCGACCAGTTGAAGCAAAGGAAAGGACTCATCCTGCACGAAGCCGCAAACGCGGTGGGCTTGATCTCCCTTGGGTTCTCGAGCGCCGGTGTGTCTCAAATCCAGCAATCCGTCCGTTCGGGGAAGGTCAAGGCCCTTGTCCTTGCGGGGACTTCGCCCGAAGCTTTTGGGCTTACCGCTGCAGATTTGAGGACGTTGGATCTTTTCGCTTCTTTCACGACGAAACCGACCGAGCTGGAGGCCGAAGAAGCAGAGGTGCTTCTCCCCGTCGCCGCCTGGACCGAAAGGGAAGGCTCTTTCAACGGCCTGACCGGTCAGCTGCACGTTCAGCCTCTCGGTGCAAAGCCTTACGGGAATTCAAGGAGCCTCGTGCGAATCCTTTCCCATCTGTCACGGAAGATGGGTGCGAATCTCCCCGCGGTTGAATCTGCCCTCAGAAGCTGAACCTCGAGATTTCGAGAAAAGGGGTAAAAAAAGAGGAGGGGGCCCCCTCCTCTTTTTTTCTTTCCCGATCAGTTTTCCTCTTCTTCCTCGACCTTATGGGCGGCAATCACCTTTTTCGCGATTTCCGCAGGGACTTCTTCGTAATGAGAATAGCTCATCGTGAAGGATCCCCGTCCGGAAGTCATCGATCGAAGGACAATGGCATACCGGAACATCTCGGCGAGGGGTACCTGGGCCTTCACCACCTGGAGGCGGCCCCTGCTGTCGATTCCCATGATCCTGCCCCGGCGGCTATTGAAATCCCCCATGACATCTCCGAGGTATTCTTCGGGCACGACGACTTCGACATTCATGATCGGCTCCAGGAGAACCGGCGAGGCTTCGGCAATTCCCTTCTTGAAAGCCATGGAAGCTGCGATCTTGAACGCCATTTCCGAGGAATCGACATCGTGGTAGGATCCGAAAACCAGGGCGGCCGTAAAGTCGACCGTCGGAAACCCGGCGAGCACGCCTTTCGTCATCGCCTCCCTCAATCCCTTTTCGACCGCTGGGATGAAGGACTTAGGAACCACGCCTCCAACAATCTTGTCCTGGAATTCGAATCCCGAACCCCGTTCCCTTGGAGAAAACTCGATGACCGCATCCCCGTATTGTCCGCGCCCGCCGGTCTGTTTCTTGTATTTCCCCTGGGCCTTCGAAGTTTTTTTGATGGTTTCCCTGTAAGGAACTTTCGGAGTTCCGGTTTCCAGTTCTACCCCATACCGGTCCTTGATCTTCGAAAGGATGATGTCGAGATGAACGTCCCCCATGCCCGACAGGACATTGTCCCCCGTTTCCGGGTTCTTTTCGAAGTGGAGGGTCGCATCTTCTTCCCTCATCCTGTGAATTGCATTGCTCAGCTTGTCCTCGTCCGCACGGCTTTTCGGGGTAACCGCCACGCTGTAAATCGGCTGCGGGAATTGGATCGGCGGGAATTGGAACGACGTTCCCTTCGTCCCCAGGGTATCTCCGACCGTCGTCGAATGAAGTTTCGGGATGACAACGATGTCTCCGCAGACGACATCCTTCTGATCTTCCCCGTCCTTGCCCTTCATGAACTTAAAGGCACTGATCCGTTCTTCCTCGCCCTTGTTCACGTTGTAGAGGGTCTGGTCGCTGGTCAGGCTTCCGGAAAAGACACGCAGAAAGGAAAGCTTGCCGACGTAAGGATCCACCATCACCTTGAAGCAGAGAGCCGAAAAGGGTTCATCCAGGCCAGGCTTTACATGGACGGTTTCTCCGTTCTTCCGTGCTTCTCTTGCCGGCATGTCCAGGGGAGAGGGCATCACGTCCACCAGGACGTCCAACAGTTGGAAAATCCCGACATTCGCGGTACTGGCCCCCGGTACCACTGGGAACAGGCTTCTTTTCGAAACGGCCGTTCTCAACGCGTTCAACAGTTCTTCGGTTGAGATCTGTTCCCCGTCGAGATACCGCATCATCAGTTCGTCGTCGGCTTCCACGATGCGTTCGACGAGAGCTTCGCGTGCAGACTGGACTTCATCTGCCATCTCTGCGGGGACATCCGTTTCCGAGAACTCCTTGCTTCCGTCTCCCTTGTAAAGGTAGGCTTTCCCCCTTAGGACGTCCACGACTCCCTTGAAGGAGGCTTCCTTCCCGATCGGCAAAAAGAGCGGGACTGCCTTTTCGCTCATGTATTTCCGGAGTTCGCCGACGCATCGGTCAAAGTCGGCGTTCTCCCGGTCCATCTTGCTGACGAAGAAAAGGACAGGAATCTGGAAGTCTTCCGCGAACTCCCAGTCCTTTTCCGTCTGGACCTCAACCCCATGCACCCCGCTGACCACCACCACGGCCGAGTCGGAAACCCGCATGGACGAGCGCACATCACCGATGAAATCGGCAAATCCCGGGGTATCGAGTGCAAAAAGGATTTTTCCCTTGTGGCGGAGCGTCGCAACGGCCGTGTTGATCGAAATCTGGCGCTTTTGTTCTTCAGGCGTGAAGTCCGTGGTCGTCGTTCCGTCTTCCACTTTCCCCATTCGGTTGATGGCTCCCGTATCGAAAAGCATGGCCTCGGCCAGGGATGTCTTCCCCGCCCCGCCGTGGGCCACGATTGCAAAGGTTCTCACATCAGCCGGATTCCTCATCCCCATCTCCAAACGACCTCCTCGTTTCTTTCCGCGGTGGCGCCGCGTTTCGAATCGCACTCATGCTATTCTAGCAAAAATCCGTGTTTTTCCGTCCCTTGATTTCAACGATCCAGGATATCCTCGAGGACTTTTGCCACTTCTGCCGGATCGGCCTGCCCCTTGGATTCCCTCATGACCAGGCCGCATAGGAAGGATCTCTTTTTCCCCTTCGAATCCCTCCCGGATTTGATTTCCTCGACCGTGGGACCTTCCTTTTCGAGGACCTTCTTCACCATCTCCCGCAAATTGTCCCCGGAGACTTTCCCGGCTATGGCCCCGGCCTTCTCGAGTGCTTCGTCCTCATCAAGGTTTTCGGTCACCATCCGCTCGAAGACCGTTTTCGCCAATGTCGTCGAAAGCTGCCCCTTGTCGATCCGTGCCAGCAACCGTGATAGTTTCTCCGGTGAAAGGGGGAAATTTTCGATCGACGTTTTCTTCTCGTTCAAAAACCTCATCACTTCGGTCCGGATCCAGTTCGCTGCCCGATTGGGGCTCGCCCCTTCTCGCACACACCCTTCGAAATACCGCGCGATTCCCGGCAGTTCCGTCAGGGTCGATGCATCTTCGGAAGAGAGTCCCAGTTGCAGGATGAACCTCTCCTTCAGGTCCCAAGGCAATTCCGGTAAAAGCCTTCGCTGCTCCTCGACAAACGCCTCGGAAAGGACAAGGGGCGGAAGGTCCGGATCGGGGAAATATCGATAGTCATGGGCCTCCTCCTTTCCCCGGGTCCCGCGGGTCAGGCCCTTTCCATCATCCCAGTGCCTCGTTTCCTGGCGTATCGGTTCTCCTCGCTCGAGGCATAATTCCTGTCTTGCGATTTCGAACTCCAAGGCCCTTTCCAGCGATCGCAGCGAGTTCATGTTCTTGATTTCCACCTTGGTCCCAAGTCCTCCCTGGGGGTCGGTCAGGGAGACGTTTGCGTCCACCCGGAGAGAACCTTTTTCCATGTCTCCGTCTGAAACCCCAAGGAAACGCACCAACTGCCGAAGCCTTGACACAAAATCCCGAGCTTCCGAAGGAGTTGAGAGTTCCGGTTCCGTAACGATCTCCGTCAAAGGAACTCCGCCGCGGTTGTAATCTACCAGCGAGTATTCGGAATTACCCAGCCTCCCGTCCCGTGCTGAGTGAACGAGCTTTCCCGCGTCTTCCTCCAGGTGAAGGCGCGTGATCGGTATCCACTTCCTCTTTTCCTCTTCCCCGACGGGGAGTCGACCACCTTCCGCCAGGGGAACGTCATACTGGCTAATCTGGTACGCCTTCGGCAAGTCCGGGTAAAAGTAGTTCTTCCTGTGAAACCTGGTGGAAAGCCCAATCCGCGCGCCAAGCGCAAGCGCGGTCCTTACCGCGTATTCGATCGCCTTCCGGTTGACGACGGGCAATGCCCCAGGCAGGCCGAGACAGACGGGACAGACGTTCGTGTTCGGGACCGCCCCGATATAATCCGTCGAACAAGCGCAAAAAAGCTTGCTCTCCGTTTTCATCTGAACATGGATTTCCAGCCCTATGACCGGGGTTCTGGGCTTTCTCAAGCCTTTTCACCTCCAAACGCGCAGGTCGGTTTTCCCAGCACGCGCTCGACCGCCTCGGCGGCTGCCAATAGCGTCCCCTCCCCCCACTTGGGACCCACGAACTGGACCCCAACGGGCAGACCGGATTTGCTGTACCCGGCGTTCAGAGACAATCCAGGCAAACCCGCCAGGTTCACGGGGAGCGTGAACACATCGCTCAAATACATTTGAATGGGATCGTCCTGGTGCTCACCTTTCCTGAAGGGCAACGTCGGCGTCGTGGGCATGAGGATCATGTCAGCGCCTTCAAAGGCCGAGCGGAACTCCCTGGAAATCCGAATCCGGGCTTTTTGCGCCACCAGGTAATAGGCATCGTAATATCCCGAACTCAGGACATAGGTCCCCGTGAGGATCCTCCTTTTCACTTCCGGGCCGAAACCTAGCCCGCGCGTCTTCATGTACAGGTCCATCAGGCTTTCGGCTTCCGCTGAAAGCCCGTACCGGACTCCGTCATAGCGGGCCAGGTTCGAGCTCGCCTCGGCGGGAGCAAGGATGTAATAACAGGGAAGCCCGGCTTCGATCGTCGTTGGTAGGCTTACGGGTACAAATTCCGCCCCGGCTTCCCGCAGGATGGATTCCACCCTTGCAAGCGCTTCCGTGATTTCCGATTGGACCGGGTAATCTTCGAATTCGGAGACCAGCCCGACTTTCATTCCCTTCAGGTGCTCCCTTCCGAGGAAAGCGGCATAGTCAGGCCTGGTTCTCCAGCTCGAAGTTGCATCGGCGGGATCCGGTTTCGAGAGGACATTCATCGCCAGGGCCAAGTCTTCGACGGACCTCGCAAAAGGCCCCACTTGGTCGAGGGAAGAGGCAAAAGCGACCAGGCCGAACCGACTGACCAGGCCATAGGTGGGTTTCAGCCCGTAGACGCCGCAAAATGCGGCAGGTTGTCGAATGGAACCGCCCGTATCGCTTCCCAGGGCAAGGGGAACATAACCGCATGCGACAGCAGCCGCGCTCCCTCCCGAGCTTCCCCCAGGAACCCGTTCAAGGTCCCAAGGGTTCGCCGTTGGGAAAAATGCCGAGTTCTCGGTGGAACTGCCCATGGCGAACTCATCCATGTTCGCCTTTCCAAGGATGACCGCACCAGCTTCCTCAAGGAAACGAACCACGCTGGCATCGTAAGGGGGCCGCCAGTTTTCGAGCATTCGGCTCCCACAAGTCGTCACCTGGCCGCGCATGCAGAGGTTGTCCTTAACGATGACGGGAACTCCGGCCAAGGGTCCCGGATCCTGTTTCAGCTCGATTTTCCTGTCAATTTCCTCCGCTTTTTCCAGTGCCCGTTCGAAAAGAGGGGTCAAGAGCGCCCGGACGTCGGAATCGATCAAGCGTATCCTTCCAATCGCACCCTCAGCGATTTCAACGGCGGAGATTTTGGCTTCCCTAACCGCCTTGGCCATTTCAGCGGCATTCATCGAGATGCACCTCGTCGCTTTCATCGAGGATCCGCGGAACACGGAAAAAATCCCCTTCTCGGTTTGGGGCCTGCGCCAGGACATCTTCCCTCCCCGGCCAGAACGATACTGCATCTTGCCGGCTTGAGCCCGCGGTGTCGCACTCGACGGCAAATGGGTCGATCCCTTCGAGGTCCAGTTCCTTCAACCGTTCAAAGTGTTCGAGTATCCCGTTGAGATGCCTTTGTAGCGGCCCGATTTCCTCTTCGCTGACGAAAAGACGGGCCAGGTCCGCGATTCGCAGGATCTCATCCTTCCCGATGGGCATTAGGTTTCCTCCTTGTCCGATCCAGGGCTGCCTTGCAACAGCTGCAGGAATCCTTTTTCATCCAGAATGGTCAAACCGAGCCGGAGAGCCTTTTCCGCCTTGCTTCCCGGCT